>DAOOPV010000015.1:0-5048 GCA_035388405.1 Anaerolineaceae bacterium
TGCTCGTGGTGTCAGGTTGAACTGCGCAACCTGACCTACGAATGCACAACACAAATCCCTCCCATTTTGGGAGGGATTTGTTTGTAGTTCTGTCAAAAAGCGTTCTGCCCGTTGGGACAGGAGCAAGATTAACGCAGGGTCAGAGGAAGGAAAAGATATGTCAAATCGTTCTCCACTTCGAATGCGCCTCTATCGCAAGCCATCCCTTGCGGGCGTATGATGCCGCGCTGGTCTGTGGTCACACCAATAGCGCAGGATACCGAGTCAATGGCGAGACTTCCCTCAAGCAACGGGTAGGTGGGTGTTGTGCCAGGAGCGTGGACGTCGAGAGTGCCGAGCAAAGGATCGATGGGTGCGGCAGACGTACCGACCACGTCGCTTGGCAGCCAGCCAGTTGAACCGGTGTCATCCCCGATCAGGTTACCGCCCAACGAGGTGATTTCCCCTCGAACATCTGGCCACTTCGCGTGCTCGGAAGGGTCGGTAAGGTCGTTATTGCCGGCCACGATGGAGTTTTGCAGCTTGACTGTGGAATCATCGATGTAAATCCCAGCCCCGCCCCCCCAGGCTTCCGTGTCGTAGTTATGGTTGGCAATATTACCCGAGATGGTGGAATGAATTAGGTTGACCTTGCTTCCATTGTAAACCAGCAATCCACCGCCATAGTTATTGGTGATATTGCCTGTGATGGTGGAATTAATGGCATTCAACGTACCAAATTCAACATACACACCGGCGCCACCCACTGTGCCGGTACCTTCGTTCCCAATTACGGTACAGTTCTCCATGTTTACTTCGGCATAGTTGATCTCCATACCTCCGCCGGCATAAGAAACAATATTATTGGGACCAATCACACAATCCGAAAGGTTGAGAGTTGTAACCTGATTAACATAGATGCCGCCGCCCGCGGATGCTCGCCCATCGCGGATGGTGAGCCCTGAAATGGTGGCCTCCATCGGCCAGTACTCATTGAAGATATGGAAAACTCTAAAACCGTCATCCGGATTCATTTCTGGATCCTCAAACCCAGCACTGATGGTCAACTGATCGGCGCCAGGACCAAGGATATGGATATTCTTATTAATCAACAATTCCCCGCCGCTATCCCAGGTCAGGGTGATCGTGTTGGGGAGTGAAAGAAGGGTGAAGTCGATGGAATCTCCCACCTGGGCATCCAAGACGGCTTCGCGCAGGCTGCAGTGGGTATCATCGCATCCATCCGTATCGACAACGTCATCATTGACATTGACATGCAGGCTGTTTGGAGCATAGAGGGTGAGCGTCACGGTGGCAATGTTGGAATCCTGATGAGAATCATTGGCATGGAAGGTAAACGTGTCGGTTGTGGCGGTGGTACCAGGGTTAGGAGTGTAGGTCAGGAGCTGAACCCACTGGGCACCGATTGTGTTCCAATCACCGTCATAGAACCATTCAAAAACTCCAGGATTCCGGTAAAACTGAAGCGTACCGTGCTGCGGTTGCGTGTCGATGGCAAAGGTCAGCTCGTCCACAGAATAGTCATAAGCGTCCATATCCGTGGCAAAAACCCCAATTACGATTGGCTGACCAGTGCTGACAAGTGCCGTGCTGTCATCAGCTGTGGGTGGGTCATTCTCATCCAACCATAAGTTGGTTGTGGCTGGGTCTGAAGTGTGACCTTCACTATCGGTGACAGTGAACTCAAAAATATCACCTCCTACGTAGAGTGGATCTGTGATTTCAGGGGTGTAGACAACATTGCCCTTGCACCTTGCAATTTGTGAGTCTGGGTAATCCTCACATTCGACAAAGACCGGGTCTCCCAATGAACCATGCACGGGGTCAGCGTTGACATTGAATTCAAGGGTTTCAGTGCCCAACGGAGCAAAACCATAGAGGTTTATGGACGTGGCCAGAGAGTTGGAGGCCAACAGCAGATCACTGTCTGAAGCGTAGAGATAGACAACATTCTGCAAAAGCGTCGACGCTTCTGAACTGGCACCTTCATCATCCGTAACAGAAGCTTCGATGGTAAACTCCCCGGTCGTTTCATAAGCGTGGAGTGGGAAGTTGCAGGTCCGATTGATATTATCGGCGGAGATTGTATCGGTTGTTCCATCGCCCCAAGCTATCTCACAGGTAAACGTTCCCGGACCGTCATAATCGTAGAAGTAAGCTTGTGATTCGACCTGTTGACCAGGGAAAGAAGGATTGGGGGAGCTCCAGTGGTAATCCACCCTGGGAGGCGCGTTTGTCACCGTTACCCATTGTTCATCGTTGAGTTCGACATAATCCGGGCTGTAATCTATTAGTCGAAGGCAAACCTTGTGATCTCCTTTACCAAAAAATTGGATATTGGCAAATCTTGAGCCGCCGTTCCAGACTTGGCTGTTACATTCTCCTCCCGGCTCGGAAGCATAAGTCCAGCTGTACGTATCAAACCCTTCATCGGCAGTAAATGCCGTCGTCTGACCGGAGGGGGGGGTGAGGGGCGTCCAGGTGAAGAGATGTTCCGGGAGGACGGTCAACGAATAGGTATGGGTCTTGGTCACCAAATTAGCGTCCACTGCCTGCACAACAATCCCTTCAAAAGTGCCCATTTCGGTGGGTGTACCTGTAAAGGAATCGGTAGCTTCATCAAAAGAAATTCCAGCAGGGAGTGTTCCTGCGATGTGGGTGAGGGTGTAGGGTTCAGCTCCTTCGGACACCGTGATTAACTGGGAGAATTCCTGATTTAATCGACCGTAGGGGAGCGTTTCAGGATCAAAGAGCAGCAGCGGGTTGATCACAAGGGTGTAATCCCGGGAGCCTTCCGCCCAGCTGTTAATTGAAGTAGCAATGACAGTGAAATTATAGGTTCCAGCTGGAAGAGGAATGTCATTGTAATATGAGTAACACTCCAGCATACCGGTATTGGTATAAAGGGAGCAGTTTATCGGTAAGTTTCCAGGGATATAACTCCACCAAATCTGGTCATTTGGCAGGACATTTCCAAGTGAATCTTCTGCAGTGAATTGCTGCGTGTAATAGGTCTTAGCTTCACCAGCAGCGAGCGTTTCTGGCTGGATGGTGAGTTCCTCATATTGACAGACGGGTACTGTGGCTGGCAGTTCGGTCTCTAAGTCGCACAGAAAACCGCTCTGGGGATAAACCCCATCATTGGAGCAAACACTTTGAGGAAAAGTTCCTGCTCCTCCAGACCAGGACCAGGAAACGGTTGCATCCAACTCATCATCATATGGTGGATCGCCAGGGTCAGTGGTGTCTGTAACAGCAAAACAATAGAGGGCATGGCAGGAGGTGCCTTCATTCTGCACCCGATTGTCTCCGCCCATGTATTGACCAGCCTGGGCAAAGAGACCCCAGCTTGTGGAAGCTGCCATCGTGCCTCCATTGGTGCAGCTGTGTTCGATGCTGGAATAATCGAAATGGTCGCCCATCCACCTTCCGTATACCTCCCAATCGGTTGGGAATTGTATGGCGTAGCTGGTGGCGTCCTGACCATCCGGGCTGGTTGTGTCCAGGTTGAAACAAAGCGTTTGGTACTGCCCTGGAATATAGCAGGAGCCGCTGGTCTTCCCTGGTTCGTAGGTGACACTGGGAGCAAAAGTTACGTTAGACCCAGTTAAGTCAGCAAAGGCTGGCGAACTGCGAGTGGCAAAAATCAGAACAATAGCGAGAAGAATCCAAAGATAGATGTGAAGACGTCTTCGATGAGACATAGCAATTTCTCTCTTTCTGGTCAGCCTGAAAGCAAGCTTTTCAACTATTAAGGTGTGGTGTAAAGGTTCGTCTCAAAATCAAGTTAAAAAAACCTGAAGAATTAGCGCCACCCAATGGTTGAAGAGCGTTAACTAAGGATGGCAATTATTTGATTAAGTGAACAAATAAGCGGGCTCGGTTCGCTTTTTCAAAGCGAAATGAGTAGATCTGCCTTGGGGGGCATTACCTTAAACGAAGGAGAAAAGGGGAGGGGTGGGTTTGAAAAATGACGATTTGCTTGTGTTGGCGATTTGTGTGGAGAGACACTAGAGAATAGGCTGGGAATCAGGCTGGAAAAACCAGAAAAAGCTTTCTGAATTGAGAAAACTTTCAGCATATTTTGCTCCATGATTCGTGAGGACTATAGATAGTATACCAATTATTTGTGATTAATCAATAAGAAATTGCATTACTGCAAGGGAAAAACTGGAATTATTCCCAATTCCATCGAATTCTCTCTATTTCTTAAATGTTTCAACATTTTTAAGACTCAGTATATCCTCTTTATCTGTACTAGCAAAGTAGTGCTGAAGTCCTTAGGATCAACCCCCTTGCATGGTCCAAATTGGAGATTTCCCAAAAGGTACTCAAGCAGTCGCACTCAAAAGACCGGCGAGAATAGAGTGTTATCCAGCCGCATGATTTTCTGCCAAGGTGTAAACGTGTGGGTCAGGTTACAGAGGAAATGAGGACGGGTTGGAAAACGTGTGTGACGTCAGGTTCAAGTACGGAACCTGACCTACGACGCATCGGTTTAGTGAGAGAAAGGGGATAGGTCCGGTTGGAAGATGTTAGAGATGTCAGGTTGACCCCGCATGTAAACACGCGGGGCAGGCGGCGGAACCTGGCCTACGCAGATTTGCGTATTTTTCAGATAGAGATTTTTGGTTCGAATTGGTTAAGGCTTGTGACTTTTTTATTGCATTAGTTGGAGACCTGACGGTCAACTACCTCGCACGGTCCGGAGACCGGCGAGAACTGAGTAGGGCGGGCTAATTTGATGGGTACACATTGGATGATGTTTGTGATGTCAGGTTCAGAAGCGGAACCTGACCTACGCAGAGGGGTGTTATAAAAAGAAAAAGGAGATGGATTCGGAGTGGTTGAGGCTTGTGACGTCAGGTTCAAGTGCGGAACCTGACCTACGCAGAGGGGTGTTATAAAAAGAAAAAGGAGATGGATTCGGAGTGGTTGAGGCTTGTGACGTCAGGTTCAAGTGCGGAACCTGACCTACGACGACGCATCGGTCTAGTGAGAGAAAAGGGATAGGTCCGGTTGGAAGATACTCCTGACTTCAGTTAAGA
>DAOOPV010000015.1:5148-38764 GCA_035388405.1 Anaerolineaceae bacterium
TGACGTCAGGTTGGAAGATACTCTTGACTTCAGTTACAAAAAGAGCCGGGTTGAAAACCGCAACCCGGCCTACGGGTAAGCAAGCTTACCTCAACAAAGGTAGGCTCCGAATGTCAGGTTCAAGTACGGAACCTGACCTACGCAGAGGGGTGTTTTAAGAAGGAAAGGGAGATGGATTCGGAGTGGTTGAGGCTTGTGACGTCAGGTTGGAAGATACTCTTGACTTCAGTTACAAAAAGAGCCGGGTTGAACGCCGCAACCCGGCCTACGGGTAAGCAAGCTTACCTTGACAAAGGCCGGCTTGTGATGTCAGGTTGACCCCGCATGTAAACACGCGGGGCAGGCTGCGCATACTCTTCGAGCACGATGACCTAGCCTACAATGGATGAGAGGCAAGAAGCCCCATTAGGAGAGGCAGGTTTTCTAGGTATCCCTCATCCACCGCAAGCGGTCCCCCTTCCCCCAAGGGAAGGCTGAAAAGGCAGATCGCCGCGCAACCCTTGTAAAAAGACACAAGGGCAGGAGAGGCTCGCGATGACGGAACCCGGCTTACGCAGGAATAAAGCATGGGCAAGTGGGGTGGGGTTGAGAGTATAATTCAGCCATGAATATTGCGGTGATCGGGGCAGGACCGGCAGGGCTGATGGCTGCGATCCAGGCTGCGGAGGGGGGCGGTAGGATCACCCTTTTTGAACATAATCCCAATATTGGACGGAAATTGCTGGTAACCGGCAGCAGCCGTTGCAACCTAAGCAATGACGCGGTGGAAGCGGCAGCATATTATTGCGAGGATCCGACCTGGATGGAGACCGTTCTGGGCGTTTTCGGGGTGGAGGAGTTCAGGCGCGCGCTAGACCGGCTTGGAATTCCCACGCAGAAGACGGATGATGGCTGGTATTACCCCAGGTCTCAATCCGCGCAGGCAGTGGCAGAAGTTTTGGGGGAAGCGCTGGCGGAACGCGGCATAGAACTGCGCGTAGCCACTCATGTAAGTCAATTTTTTTATGAAAATGAAGCTTTCCAATTACTAGTAACTGGATTGGGACTGCATCAGATCGAGTCTTTTGATCGGCTTGTCCTTGGAGCAGGGGGCAAGGCTTACCCGGAACTCGGCTCGAGGGGTGAGCTTTTTGGGTCTCTTGAAAAACTTGGGCATACCGTGAAGCCGCTTCAGCCTGCGCTTGGTCCTATTTTTACGGAACTCGGGGCTTTCAAAGAGCTGAAAGGGCAGCGGTTTGACGTCCTCGTGAGCATTTGGCGCGGCGAGGAGAAGCTTGGGCAGACAACCGGCAATATTATTATCAATCAGGACGGGTTCAACGGTCCGGGAGTCATGAACCTGAGCCACCTGGTCGCCTTGCACCCCGGCGCTGATCTGAGCCTGCAGGTGAACTTCATCGCTCCATTTTGGTCCGATTTGGCAGATATTCTCACCGGACAGGTTGCTCATCCCTGCAGCCTGCGAGCTGGCTTGCTGCGCTACTTCTCTCCAAAAGCAGCTGACTTTTTTATCAGGCAGGCCGGGTTGGATCCTGCGGCAAAGCTTAACGCTCTAAGCGAGGAACAAATCCGGAAGTTGTTGGGAGTGACCGCCGAGGCGAAGTTCAGGATTACCGGGTCAGGCAGTTTCAAGAACAGCCAGGTGAGCGTGGGGGGCGTGAGGGTGGGGGAGGTGGATCCACTGAGCATGGAATCCAAACTCATTCCGGGGCTTTATCTCGTCGGAGAAACGCTGGATGTTGCTGGTCCATGTGGCGGCTTTAATTTGCATTTTGCGTTTGGCAGTGGTTACCTGGCCGGGACGCACCTGGCTGGTTTGCAACGAAAATTATCCAAGGAGAGAACATGACCATTCCGTTTATCGAGCCGTTCCGCATCAAAGTTGTCGAACGCGTGAAACTCACCACCGAGGCAGAACGGGAGATCGCTTTGAAGAAAGCTTTCTACAACATTTTCAATGTACCCGCGGAAGATGTGTTTATCGATCTGCTGACCGATAGCGGCACTGGGGCGATGAGTGACCGCCAGTGGGCAGCCATGATGCAAGCGGACGAATCGTACGCTGGCGCCAAGAGCTACTACCGGTTTGAACGCGCGGTACAGGACGTGCTCGGCTTTGAGTATGTGCTACCCACTCACCAGGGTCGCGCGGCTGAAGGCATGCTCTTCTCGACGCTGGTCAAGCCTGGTCAGTTTGTGCCGAATAACCGCCATTTTGACACCACCCAGGCTAATCTGCTGGTGCTAAACGCCAATCCAGTGGAATTCACCATTGCCGAATCGGAAGATTCCAGCCTGATAGCACCCTTCAAGGGCGATATGGATTGCATGAAGCTGGAACAGTTTATCCAGGAAGCTGGGGTTGAGAATATCCCGATCGGCATGATCACCATCACGAACAACTCTGCTGCCGGGCAGCCGGTTTCAATGGAGAATATCCGCAAGACTTCCGAGATCTATCACAAATACGGCATACCGTTCTTTGTGGATGCCTGCCGCTTTGCCGAAAACGCCTGGTTCATCAAGATCCGTGATCCGAAATACAAGGATGTCAGCGTGCGTGAGATTGTGCACGAGATATTCTCGTACGCGGATGGCTGCACCATGAGCGCCAAAAAGGACGCGATTGTCAATATCGGCGGATTTATCGCCTTCAGAGATCCAGATCTCAAGCAACGCATCGCCCAGAACCTGATCGTGCATGAGGGTTTCCTGACTTACGGCGGTCTATCGGGGCGGGACCTGGAAGCCGTCGCGATGGGTCTGTATGACGGCGTGGATGAGTCGTACCTGAATTACCGCGAGTCGCACACCCGCTACCTGGGCGAAGTGCTCAGGCAGGCAGGGATGCCGGTTTACATGCCCACTGGCGGGCACGCGGTTTACGTGGATGGCGGCAAAGCGCTGCCGCACATCCCTCCAAGCCAGTTCCCAGCAGTGGCGCTGGGCAACGCGCTGTATTTGGCAGGCGGCGTACGCACCACCGAGATTGGCAGCCTGATGTTCGAGCACACCGATCCTGTAACCGGCGAACCGATATTTGCGCCGCTGGAGTTGCTGCGTTTTGCCATCCCACGCCAGGTTTACACGCGCAGCCACCTCGATTACATTGGGGAATCTGCCGCGAAATGCATGCGGGAGTCCGATAAGATCCGCGGGTTGAAGGTTACCTGGGCGCCGAAGGTGCTGCGGCACTTCATGGCGAAACTTGAGCCGGTAGATTAGCTAATGTGGGGCGTAGGCGCCCCCTGGCAGCGGTAATCGCTCAGGTATAATTGAGCGGATAATAACAAGAAAGAGGCAGTATGCGCGTACTGATCATTGGAACTGGATATGTTGGACTAAATACGGGGGTGATGCTGGCTTACCTGGGCAACGATGTGACCTGCATTGACCTCAACCAGGAAAAAGTAAAACGCCTGCAGGCGGGAGAGGTCACCATATTTGAACCTCACCTGGACGAACTTTTCGCTGAAATGCACCAAAAAATGCATTTTGTGGGTGATTACGCTGACGCGGACATCCCCAACCAAGATGTGATTTTTATCGCGGTAAATACGCCTTCCCTGGCGGATGGTAACGCGGACCTGAGCTATGTACGCATGGCGGCGGAGTCGATCGCTGAAAACCTGGGGGAGAAGTTTGTGGTGGTGGTCAACAAATCCACCGTGCCGATCGGCTCGGGCAACTGGGTTGAGTCAATCATCCGTGAACATTACTACGAAGTCCACGACACCAAGCCGAACGGCTTGTTCAACGTCGTTTCCAGCCCTGAATTCCTGGCGCAGGGCGCAGCACTGCACGGCTCGTTCTATCCTGATCGCATCATTGTTGGTTCAGAGCATCAGCCTAGTGTTGAGCGGTTGAAAGAATTGTTTGGTCCGATTACCCGGCAGGATTTTAAAGCTCCGGCTTGCCTGCCGAGGCCTGCTGGACTTACCGCAGTTCCCATGCTCGTCTGCGATTTGACATCGGCTGAGATGGTTAAGTACGCAGCCAATTCATTCCTGGCGCTGAAGATTTCTTTCATCAACGAAATCGCGCACCTGGCGCAAAAGGTAGGGGCGGACGTTTCGGCGATTGCCAGGGGGATCGGGCTGGATAAGCGCATCGGCGATCGGTTCCTGAATGCAGGCATTGGCTGGGGCGGTTCGTGCTTTGGCAAGGATACGGCCGCGCTAGTGGCTACGGCGAAGGATTACCATTTAGATATGCCCATCATCCGGGCTGCACGGGATGTCAATTACGCTCAGCGTGTGTGGGTGGTGGATCGTTTACAGGAGGAGCTCAAGATCTTGAAGGGCAAACATATTGCCTTGCTTGGATTTAGCTTCAAACCCAACACCGACGACCTGCGTGATGCGCCTTCGCTGGATATCAGCAAGCTGCTCGTGCAGCGAGGCGCTGTCGTGCGCGTGCACGATCCGGTGGCGCTGGAGAACGCGCGCAGCCAATACCCCAACATTGGTATCTCTTATTCAAACAGCCTCGAATACACACTGGACGAGGCAGATGCGATTGTTTTGGTTACTGAATGGCCCATGTACCGCGACTTCAACTGGGAAACAATTTCTCCAATTCTGGTGATCGACGGCCGAAACTTCCTCGACCGGGATCGCCTTACACAATTGGGATTTCATGTTGTCGGTATTGGTCGATAGCCAGAGAAGACAGGAACGGTCTGTTTTCTCTTGGTTTATTTTTTGGTGTATCATATAAGCAGTTCTTTAAAAATCCTAGATCTAATATAAAAAAAGGAGTTGTAATGAAAAAGTTAAGTTTGCTACTGCCCATTCTTATCATCGCTGTGTTGGTGGTCGCCGCCTGCCAACCCAAAGCACCCGAGCTTGGAACGGAAGAGAACCCAATCAAATGGGTCTTTGTTCCCTCTGGTGAAATGGAATCTGTCTCGGCTGGCGCTGACGCAGTTGCCGATATGATTTTCGCCGAGACCGGTCTGGTGGTGGAAACCTTCGTGGCCACCGACTACACCGCCGCCATTGAAGCGGAATGCTCCGGGCAGGCCCACATGGGTTCCCTGGCGACCTTCGCCGCCATCACTGCCGCGGATCGCGACTGCGCCTATCCGGCCCTGGTCGCTACTCGCTATGGCAGCCCAACCTACACCGGTCAAATCATCGCCCATGTTGACAGCGGCATCACCTCCGTTGCTGATCTTGCGGGTAAGGTTTTTTGCGCTACCGATGAAACCAGCACCAGCGGCTGGATCATCCCCAGCATCATGATGCGCGCCGCCGGCGTTGATCCCGACAAAGACGTCGAAGTAATCTTCGCGGGCAGCCATGACGCCGCCGTGCTCGGTGTGTACAATGGTGACTGTGATGCCGGCGCTTCCTTTGTGGATGCCCGTACTTCTGTCGAAGACGAATTCCCGGATGTGATGGACAAAGTCCTCCAGGTTGAGATTTCTGTTGAAATCCCCAACGACGGTGTGCAATTCACCAAGGACTTCCCCGCCGAGACCCAGACCAAGCTTGTTGACGCTCTGATCAAGATCATCGGTACCGACGAAGGTAAAGCCGCCATGGACGCCGCTTACGAGTGGGACGGCCTGGAAAAACACGACAACACTTTCTATGATGCCTTCCGCCAGTTGCTCGACGCGGCAGGAATTACCGCTGAAGATCTCTAAGATTTTCAGGTGATGTAAATTGATTAACGAACGGGGGACCAATAGGTCCCCCGTATTAATTCCCGGGGTGTGTGATCATGCTTGAAGTTCGTAATCTAACAAAAATATATGATGACGGGACGGTGGCTCTACGGAATGTAAGTTTTATAGTTCCGGATGGAGAATTCCTGGTGGTGATCGGGCTAAGCGGGTCAGGAAAGTCGACCCTGTTGCGCTGCATCAACCGCCTGATCGACCCAACTGAAGGGCAGATCCTCTGGGATGGCGTGGATATCACCTCTCTCAAAGGGGACGATCTGCGAAATCTGCGGAGAAAAATTGGCATGGTTTTTCAACAGTTCAACCTGGTCAAACGATCGACTGTTCTGACCAACGTGATGGCTGGCAGGCTCGGCTATTCGCCCACGTGGCGCAGCATCACCAACCGATTTGATGACGCCGACAGAGAACGTGCCCAAACGGCCTTGAAGCGAATGGGCATCACCGATCAGGCAAACAAGCGGGCTGATGAGCTCAGCGGTGGACAGCAGCAGCGTGTTGGGATTGCCCGGGCGCTGATGCAGGAACCAAAGCTGATCCTTGCCGATGAACCCGTTGCCAGTTTGGATCCGGTTTTAGCGCATTCGATCTTGCAACACCTTGAAAGCCTGAACAAAGAGGACGGGATTACCATCATCTGCAGCCTGCATTACCTCGACCTGGTGCAGCGTTACGGTACCAGTGTGATCGGTCTGCGAGATGGTCGGGTGGTCTACGAGGGCAATAAAAAGCAAATCCTGCGCATGACTGACGCTGAATTCAAGACCATTTACGGTGAAGAAGCAGAGCGAATGGGGGGCATATCCGGCGAGCTTCTTGAAGAAGAAGCGGTACCCGATGGCGAGGAGGTGACAGAATGAGCGGAAAAGACCAAAGACTTGAAGAGAAACCCAGCCTGGTCCCTCCTGTCGTAGCGGGATTGATTTCCCTGATCGTGCCGGGTTTGGGGCACATGTTGGCAAGGAACTTTCGCAAGGGTTTGGTACTGTTGCTGGTATTCCTTTCCGCGGCAGGCTTGTGGATCTGGCGTGTCAATGACGCGGCAAGGCGGGAAATTGGATTTGTTGCCATGTTCAAAAAGGCGATCCAGCTCCAACCCATCATCCTCGTTATTCTGATTGTTATTGTCGTGCTTTACCTCTTGATTGCCTATGATGCTTACAAGTCCGCTGCTACAGCCAAACCAAACTCTTTCTTGATGTGGGTGTTGGTATTAACTTCGTTCTTTATTTTGGGCTGGCAGATTGGTGAGATCAGACCAGCTGTTCTGGTACGGGACGGGGCAAAATCGCTGCCGCTGCTAATGCGGGTGCTTTGGCCTTGGGAAAAAGCGCTCTACTATCCTGAAGAACTGCTCGTTGGCAGTGCGGACGTGGTTATTCCCTGTACCGAAAATGCGGAAGTACCGCCACGTGTGGTTGAAGAAGGTGATCCTTACGTTACTGTCACCCCTGCCTGTGGAGATCTTTCACAAATTGCTGGCGCTGAAGGCACAAAACTCAAGATGGTTGGAGGAAATTTTGCTCCCAACGATGAAACTGAGATCTGGTGGGTGGACCAGGTTCGCAACGAATTCCGCTATCGTTATGGCGGAGAGTATGTCAAGGTCGTCACCGACGAAAACGGCGCTTTTGAACTGGATGTAGTCATCCCTTACCGGGTTATTCCAACCACTGGCGATAAAGGATATGCTCTTTGGCAAGTCGAAGCGCGCCAGGTTGCCTCGGTTGGCAAACCGGTTTTGAGCGAGGAGTTGAAACTCTCGGTCGAAAAGATGATTGAAACCATCTTCCTGGGCATGATGTCCACTTTCTTTGGCGTCATTCTTTCCATCCCAGTCAGTTTTATTGCCTCACGCAACCTCATGTCGGCCAACTGGTTTACCAAAACCATTTACATGGTGGTTC
Source organism: Anaerolineaceae bacterium (assembly GCA_035388405.1). Classification (GTDB taxonomy): domain Bacteria; phylum Chloroflexota; class Anaerolineae; order Anaerolineales; family Anaerolineaceae; genus Mesolinea. Next base: position 12,748 of record DAOOPV010000015.1, read on the forward strand.
GGACTATTTTAAACATAATTCGTTCAATCGAATCGCTGGTTTGGGCGGTTATTGCCATCATCGCGGTAGGTTTGGGACCTTTTGCGGGCATTTTAGCGCTGACGGTGCACTCCATTGCTGCCCTGGGTAAGCTTTATTCTGAAGCAATCGAGTCGATTGATCCGGGACCGGTGGAGGCTATCCAGGCTACCGGCGCGAATTGGCTCCAGACGGTTTGGTACGCGGTCATTCCGCAGATTGTGCCGCCTTTTGTCTCCTTCACCATTTACCGCTGGGACATCAATGTACGCATGTCCACGGTTATCGGTATGGTTGGCGGCGGTGGTATTGGTTACTTGCTGATCCAGTGGATCCGTCTGTTGGATTACCGTTCTGCGGGTATCGCAATCTGGTTTATCGCCATTACTGTGGCGATACTTGATTTCGTCAGCTCAGAGATCCGGAATCGCTTTGCGTAGATGTGTTTTGAAAGTCAAAAAAGCGCCAGGTAATCTGGCGCTTTTTATGCCCGGATTCGGGTGTTATTGCCGCGGAGAAGCTGATTTGAGTCAGATATTGCTATATTTCGCAGAGAAAGGGCTTGACCCCTTAGGAATGCAGGCCGAACGTCGAACTTTCCCTAAAGTGCAATGCGCGTAGCCAATAAAGACTAATTGAAAAAACAATTATTAACACCCAAATTCAACAACGGGCCACACTTACCTGCTCGCTTGTCTGCACAATCTCAAGAGGGGAAGCATACCATTAACTTTTGAGAAACCTTTGACGGGTATAGGAGAAATTCTGATTTGTCGAAGTCTGACTTTGTACGGTTAGATTTTGCTTTTACTTGATGGGAGGTTTTCCTTTATAATCCAAATCAAGCTAAGAAAGGAATTCGACATGGGTAAAGCAACACAAGATTTGCAAAATGAACATGAAGCGATAATACACGTATTCACCATCCTGGACAGAATGTTGATTTCAGCGAACGCTGATGAGGAAAGAGACTTGAATTTCGCGGATGAGTTGGTCCATTTTCTTAAAGTCTTTGCAGACCAGTGCCACCACGGGAAAGAAGAAGTTATTCTTTTCCAGGAAATGGAAAACCGAGGTGTTCCAAATCAGGGGGGACCCATTGGCGTGATGCTGCAAGAGCATGTGTTGGGCAGGGAATTGATCGCAAAGATGAGTGAAGCTGTTCAGGGCGCTGATCTGGATACCTTTAAGCTCCACGCGGTTGCATACCGCGATCTGCTGAGACAGCACATTCAGAAAGAGAATATGATCTTATTCAGACTGGCAGACAAGATTATCAGCGATGAAAAGCAGGCAGAACTCTTCGAGAAATTTGAGGCGCATGAAGAAAACGTGATAGGTCATGGGGTGCATGAGCAGCTGCACGCACAGATCCATGCCTGGGAGATCTTGTACAGCAACTGATCTTTAGTGTCCCTTTTACTCTTAAACCTTCAAAAGGTTCGTTTGTTTGCATGTATGGGATAAAGTCATGTTAATCTATAACCTTTTGCCTGCGTTTTCCGCGGAACAATTTCTCATTTTGTTTGGTTTGGGAATTCTTTTTGTTGTCCTGACCCTGACGCTATTCAAAAAACGAATCTCCTTGCGCGTGCTCTTCTTTTCAGGGTTGCTTGCGCTTGTTCTGGCGCTCCTCAGCAGCCTGATTGGTAATGGCTCTTACGGGGGGATGATGTACCATGAGCGGCTCGGTTGGCCATTCCCATTCCTGACCGTTTCGCGAAACATTGAAGCTGGCTCATTGGTTGGAATTCCATTCGCTTTTCGTTTCGACTGGCTCAAGTTTTTTGCGACAAGTACATTTTGGGGCACATTCCCTCTCGCTTTTATGCTCAATCTGAAGGCTGAGAAGCGCTACACCCTGTTTGCTGGCATTTTCCTGTCTGTTTTTCTCCTATTCGTGCTGATTTTCTGTTTGAACGGTGCCAGAACGCCGTTGGCAAGCGCGGAACCTCCAATCTCAGAAGCAATCGCTCCGAGCATAATGACCCCTGACCCAAAATCTGTCAAAATCATGCGAGAGATGATCGAGCAAACCTATCCGGAGTTTGCTGATTTTGAAAATCAACCCAGTTTCGCTGGCCAATCGGTCGAGGTAGTGCTTGAGGCCGGCGAATACTACTTTGCTTATCTCACGCACGGGAGCGGCATCCCGATCATAAAAGCAGCCTGTTTTCGGGTGGATTGGCAAACTGCTTACAAATTAGGTGAGTTTCCTAATCCCCTCGACTCTTACCTCGGGTATCAAGAAGTGGACCCAAAAACCTGTAAGGGTATCCGTTAAATTTTTTATGTAGCCTTACTTCATCAACTGTCAAAACCTATCACATGAACTTTATCACACTGAATAAAGCTAACGCTTATGTGGCCAGGGCTTGGCGTTTTCTAACTTCGGAGAATCATTCTGGCAGCCAATTCCCGGAAACATGACCAAATTAGTGGGGTTTATGGCATAATAAGAGCGCAAATGTGAATTATCTTACAAGGAGATCTTTATGACCGAAATGTTTTGTTATCAATGCCAGGAAACTATGAAAAATTCAGGCTGCACGCGACGCGGCATGTGCGGAAAATCCGCCGAAGTCGCCCGCTTGCAGGACTTGCTCGTTTATCTGCTCAAGGGAATTTCCTTCTGGGGAACACGCGGTCGCAATATGGATGTTAAGGACGACGCGACAGATCTATTCGTCGCCAAGGCGCTTTTTTCCACCATTACCAATGCCAACTTTGACACCGGGCGTTTTGTTGAACTTATCAAGGAAGCTATCGCTCGCCGTGATGATCTGCGCGCACGCGCCCAGGGTCGTTGTAATGAACTGCACAACTCCAATTGCACCGGCAGCGGTCCGGATTGGGCTGGCTGGCATCCTGAAAATTATGAAGTTGAGACCCTGCTTGCCAAGGGACGGACTGTTGGCGTGATGGATGACCCTGATCTCAATGAAGATATCCGCTCCATGCGAGAACTGGTCATCTACGGTTTGAAAGGCATTGCAGCCTATGTGGACCATGCTTACCTGGTGGGGGGTCGGGATGAAAGCGTTTTGGCTTTCATGCAGGAAGCGCTCGAAGCTACCACGAACGACAAACTTGGTCAGGCGGAATTGCTTGCGCTCGTGCAGAAGACCGGCGAATGTGGCGTTAAAGTCATGGCGTTGCTGGATGCCTCCAACACTGGTCGCTACGGCAACCCAGAACCGACCCAGGTCTTCCTGGGCGTCAAGCCGGGCAAGGGCATTTTGGTCAGCGGTCACGATTTGGTGGACCTCGAAGAACTGCTCCAGCAAACTGAGGGCACTGGCATTAACATCTACACCCACGGTGAAATGCTGCCGACCAATGCTTATCCTGAATTAAAGAAATACAAGCACCTGGTCGGGAATTATGGCGGCTCCTGGTGGAAACAGGCAGAGGAGTTCGACGCCTTTGGCGGTCCGATCCTGATGACCACCAACTGCATCATCCCGGTACGCGATGGCTATCGCGATCGGATCTTCACCACCGGCATGGCGGGTTACCCGGATGTGCCGCACATCGCCGATCGACCTGAAGGCGGACACAAAGATTTCTCAGCAGTGATTGAGCGCGCTAAGACCTGCGCTGAGCCAAAAGAACTCGAAACCGGCACCATACCGGTCGGTTTCGCTCATCACACTGTGTTGAGCGTGGCAGACAAAGTGATTGAGGCAGTCAAGAGCGGCGCGATCTCACGCTTTGTGGCGATGGGCGGCTGCGACGGACGCCACAAGGAACGCCAGTATTTCACCGAGGTGGCCCTGGCTTTGCCGAAAGACGCCATCATCCTGACCGCTGGCTGCGCCAAGTATCGCTATAACAAGCTGGGTTTGGGCGATATTGGCGGGATTCCGCGTGTTTTGGACGCTGGACAGTGCAATGACAGCTACTCGCTGGTGTTGATTGCCCAGGCGCTGGCTGGCGCGTTCAATTGCACGGTCAACGACCTGCCGCTTTCCTTCGACATTGCCTGGTACGAGCAGAAGGCTGTAATTGTGCTGTTGGCACTGCTGAGCCTGGGAGTTAAGAAGATCCGCTTAGGACCCACGCTGCCCGCGTTCCTTTCCCCGAATGTGGCAAAGGTGATCGTGGAAGCTTTTGACCTGAAGCCGATTGATACGGTTGAGGCCGATGTCGCGTCCATGATGGCTGGGGCGTAGGCTCTGGATTAAAGAATCAGATGTGAAAATGGCTGGCAACCCCAGCCATTTTTGTTTGGACGTGGTTGATCTTTACTGGTGAACAATTTTGTTCATACTGCAGCTTTTAGAGAAGGGTGGGGGAGTAGGTGTTATTTTAAATGTTATTACTTATGAGAATATCACTTCTCGATAGTTATAAGAGGGGATTTGATGGTAAATGGGCAATTTCTTGGAAACACCGCGGAAAGAAAAATCTCGTTATACGTCCGGAATTAAGGGAAACAAGTCGTAGTGAACAGGCCTGCCTGTTCAGCCTGGTAGATTAAGGTACCAAATGTGGTTGAGGCAGGCTGTTTAGACAAGTATGATTGTTTACAAATTATGCAGGACGATCGTTTAAATATTTCAGGTCAGACACGGGGGTCTGACCCTACGAAATCCCCCCTCCTTCAAACCCCCAGAAGTAGGGGTAACCCCCCTGGTTACCTGCCCGCAGGGCATGCATGTTGCTGCCCCAACAATCCTAAATGATCAGTTTTTAAGATAAAAGTGTCAACAATCACCCTACACAGATTGTAAACCATCATTGTCTTGACACAGGCCTCAACTCTACAAGACTAATGCCATGTTTTGCGCGCGCCTAGGCCCAGCCGTACCGAGAGGGCTTGCGTCCTCAGCATTGATTTCCTCGGGCAGGCTCAGCGGCTGGACCCAAGGCCCAGCCCTACGAAGGAGGTTTTTTGTCTGCATTCGAGACACATTACCCGTTAAGATCACCGGTAGGGGCGAAGCGTTCATTACGGATGGCTTAATAACAGGATTACATGTTTTTTTTAAATGCTTCGCCCCTACGTCCGAATTCCATAGGTCTAGTCGTAGGTCGGGTCATCGTGCTCGAAGAGTATGCGGGGTTCAACCTGACGTTGGAAGTTTACCTTTGTTGAGGAGGTGGTTGGTAGCTATTCGTGATGTCAGGTTCAACTAAAAGACCTGACCTACGCGCTGAACCCTGCTCTATTCTACAGTTCAGATCGCCACGTCGCTGCGCTCCTCGCGATGACGAAATATTGTCTCAGGTCAGGTTGCGCAGTCGTAGGTTAGGTTGCGAGGTTCAACCTGACGTCAGAAGCTTACCTTTGTTGAGGAGGTGGTTGGTAGCTATTCGTGATGTCAGGTTCAACTGAAAGACCTGACCTACGCATTCGCTTCTTTTCCACATGGGGGAAGTCCCTCCGGATAAGGTTGTATGAACGTAGCCAGCGGCTGGACCAAGGCCGAGCGCTACGAAGGAGGTTTTTTGCCACTACTCGTGATGTCAGGTTCAGATACGGAACCTGACCTACGCATTCGCTTCTTTTCCACATGGGGGACGTCCCGCCGGATAAGGTTGTATGAACGTAGCCAGCGGCTGGACCAAGGCCCAGCCCTACGAATAAGGTTGTTTGCCACCATTTGTGATGTCAGGTTCAGATACGGAACCTGACCTACGCGATCGCTTCTATTCCACATGGGGGAAGTCCCTCCGGATAAGGTTGCATGGACGGAAAAGGAGGTTGTTTACCACTACTCGTGATGTCAGGTTGAACTGCGCAACCTGACCTACGCATTCGCTTCTTTTCCACGGAGGAAGTCCCTCCGGGTAAGGTTGCATGGACGGAGTCAGCGGCTGGACCCAAGGCCCAGCCCTACTTAGGGGGTTGTTTATCACCATTCGTGATGTCAGGTTGAACTGCGCAACCTGACCTACGCAATCGCTTCTTTTCCACATGGGGGACGTCCCTCCGGATAAGGTTGTATAGACGGAGGAAGCGGATGGAGTTAACGCCAGCACTACGAGGAAGGTTGTCTACCACCATTCGTGATGTCAGGTTCAGATACGGAACCTGACCTACGCAATCGCTTCTTTTCCACGGAGGAAGTCCCTCCGGATAGGTTGCATGGACGGAAAAGGAGGTTGTCTACCACCATTCGTGATGTCAGGTTGAACTGCACAACCTGACCTACGCAATCGCTTCTTTTTCGAAAGGAGGGGGTACACTCCCTCCGCAAACGTTACCATTAGCATACCAGCGGCTGGACCCAAGGCCCAGCCCTACGGAATTATCCTTATTCCGACTTCAATTCTTCCAGGTAATCATAAGCCGCGTGAGCCAAATTTTCGGCGGCGTGCGCGAGGGCATCCTCGAGAGATTGGCCGTCGGGGGTGGCCTGGATCAGATCGTCCACGCCCAATGCAAGCATTTTCTCCGCCCCTTCTCCCAATGACCCGGAAATCACGGCCACGCGCACGCCGGCAGCCTGAGCGCGTCTGGCGACCGCCGAAATGGCCTTGCCCATCGCGCTCTGCACGTCTGTGCGGCCTTCTCCCGTGATGACCAGGTTGCTGCCCACCAATTCTTTGTCAAATTGCAGTACATCAAGCACAAATTCGATGCCGCTGCGGATCTCGGCCCTCATAAATGCCATAAAGGGCAAGGCGAACCCGCCAGCCGCCCCCATCCCGGGCATGTTTTTCAGATTCAAGCCGGTTTCGTGGTGGATAAGTTCGGCCAAATTTTGCAGGCCCAGATCCAATTGACGAACCTGCTCGGGGGTGGCGCCTTTTTGAGGTCCGAAGATTTCCGCGGCGCCGTTTGGACCGCAGAGGGGGTTGTTGACATCCGTGAGAAAAATGAGTTTTCCGGAATGATTCAACTCCAGCATCTCGCATGCATCGATGGTTTGGATATTCCTTAAGCCTCCACCACTCGTGACATTTTTTCCCAGTTGATCCAAAAAGCGCATTCCCAACGCTGTGGCTGCCCCGATGCCGCCATCAACCGTGGCGCTGCCGCCCAGACCGATGTAGATGGGATCCATGCCTGACTTGATGGCATCCAAGATGATCAAGCCCACCCCGAATGTTGTCGTTCGCAGGGGGTTATATTCGCCAGGGGTAAGCAGGGTGAGCCCCCCTGCCCCAGCCATCTCAATCAGCGCGGAACCATCTGCCAGCTGAAGGTATACGGTAGAGATCTCCCGCCCAAGGGGGTCAAGGGTGTGCACCAGTCTGCGTTCGCCCCCAAGCGCGCGAAAAACAACCTCCACCAACCCCTCTCCCCCATCCGAAATAGGCAGTTGCACTATTTCAGCTTGAGGGAAAATGCGTTCAGCCTGCCCGGCAATGACGCGGCAGGCTTCAGGCGCGCTTAGTGAGCCTTTGAATGAGTCGGTGGCGATGATTATTTTATTCACAACGAGATAAGTGTATCAGATTGGTTCATAGCTCAAGGAAAAATTAGTAGGCCAGGATAAACAACCTAACCTAACCTACACCAAAATCTCAGCTTACAACATGCGAACATTCAAGAAGCCGGATTAAACCCCGCTTTCCGGCCTACGAAAAGATAGCAACGCTGCTTATCCGGGCAGATTTCATAAAAAACTGAAGAATAAATCAAAAGTAAATAAGATGATCTATACTTAACACAATCAGATAATCCGCCCGATCAACAAAGCGACTCATCGCAAAAAACGGACCAACCTTGTTGGAGGTAGAAATGTCCAAAGAGAAGAAACTTACTCTCCTGTTTACTGTTCTGATTTTTACTTATCTTTTTTACATGACTTCCTGCCTTACGCAAACAGGAGAATCGATTGGTGGGGAAGACACCGCATCCTCTACACCTACGAGTGAAATCTGGATTTCGAGCTCCACTTCCACCTCCATCCCGACTGCAAGCGGGGCAAACTCAGAGGCGACTGAGGAAGCCATACGGTTGGCGCTGAAACCTGCCCCAGGAGGTCCGTTTGCCGATTTTCAGACGGCCGATTTCATGGGGCCAAGCATCTGCACGCTCTGCCATATCGGCTTGCTCGATCAAAGTGGGAAGGACGTTTCGATGCCGAGTGACTGGCGCTCCACCATGATGGCGCACGCGGGGATCGATCCGGTCTGGCAGGCAAAGGTCAGCTCCGAGGTGGTCAGAAATCCCGAACTTAAGGAAGTGATTGAGCAAAAATGCGTCACCTGTCACATGCCGATGGCCACAACCCAAGCACTGGTTGAGGGCATGCCGGTGTCGGGGTTGGATGAGGGCTTTTTTACCCCGGAAAACTCCTACCATGCCCCCGCCATCGATGGGGTCTCCTGCACCCTATGCCACCAGGTAACTGAAGAAAACCTGGGCACCATGGAAGGGTTCAGCGGGCATTACGTCATTGATACTGCCACCGTCGCGCCCGACCGTATTATCTACGGTCCTTATCAAAACTCAGTTACCATGCCAATGCAGATGCATTCAGGTTACATGCCAGCTTATGGTGAGCACATGCTCAGCGCTGAACACTGCGCCACCTGTCATAACCTCTACACCCCCTTTATCGACAGTGAAGGTACCGTTTTAGGTGAGTTCCCGGAACAAACACCTTACACAGAATGGCAGCATTCTGAATTTGGCAGGCAAACGCAATCCTGCCAGAGCTGCCATATGCCGCTGGCAGATGGCGCCGTGACGATCTCACAGATGCCGATGATGCTGACAGCCAGGGAACCTTTCTTCCAGCATTATTTTGTGGGCGGGAACACTTTTATGCTTGAGATCCTGGCAAATTGGGGCGGCGAGTTGGAGGTTAGCGCGAGCCCGGAAGAATTCAGCGATACAATCGCCCGGGCAGAGGAACAGCTGGGGACGCGTACGGCAGGGTTAAGTGTGAGCGAGCTTTCTTTGACGGATGGAATTCTGGCAGCAGAAATCCAGGTGAGGGTCTTCACCGGACACAAATTTCCCACCAGCATCCCAACCCGAAGAGCATGGATGCACGTCGTTGTGAGCGATTCGAGCGGTCAGGTGATTTTTGAGTCTGGCAAGCAAAACCCGGACGGCTCGATCCAAGGCAACGCGGCTGATTCCAACCCGCTGGCGTATGAGCCGCATTACGAGCTGATAACCCAGCCAGACCAGGTGCAAATCTACGAAGGCATCATGCAAAACAGCGATGGAGAGGTGACGTATACCCTGCTCAGGGCGGGAGGTTATGCAAAAGATAACCGCTTGCTGCCGGTGGGGACTGATAAGGAAAACCTACCCGCGGATATTGCCGTCTACGGCTTGGCAGCAAAGGACGCGGATTTTGTCGGGGGGAGCGACTCGGTGCGCTACGAGGTGAACATAAGTGGGTATGAGGGACCGTTTACCGTCAGCGTTGAACTGCTTTACGAGACGCTTTCATACCAGTTCGTGCAGGACCTGCTGCTGGATAAAACCGAGTTGACAGAACGCTTTGGCGCATACTACAACAGTTCGGATAAAACTGCTTCAATCATTGACAGCCTGGAAATCAGCACAGAGAATTGAGAGCAGAAATTACGGAGACCTAGCGGTCAAGTACCTCGCGCGGTCCCACAGGGAGGCTTCCCAAAAGGGACACCGGCGAGAACAGAGGAAACCCACATTTATTGAGGGCGTTTCATGCTACCATTTGTGATGTCAGGTTGAAATGCGCAACCTGACCTACGCGACTGGTCATGATGACACAGAGAAAAGTGAATATTAACACTTCTTGGTTGACCCATCCCACAAGGGGAGGATTCAAAAAAAAGGGACGCTAGCAGTCGCACTCAGGAGAATGGCGAGAACGGAGACCTAGCGGTCAAGTACCTCGCGCGGTCCCACAGGGAGGCTCCGCAAAAGGGACACCGGCGAGAACGGAGGAAACCTACATTTATTGAGGGCGTTCCATGCTACCATTTGTGATGTCAGGTTGAAATGCGCAACCTGACCTACGCGACTGGTCATGATGACACAGAGAAAAGTGAATATTAACACTTCTTGGTTGACCCATCCCACAAGGGGAGGATTCAAAAAAAAGGGACGCTAGCAGTCGCACTCAGGAGACCGGCGATAAGTGGGGTTTGGATTGATGGAGACCTGACGGTCAAGTACCTCGCGCGGTCCCACAGGGAGGCTTCCCAAAAATGGGACGCAAGCAGTCGCACTGAGGACACCGGCGAGAACGGATAATTGTTAAGGCAATTTGCTCATTTCTAAAGCATCGATTGCGGGAATTTCATCCATGATTAAAGGTTTAAGGTAGCCATCGGTCATTTGCATCACCTCATCCGCCACCCTGGTGATCCCCATATCGTGCGTGACGATGATGACGAGGTAATTGTCATCATGCGCGAGATGCCATAGCAACTCAACGATCTTCTCCCCATTTGCGACGTCGAGGTTGCCGGTCGGTTCATCCGCGAGGATGATCTTTGCGCCAGAAGCCAGCGCCCGGGCGATCGCCACGCGCTGTTTTTCTCCGCCAGAGATCATGTTGGGAAACCGCCTGTAAACTGTATCCGGCAGGTTCACATGCGTAATTTGCTCTTTGGCAATCACAGCCGCCTCTCTTGGCGTTTTGCCGAGCAGCTCCAAGGGAAAACAGACATTCTCCAGGCAGGTCATCAGCGGGAAAAGGTTAAAACTCTGATAGACGACCGTGACATTTTTGCGGCGGTACGCGTCCAGGTTGACCGCATCGGTGGGAGTGCCGCGGTAAATCACCTGACCCCCGGTGGGCAGAGCCAAGCCAGCCATGAGGGAAAGCAAGGTGGACTTGCCAGAGCCGGATTTGCCGATGATGGCGTACATCTTGCCTTCATGGAAATCGACGCTGACCCCTTTGACAGCGTCGACCGACTGGTAGTTATTGCTGTATTGGTAGCTGACGTTATCAAGCTTCAGGATAGGTTCTGGTGATTTTTGATCCATAATGCTTCTATTCCTTGGTGAACAAAATATCGAGCACCTTGGAGCGCCCCATCAGCGCGATCGCGATGACGATGCCCAAAGTGTACATAGCTAAGAATAAGACCAAGTTTCGCCCAACTGCCGGCAGCCAATCCGGACGTGCCAGCAAAACCACAACAACCGGCAGGAACCCGATCAGCAGGAGGAAGAATTGCTCGAGGAAGAACGCCAGGTAAACCTGGGTTTTCTTCGAGCCCAGGCTGCGCATCACCGCGAACTCGGGCAGGCGATTGCGCGTGAGCAGGTAGGACAAAATGAACCCAATCAGTCCGGAGAGTAGCAGCATGATGGGAATGATAAGACCCAGGAACGACAGATGCTGCCGGATCGAAAGCAAGCCATCCGCAAGGGCTTTGTCTTCGATGACCACAGCCAGGCGATTGCTGCGGATGATGCCGATTTGGCTGTAGTCGCTTTCTTCCAGGTAATTGCGCAAACCGTCAAGATCGCGCGGATTTTCTGGAATGATCGTAGCTGAGTCGACTGATGCCGCCACATACTCATAGGGGAGACCAGCCACCTTGGGTGAATCGGGGTCTTCGGGGTTCAAGCGGACCGTTCTCCCCAAATCCGTGCCCATTCTTACTTCAGTCAGCAAATTCCAGGGGACATAGAAGACAGGGGAGCGGCTGCCCTGGAAATAACTGCCCACGATTTTGAAATCGAACGCTTCCACCAGCACCCCGAAGTTTTCATCCGGTTCGTATACAGCGAGCCTGATGACATCCCCAAGTTCCAGTGCCTGCTCACTCATAAACCGGTCGGGCAAGACAACGATGTACTCGGGATTGAGGAAATTCTCATCCGAGTAGCCTTGCAGCCACTGAACCTGTGACTCGCGGAATTTGATCGCTTCGCTGGTTCGGGTGACGCTGTCGGTCAGAGCCAGGATGGGCATCCTCTTGACCTGCTGCTCCAAAAAGCTGAATCCTAATTGCGCCTCGATGGCAGACTTTTCGCGGTCAACAACGGGTCTCTCAAGCAGATCAGGCGTGCCGGCGCTGCCATCGGCATGCGTGACCAACCCCATGTATTCGTAGTGCATATAGCGGGTGAGCAGAAATTCTTTGATGACCGGGTTCGCGTCCTCAAGCTCTACCCTTGCCGCTCGGACTTGTTCGCCAGTGGCAGGGTATTGGAACATCATCCGTGTTTGCCTGCCCTGGAAAGTGTTGTCTAACATGCGAAAGACATCGCTCTGGAGTTGGATCGGGAACTGCCTGTGCCGACCCAGGATCGTGGTCAGGTAAGCAGTGGTGGGCACACGGTCGTAAATGGTTTCGGCTGCCTGCTGCTGGTCCGCAACTGAGACGCCAATGATCAGGATGAAGGCTGCCAAAAGAGCCACTGTGAGGGGTACGATGAGGCTGCGCGAGAAATTTCGCAGGATCGAGCGTAAGGCAAAACGCAAACTCAAGCCAGGCACGCGGGCGAACGTCATCGCGCGACCACTTTCGGATTTGGGGGCGATGATCGCTTTGGCTTTGCGCCGTTTGGGCTTCTTGAGGGCAATAAAGGAGGTGACCAGGGTGATCACAAAGACCAGGGAAACAACAAGCCCCGTCGTTAACCAGCGGACCCAATCAGCCGTGACCAACTCGGGCGCAAATTCCACTTGCAATCCCAGGGCGCGTTCGCTGAAGCGCAGGTCCTGCATGATGCCATCCTGTAAAACGCTCCAAACCGCTTCGGTCAGTTTGCTATCGACCAGGCTGGCAAAGTAGGTGCCTGCCAATCCAGCCAGGATCGCGACAATCAGGATACCGATGATCAGGTAAGAGATTGTCCGGGCACGACCGGTGCCCAACTTCATCATGACATCCGCCGTTTCACGCTGGCGAACGATGAAAAGATAGGCGAACAAACTGATCACAGCTACCCCCGCTGCAGCGCTGGCAACGGTCATGTAGAGCGAACGCTCGCGCAGTTTTAGAATGGGGATGACCGCGTTACTGTAGCCCTGGTCCTCCACCTGGAGCTCGACCATTTCGGGTACAAGAGCGTCGACATGGCGCAGATGTTCCTCAACCTGGGCGTTATCCACCCGCACGCGCAGAAAGTCGTAATTGTCTGGTTTCTTTTCAAGCCAATCGGGGTAAGGAATCAGAATTGTGTAGGTGAGGTCGGAAGTGATCTGGAAAATTCCCGCAATCTCGCAATCTTCCTCGTGAGAAAAGCCTGTTTCGGAAGCGTAGGTGTAAGCGGGATTGCCTTCAGGATCATAATGGTAAGCAAGAGGCCAGCTGTCACCGACCTGGAGTTCGAGCAAACCCGCCAGGCGCTCGCTGATGTAGCAGGTGCCAGGCTGTTGGGTGAAAGTGCCGCTTTGCAGCCAGGTTTGCTTCATGTGGAAAGGGATCATGCTTTGGATATCTGATGAGGCGATCACCTGGAACGAGGTATCGATGATGTGCAGAGCCTCCGCCAGCTCAAGCCAGGCTTTGCCCTGTTCGCTCTCGAAGTAGTCAGAGCTGTCCGTAATGTCTGTCAGTTCGCCGATGCCCTGGAGGGTATCACTCGGATCCTGGACCAGTTCAGCGGGTTTTAGTGGGATCAAGGTCATGGCGCTGCTGGATTGAGCGTAGGCAGCCAGCAGGAAGGTGCGGTCAGGCAGCAGTTGATCGCTGATGTCCACGCCGGAAGAACTGAAAGGGCTCACCTTCAGAAAAACCGTACCGGTTACCTTCCGTCCGAAGATGGTATCGTAAGTGAGAGCAGTCCAACTTCCATCATCCTGCTCAGAAAGCAAGCGCAGGGTGACGATGACATAATCTTTGAATGGGGAACTGTTTTGCCAGACCTTGGAATCCTCGCCAGCGTAAGCTGAGATGGTGCGTTCCTGGTCGACCGCGATAACCGCAGGATGGTTGGTGATGGCGGAAAAATCGATCGCGGAGATATTCTTTTGGAAGTTTTCGTCTGCCCAGGCTCCATCCGGATTGTGCAAATCACCATATTTGAAGGCAACAACCGTGTTGAAATGTTCATTTGCCTGGTCGAGCATGCGGTTGGCAGAGTAATTCATACTGCTGCCGAGGTTGACAAACACGATGGAGGCGGTTAACAGGATAAGGAACAGGAAGGTCTTTCCTGGTGAGCGGATAATACTGTTCCAACTATGCTTAAAGATCATAGGCTATCGGCTGCTTTCAGCCTGCCAAGTATAACGTTTAAGCTCCAATGCTGCCAGATGGCAGGACAGTTTTTGGCTTACAGAATTGCTCACACGGTATCGAATGTCTATTGGAGACCTTCGGTCACATCGCGTGCGCGGTCTGGAGACCGGCACGATCAAGAGAAGAGGGCAGATCGCCATTCCTTGCTTGGCTCGCGAGGCCGGGTTTTAGAGTCGTAGGACAGGGTTGATTGGGCATATAGACGGCTGGACTGAAGCCCAGCCCTACTTCAGATCGCCGCGTCGCTACGCTCCTCGCGATGACGGATTTTTGAGTCGAACCCTCTTTTGAGGGCGTTATAAGCCACCAATTGTGATGTCAGGTTGAAATGCGCAACCTGACCTACGCGTACATCTTGGTTGGCAAGCTAAGCGGCTGGACTGAAGCCCAGCCCTACACTAGATCGCCGCGTCGCTACGCTCCTCGCGATGACGGATTTTTGAGTCGAACCCTCTTTTGAGGGCGTTATAAGCCACCAATTGTGATGTCAGGTTGAAATGCGCAACCTGACCTACGCGTACATCTTGGTTGGTGAGCTAAGCGGCTGGACCAAGGCCCAGCCCTATTAAAGGCAATATTTGCCATGAATTGTGATATCAGGTTGAAATGCGCAACCTGACCTACGCGTACATCTTGGTTGGCAAGCTAAGCGGCTGGACTGAAGCCCAGCCCTGCAATAGGCAATAAATGCCATCATTTGTGATGTCAGGTTGAACTGCGCAACCTGACCTACGCGTACATCTTGGTTGGCGAGCTAAGCGGCTGGACTGAAGCCCAGCCCTACATCAGATCGCCATACCCTGCTTCGCGGGCACAGGCTGCTTCGCTCGCGATGACGTGTATTACTGAAGAACCTGACCTACGTCTAAAAAGGGGCTATAATAACTTACGAGAATTATATTCTCAAAAGGATAGCCATGACCAAGAAACAAAAACGATCCCTGCTGATGCTCACCGAAGAGCAATTGAAACCTGACATCACCCTCCCCTCCCCTGCCCAGGCGTACCTGAACACGCTCAGCCCGGCCGGCAGACGGACGCAGGCTACCGCCCTCAGCAATCTCGCCTACATTTTTTCAGACGGGAAACATTCCGACGCGCTCAATTTCCCGTGGCATCTGCTGCGCTACGAAAACACCAGCGGTTTGAGCGCTCACATGGTGGATATCGGCTACGCGAAGGCAACCGTCAACAAACACCTGGTTGCCTTACGCCGCGTTCTGGAAGAGGCATTCCGGCTCGGACTCTACTCCGACTACAACGACTACTACCGGGCAGCTGGAGTGCGGTCCTTGCGGGTGGAATCGCTACCCCGCGGGCGTTCGCTGGCAATGCAAGAACTCGAAGATTTGGTAAACGCATGCCAGTCTGACACCGCCAATCCCCACCTCGGGATCCGGGACACAGCCATTATCACTCTCATGTACGCCTGCGGTCTGCGCCGCCAGGAAACTGTGGATCTTAACCTGGCTGACTTGGACATCGAAAATCAAAAGATCCGCATCCTCGGGAAGGGCAGCAAACAGCGCTTTGTCTATCTTTCGCAGGATGCCCTCCCAGCCATCGAAGCCTGGCTGCAGATCCGGGGTCGGCAGCTTGGCCCGCTCTTCACGCGCGTTGGGAAAGCTGGCAAAGTCAGCCTAAAGCGCCTCTCTGCCCAGGCGGTGTATTACATATTGAAATGCCGGCAAAAGGAAGCTGGCATTGCGTCATTCAGTCCGCACGACCTGCGCAGAACCACAATTACGGACATGCTGGAAGCTGATGTGGATGTGCTGACGGTCTCTGCCATCGCCGGGCATGCCAGCGCGGACACCACCCGACGCTACGATAAACGCCCGGAGGACACCAAACGCGCGGCAGCTGAAAAATTACATTCCCCCTTTAAGCCAGTTGAAGAAGAGGACGAAGCCCCCTAACCTGCCAAAAAACTGACCTTAGTCAAACAACTTGCTGATCTCGTCGCCGATGGAGCGGAAGGTTGCTTTTACGTCTTCGCCAAATTTTTTGACTTTTGGGTCGTTTTTGCCATCGCGGTACGCCTCATGGAGGGCATCGCGGATTTGGTCAAGCCCGGCTACGATTTCCTTCTTTGCTTTATCTGTCCAATCGGGTTCAGGTTCAGGATCCAAACCGGCACGCTTTCTTTCCAGCTCTTCGCTGACTTCTTTCCTTAAAAGATCATCGCAATCGCTCACCAGCGGATCGGGGTAATCCTGTGAAACGCAATCCGGTCCATCTCCGCGTTTGGCATCCAGAGGGTGTGGCTGCGATTGCGCCGGTTGGCTTTCGGCTTGTGAGTACTCATTCCAGTTAGACTGATCGTTCATAGAAAATCTCCTTTTGTTATCAAATAAAAGTCGATGAGGTCTCTGTCTGGATGTGATTTCCAGTTCTCACCGGTAAACAAAGACAGCAGTCTCACATTTGTTCAATAAAGCAAATCCAGTAACCCGGCAGTTGTCAGGTTGACGAAATAATCATTCACGTCCAGGTCATTGAGCCGCTCAAGGATAGCCGAAGGTTCATATCGGCAACCTGCCAGGGCTGCCTCCAGCTCCGCCACGTCCCGTTGACCAAAAAAGTCACCGTAGAATTTGACCTGGTTGATGATCCCACCGCGGCTGACATCCAGCCAGGCCTCGACGCAGCCGCCGCCGTAGCGGATCTCGCGTTGGATGTCGAAAGCCGGTGACTTACCGAAGTTCCATTCCCAGGTTTGATAGCGGTCTTTCGATAGCTGGTGAATGTTCTCCCAGTCGGTGTTGGTGAGAACGTATTCCTCAAGGGGGCTCTCGCTGTTCACACCATCGATGATCATCTGGCGGAAGGTCATAATATCGGGGGGATTTTCGGGCAGGAATTCAGTAATATTTGCCACTCTGGAACGCACTGATTTTATCCCCTTGGATTCAATCTTAGCCTGTTTCACGCACAACGCTTCCCCAACCACGGAGAGATCCGTGTTCCAAAGCAGCGTGCCGTGGCTGACCATGCGTGGACCTGATACATACTGCGCATTCCCGGAGATCTTCTTGCCATCAGCAAGGATGTCGTTCCGACCGGAAAGTTCCGCCGGCACGCCCATTTTCATCAGGACCTTGATCACCGGTTGGGTGAATTTGCGGAAATTGTGAAAATTTCCTGGAGAATTAGGGGCAATAAAGGAAAAGTTAAGGTTTCCAAGGTCATGATAGACCGCGCCGCCACCTGAAAGCCTTCGAACGACGATGATGTCATGGTCCTGGACGTAATCCACGTTGATTTCCTGGATCGTGTTCTGGTTCCGCCCGATGATGATGGAAGGTTTATTGATGTAGAACATCAGAATTTCTTCTTTGGGGGCAACGCTTTTAATCAGATATTCTTCGATTGCGAGGTTTATCCGGGGGTCTTTGTTGGGTTCATTTTCGACAAACAGCATAATAACTCCTGACGTTTCTTAAAGAGATTATACCTATGAGACGAACCCGTTTTCATTGACGTATAGAGATGCCGGGTTAGATTCGGGGAAACAAAAACCCCTGCCAATTAACCATCGACAGGGGTTTGAGATTTAGGTTTGCTTACTCGTATTTCAGCGCGTCAACAGGGATGAGAGTGGCAGCATTCAGCGCGGGGTAAAGCCCGGAGATCAGACCAATCAGGGTGGCGAAGGCGATGCTGAACACGGGCAGCCAGAAGGGGATCGAAGCCGCCAGTTGCGTGCCCATCCCGCCGCCAGTCGCCAGCATGGAACCACCCAAGGCGTTGATCACGGCGCAAATTGCCCAGCCGACCAGCACACCGCCAATTCCGCCGAGAAAACCGATTCCGGCAGCCTCCCCCAGGAAGATGGTCAGGATGTTGTTATTGGTTGCGCCAACTGCCTTCATGATCCCGATTTCGCGTGTGCGTTCAAGGATTGCCATTGTCATGGTGTTGGCGATGCCGATGGCAGCCACAAGCAGGGCAATCGCGCCCACCCCGCCAAAGACCAACTGCATGGTCGAGAAGTAACTGTTGATGCTTTCAACGGTGGACTGAGGAGTGTAAGCCTGAAAACCCATATCGGTGATCTGGTTGGCAATATCCACCACAATTTTTGGGCTCTCCACCTTGACGGCGATCTGGTTATAGCCGTCTTTCTTATAGTCGATGCGTTTTCCGGCAAACCATTCGTTCCACTTCGTGACCTCGTCCAGCATCATGTACATGTTGTAATCCGACTCACCGCGCGTTTCGGCCAGGACTCCAACCACTTCAAGCACATACGATTTGGTGTTTGTCGTTCCATCCTGATTCCAACGTGTCAGTTTTATTTTGAGCTTCTGACCCATGAGATCGGGAGGCGTGAACGGTTCCGAATTCGGGCGGGGGTTGGGATCATAAAAGTTGTTGTTGAAACCAGAACCCACCACCACTTTTCCCTTGCTGATGGTTGTCACTCCCTGGCTGGCTTCGAGACCTATATCATTTAGGTCTTTCAGGTTGACACCCATCGCGTTTCCCCAGGCTGCAAGTTTGTCCAGTGAGATCTCCATGCCCCCCTGAATATACTGCTTTATGACAACCTGGGTGACACCCGGGATGGCTTTGAAATTTTCGACTGCCTCAGGAGATAACTTCTTGATATCATCCTCGGTGATCTCTTTCACCATTGGGCCATCTACCATTGGATAGCCTGGATAGACCTCAATGCTGGTCAGGTCGTTGATGCCCCAAAGCTGGCTGGTCGCGTTTTTTTGCAGACCCACCCCAAGGGATACCAACGTCACGACTGCCGCGGTACCGATCACCACGCCGATAGCGGTCAGCAGGACTCTACCTTTGCGGCGGCTCAGGTTATCAATGATCAAACTGATAAAATCAGTAAAGCGCATGCTTGCTCCATTTCAGTGGACAATCCATCGACAACGATGCTTAGGGCATCTTACCGCCGCCTCCACCGCCGTTGATAATTATTTCGCCTTCCATGCCCGGTTCAATGGGTTTGCCGTTACTGTTATCTGAACCAAAGCCAAAGAAGCTCTTGATGGCATTCCAGATGCTGGCAAAGAACCCGGGCTGGGAAACAGGCTCCTGGGGGTTGCCATCAGGGAAGGGGTTCATCGGATCCACCATGATGGGATTACCGTTTTCATCCAACACGGGGTTGCCATTTTCATCCAATAACGGGTAAGGCGTGGGCATTTCCATTGGAGGGTTCACGTTGACACTCAGAGAGCTGTTGTAGGTGCGCAACTGGTTGAAGTCATCGGTGTAGCGGATCTCAAAGTTGATCGCGGTCTCGCCTTCGCTATAGGGCATGAACATTGGGTCGAAGGTGAAGTAGCCACCTGGGTCAAGCGTGCCGACCAGGATGCTGTTGTTGCTCATCTCGCCATTAGGGCTGGTGGCAACGACATTTCCTAAGACCACACTCTTCCTGGAAAGGTTGGTGATCTGGATTGGAAGCATTCCCATCTGACCAGCAGTGATCATCCCTTCCATCGGTTGATAAAAACTAAACTCCAGTTGAGGAAGCGCATAAACCAACAAGGTGATCACCTGGTCATCCACCATCCGGATACCTTTAGTATCGGTGTAAACAAACGATAGTTTGAGGGGGTATGCCCCGGGGTTTGTGGTTACGTTTACGATGAATTCCTGTTCCGGGTTAAGAACGCTGCCCATCGGCACGTCGCCGAGCAGGATGACATTACTATTGCCCACAGGCGCAAAGTTGCTCACATCCCCACCAGCACCGCCCACACCACCCGCTTGGGGCGTGCCCAGCGGATCGTTCGTACCGGCTGTTGCACCGCCGCCGTAAACCAGGCTGACGGAACGTGCATCGGCAGTGCCGGCATTGCTGACCGTTAGCCCCAGCTTGAAATGCGACCCGGGTTGAAGGGGATCGATGTCGGTGGTGTAGCTGTTGACCACCATCTGAGGTCGCTTCACAGCCGCTGGAGTGGCTGTGGCAGCGGTGGAGCCAGTGTCGGGGGTCTGGTTGATCATGATGGTAAAAATGAAGGTATCGGAATAGGGGACACCGCTGGGATCCGTGTAGGTGGTCACAGCCTGGATCTGCCCGGAATACAACCATGTAGACATATCATCGACCTTAAAGTTGTGAGTGTGGGTTTCATTGCCCTTGTTATCGGCGTCAACTTCATAGAAGGTAATAACGCTGCCATCCAACGGATCAAATTCAGCACTGCTGAAGGTCATGACGACGTTACGGGCATGCGCGCCATTGCGTCCATTGTTGCCAATGGTGAAGGTGAGACCAAATGTTCCGTAAGGGTTGACACTTTTCCCGCCCAGGCTGGTGTGGTAATCCACAACATAAAGCAGCGGTCGAACTGGTTCTGTGCCAGGAGTTGTCTGCTGTTGGATAGTCTGCTGAGCAGCGGCAGGAGTCTCTGTGGGAGGGTCCACCCAAACCTGGGTCATAGCTTGACCCTTCTGGTTAAGAATTGGCAGAGCTGCCAACCCAATGAGTATCGTAACGATGAGTGCGAATTGTAGATTCTTTTTCATTTTTCACCTTCTCAGCCAACACGCTGAATGGATTCCTGATATTCTTCGTCTGTCACAAGTTGCCCATCAAGCAAATTCACCCGGAGAGTTGCGTAATTGAGCATGCGTGGATCGTGGGAGGCAACGATGATCGTTTTGCCGGCGTTGCAGAGCTCTTCGAGCAGTTGCATAATCACGACGCCGCTTTGGGTATCGAGGTTGCCGGTAGGTTCATCTGCCAGGATCAACGGGGGGTCATTCACCAGGGCGCGGGCTACCGCCACACGTTGCTGCTGACCGCCGGAAAGCTCAGTGGGTTTGTGACCGATGCGGTCTTCCAGCCCTACTTGCGTCATCAATTCCTTGGCGCGGTCCATTCGCCGACCCTTTTTTATACCTGAAAAGCGCAGAGGGAAGCCGATGTTTGCTTCGGCGGTCATGGTCGAGACCAGGTTAAAAGTCTGGAAAATAAAACCCAGCTTATCACGACGGTAATTAGCCAGCTGATTCTCATCCATGTGGTCGATCTGCTCACCGTCAACCAGGATAGACCCGGAAGTTGGCCAGTCCAGACCGCCGATCATGTTCAGCAGAGTACTCTTGCCAGAACCTGAAGGACCCATGAGCACCGTGAAAGTTCCCCTTTCGAGCTCAAGCGAAACGCCATTTAGAGCATGGACCTCCGTGCTGCCCATTTTGTAAGTTTTTACCAAGTCACGAACGCTAACGAAACTATCGCTCATAAAACACCTTAGAAGAAGTAATATCCCGAGCCGCCCATACCGCTTAATGCTGTTGAGATGACAGAGGGTAATCCTACCAGCACCAGCACCAAGATCAAGGCAACTGTGGTGGCAAGGACAGCCTTACTGGTTCTCAAGCCAGAAAGTGGAATAGCTCCAAGATAGAGAAAAACAACAAAAAGCAAGGCATAGAAGTCCACCTGCCCAAGGATGCCTCTCAGCCAGGCCATGATGCCCGTGGCGTCACTGGCAACCAGGTAACTAAGCCCGGGATCTTCGACCAACTTTTTTGAACTGATGATGACGATCACTTTGACCAACTCACGCAGCGCGAATGGAACCATCGCCCAGGCGATGAGATTGCTGACTTTCTGATTAGTGGTCCGGCTTCCAGCCAGCGTCAGCGAGAGGTAGAGTAAACTCGCGCAGATCACCCAAAATAGCAAATAACCTGCCAACCCTGATAGCAACGGGAAGAGGTACATGAACGTGGGAGAGGTCAGGTTTTGCTGGGCTTGCAGGAATTGCTGCTGGCGTTCCTGAGACCACCATTGAAAGTCTTCCGGGATCGTTGCGCCAGTCTGAATGTTGACGCGCTTGATGGGAGCAGCAACCACAACCGCCAGCAGAACCATGACAGCCAGGATAAGCATTGGAGCCAACCAGGTGGCTGTCTCCTGCGCGTTGACCCGGGCAAGAGTGCTGCGCGGTTTTACAAACATACGCGGTACCCAAGCCCAATGATGGTCGCGTTTTTCCCGTTGTCTTCTGGGTTTTTTGCCTGTTTTCTCTGGTGATTCTGCCACCTTAGGTTCTCGTTTCATTTGCAACCTCAAACAATCTGCACTTAACAGACTTTATCACTGACGATTCCGGAGCAAAAAAGTTCCCGTTTTCCTATCAGTGCCCATATACCTTATAGTTTATCCTGAAAGCGGTTGGACATGCTACCTCTGATGCAAGAACAAGCACAAACCAGCTAAAGACACTATAATATTTTTTACAGTTCAAATACAGGAGATCCAGTGTGAGAGAAAAAATTAAAGAACAGATAGACCTGTTGAAAGCCAAAGGCGCGCACTACGTTGATGCTCGATGGTATCCACGGGAAGATAGCAACTTCCTTTTCATGTGGAACGGCAACCTCAAAGAAAACAATGCTTCCAGCCAGAGTGGCATGGGTGTGCGCGTCTTATATAACGGCGCCTGGGGGTTTTCGGCATCTTCGGACCTTACCAATCCGAACGCAATTTTTGACAGAGCCTTTGACAACGCGCGCATCGCCGCCGAACGCGTGACCTTCCCGATCCGCCTGGCGGAAAAAGAAGCTATCACAGGCAGCTTCACCAGCCCCAACCAGGTGGACCCTTTCACTGTCGGCTTGGATCAAAAAGTGGCATTCCTGCAAAAAATGGATGCCGCGCTCAACCAAACGGGCGTTATCCAGCGTTTCGGTATGCTCGAATTCGTCCGCAAGCAAATCATTTTCCTGGATTCTGAAGGCTCGGAGATTGAGAAAAATATCATCGAAGTTTTTGCCTCCATTCACGCCGTAGGCATCGATAAGGACGGCGGAATGCAGCGGCGTAAGTATTCGCCTGGACGCACTGGTCCCACTCGCGGCTGGGAGAGTATTAACGAGACCGACTTTCTTGCAAATGCTGAGCGCATTGTCAGCGAGCTTAACCAGGTGCTGGTCGCAGAAGACGCGCCCAACGGTAAGATGTCCGTCATTTTGCTAAACGGGATCATGTTCCTGCAGACCCACGAAACCATCGGGCACGCTCTGGAGTTGGACCGGATCCTTGGTTACGAGCTTTCGTTCGCCGGCGGTTCGTTTGTCCGCCTGGAAGACTTCGGCAAGCTGCGTTACGGCTCCGAGAAGCTGACAGCCCGCGCTAACGCGCTCGAGCCCAACAGCCCGGGAAGCTTCGGTTTTGACGATGACGGCGTGCCTGCCCAGGACAACCTGCTGATCGACAAAGGTATCCTCGTCGGGGCGATCACTGGGCGCCAGATGGTGGAAGAAGCCAACGCAAAAGCCAAAAAGCAGATCTTTGAAGGATCAAGTGGTGCAAACCGCGCTACATCCTTCTACCGTGTGCCGATCGAACGCATGACCAACATCAACATCGACCCCGGTACGGACGGCAGCCTGGAAGACATCATTGCCAACACTAAGTACGGTGTAGTGCTGGATGGCGACAAAAGTTGGTCGATCGGCTCGAACCGCGAGCAATTCCACTTCGCCTGCGACATTGGCTGGCTGGTGGAGGACGGGCAAAAGAAGCAAGTGGTCAAAAACCCGACTTATCGCGGTGAGACGCTGCCTTTCTACAATTCACTTAGCGCGGTTGGCGATGAAAGCACTTGGAACGTCCATTATGTTGAGAACTGCGGCAAAGGCGCGCCTAATCAGATCATGCAGCTCGGGCACGGTGTGCCGGTCTGCCGTTTTGATAACGTACAGGTAGGAGAGTAAGATGAGCAACCAGGTCATTGATTTATTACAAAGACTTCGCCAGACCGCCTTGAACAAGGGTCTGCAAGCGCTGATCACTTATCACGAAGAAGACAGCTACCTGATGCGTTTCGCCAACTCGGCGATTTCCCTCAACACCAATGAACACCTAATTTCGCTTGACTACATCGCCTTCGACGGACGCAAGAAAGTCAGCTACAGTATGATCGCCGATCCCACTGATTTCGAGAGCATGGAAAAGGGTTTGGACATCCTGGCCGAAATGTTGCCCCATGCCCAGGCACTCAGCTATGACCCCACTTTCCCTGTTTATGCGAAAGATGTGCTCGACGAGCGTGCGTTTGACCCGGCTTTAGCTGCACTGACAAACGAAGAACGCCTGGCGTACTTTAACACTCTCGCTGGCAGCCTGGAAAGCGACGATGTGAAATTGAGCGGTATCTTCAGCAACGGAACAACCACCACGGCTCAGATCAGTACAGCCAACGAACACGTCCAATATTTCCGCTCCACGGACGCGCAAGTTACCGCTGTTTTATCCTCCGAGAGCCTGAAATGGGAGGTCAACGCTGAGCAAAGCGCCCAAAAGAAGAGCGACCTCGACGCAGAAGGTTTGCACGCCGATCTGGCTTTGCTGGTGAAGCATTACCAGGAAGACGAGGCTGTTCAGCTGCCCGTGGGCAAATACACGGTTGTGCTCGGACCGGCAGCGACCGCTGAACTCGGCAATATCATGACCTACTACGGCATGACCGGCGGTGCCCTGATGCAGGGATATTCCTTCCTGAAGGAAGAGGATCAGGGAAAATTGCTGTTCTCAGAAAAGATCCACCTTGTGGATGACCCGCGCGAAGTGGAAATCTACGCTCAAAACGCCGACCGTTTTGGCTTGGAGAGAAAACCCTTCCCCTTGATTTCAGAAGGACGCTTCCAGGCGTTCATGTGGGACCAGGATTCTGCAGATGAATTCGGGAAAACCCCCACCGGGCACGATGTCAGCCATACCAGCCTGGTGATGGACGGCGGGGAAAAATCCGTCGCGAGCCTGAAGGACTTGCTTGAAATGGATCGCGATGAAGACATCCTCTACGTGCCGTACATCCATTACATGAACGTGGTCAACCCGACCCAGGGCATGGTGACCGGCTCCAGCCGCTTTGGAGCGCTGTATCTGAAGAAGGATGGCAGCGTGCAGGTGCCATACAATGTGCGCCTGACCCAGAGATTCAGTGATTTCTTTGGCGAACGGGTTCAGTGGATGAGCAAGGAGCAGGTTGCGTACAACGTTTCCAGCAGTTATGGCCGCCGCGACCCCACGGCGTTGAAAGTGCCGCGCTTTATTTGCGTTAAAGAGATTGAAATTTCGCACTCCAACCCGTCGTATTAGATTCGCGGCGGGGTAAAGTCATATCGTACGGAGGGGGCTTGCTCCCTCCGTACCGTTTTGCAGAGGCAGGATCAACGGCTGGACTAAAGCCCAGCCCTACGAAGGGGTTTCCATATGGAGATGGCTTGGTCTCTTCTTCTCATTGAAAAGTTGATCCTTTTGCCAATTATTCACATTTTGATCAATGTAATCCCAATGTTTGGCTAGATCTTTCTCATTCCTGATTATGTGATCATGAAAGGAATCTTGCCAGACCTTCGTCCCGGGATGGTTAACTCTAATATCCTTGGTTGCCAGAGACTTGAGAGCACACACGAAATCTGAAACAGAATGACTCTTTTGTGAAGATAAGTCACTTTTCAGAACCAGCAAATGGATGTGATTTGGCATAATCGAATAATTGACTATCTCAAATTCAGGGAACCGTTTTGGGAGGTCTTCCAAAGTCTTTTTGACGATTAACCCCATATTAGAAAGGTGAAATAAGTTAGTTTGTTGATCTAAACCAATTTCTCCAAGAAGATGTTGGTGGCAGTGTGTGCAGATTGTTAAAGAATATGCACCACACAAGGAATAGTCGTAATCTTTCAACCTTGGAGATTTTCGAACAGGTCTTTCCACAAAACCAATTGTACTTTAGGCTCTAAATTAGTGGTTGGATTTATTCGTATGCTATCGATTTTGGGCAGCTGGACCAAAGCCCCGCTCGACGAAGGATTATCCGTACGGAGGGGGCTTGATGTATGACACCACATAGGTGACAATTTGTTACAGGACATGGGTTAC
>DAOOPV010000016.1:0-37908 GCA_035388405.1 Anaerolineaceae bacterium
TTGAATCACATCCCCTATAATTTGAAAAGAGACTGACCCTTTTGGGTCAGCCTCTTTTCAGATGTACCTTTAGTAGAACTAAAGAATGGTTACATCCTGAGCCTGGGGGCCTTTGGGGCCGGCAGTGACCGTGAATTCCACGGACTGATTTTCCTGCAAGCTTTTGTAACCTGCAGCGGTGATGGCGCTGTAATGCACAAAGACATCCTTCGCACCCGACTGGGGGGTAATGAAACCAAAACCCTTTTCACTATTGAACCATTTGACGGTTCCAACTTGACGTTCTGCCATGATATATTGATTCCTTTCTGAATCTAACAACTAATATGGTTTGATTTACTGGGGGTTTGGATCCAGATGACTAGCATTTTGAAGCAAACTACCAATTACAAACTAATAGTATAGCATGTATTGGGCAGTTGTCAAGTGTTGTAGAACAAATTATGGGTAACAGGGACAGTTTTTGCTGCTTCAGTAATCAAATATGCAGTAAATAGGCGTTCCCCGAACCTGAAATCCCTTTTGGAGCAAATCCATAAAACACTTTTCTGAGGCTATTCTCGATGAAAATTTCTCCTGGCTGCAGAAAGGATTTTTTGTTTGCTTGGAAAAACAGCCTTCACAATTTGTCGCTCATTGAACGAGAACATTTTTCACATTTATTTATGAGCAAACCTTCCATTCGCCTGTTTTTGGCTCATAAACTGGCTATAATTAGCGCGAAGGAGTTCGCAATGCTATGGCAAAGATGAGAATTGGTTACATCGGACTAGGAACTATGGGTGCGCCCATGGCCATGAATATCCTCAAGGCAGGCTTCCCGCTCACAGTCTTCAATCGCACAACCTCTAAAGCTGCTGACCTCATTGCAGCTGGCGCGCAATGGGCGGATACTCCAGCAGAGGTTGCCAGCCGGACCGAAATCGTCTTTACCAATCTCTCGGATACTCCTGACGTACTGCAAATTCTCTTTGGGGCAAATGGCGTTATCGATGGTGCGCACCCGGATATGATCCTGGTGGACAACTCCACGATCAAACCCTCCGCCAGCCGCGAAATCTATCAGCGCTTCCACGATGTTGGTGTGAAAGTATTGGATGCACCTGTGAGTGGCGGCGATATTGGCGCGAAGAATGGCACCCTCGCCATCATGGTTGGCGGCGACTCGGAAGCGCTCGAAAAAGCGATGCCAGTCCTGGAAGCGATTGGCAAGAAGATCACACACGTGGGTGATGCGGGCGCCGGGCAGGTGGCAAAGGCTGCGAATCAGATCATGGTGGCGGCGCAGATGGTGGCGGAGGCAGAGCTGATGCTTTTCGCGCAGAAGTCAGGTGTGGATGTTGCCAAAGTGATTGAAGCTATCAAGGGCGGCGCGGCGCAGTGTTGGACGCTGGATGTCAAACCACAGCGTCTGCTGGCTGGCAACCGAACGCCAGGTTTTAAATCCAGTTTGCAGGCGAAGGACCTCAATATCGTCATCGACACCGCGCGGGATTACCAGGCAGTTCTGCCCGGCACAGCGCTTAACAGCCAGCTCTTCAATGGCTTGGTCGCGCTGGGAGAGGGCCATCTGGATAATTCGGCTGTAATCCACATGCTCGAATTGCTCAACAACACCGATCTTCAAACTACTGAATGAATTTAGGCGGGCTTTACCAGACGTCGATGTGACTGTGCTGGAGGTCCAATAAAACTGAAAACTAACCGGAGGAACAAAATGGATTTCGAATTTATCAAACCACTTATCAAGACTGACGCAAAAGGCAAAATTGTCATGCTCGTAATGGATGGGCTTGGCGGTCTGCCTCTCACACCTGATGGCAAGACCGAGCTCGAAACTGCCCAGATCCCAAATATGGATGCGCTGGCGGCAAAATCGTCTCTTGGTCTGCATCATTCCGTTCCCTACGGCATTACTCCTGGCAGCGGACAGGCGCACCTGGGGCTTTTTGGCTACGATCCGGTGAAGTATGAAATCGGACGTGGTGTTTTGAGCGCGCTCGGGGTGGACTTTGACCTGGGTCCAAACGATGTGGCAGCTCGCGGCAACTTCTGTACCGTGGATGAAAATGGCATCATCACTGATCGGCGTGCTGGACGTATTCCGACGGAAGAAGGCGAGAGGCTGTGCAATTTGCTGAAAGAAAAAGTACAGCTGCCCGGTGTGGAGCTGTTCTTGACGCCTGAAAAGGAATATCGTTTCGTCTTTGTTTTGCGGGGCGAAGGGCTCAGCGGTGACGTTACAGACACTGATCCGCAGGCAGTCGGCAAGCTAGCCTACACGGCTACCGCGACGACTCCCGCAGGTGAACGCACAGCGGAATTGATCCGCGAATTTGTGCGCCAGGGAAATGAGATCCTGAAAAATGAGCATCCTGCTAACAGTTTTGTGATGCGCGGCTTTGCCGGCATGCCAGCCTGGCCGAAATTCCCGGAAGTCTGGGGCACAAAATCTCTCGCGATCGCGATGTACCCGATGTACCGCGGTGTGTCCAAGGTGGTTGGCATGACCGTGATGCCTCCAGCTGAGTCGATGGCGGAGGAAATCACCATGCTTGAACAGAACTGGGCGGATTATGACTTCTTCTTTGTGCATATCAAGAAGACTGACAGCTATGGCGAGGACGGCAATTTTGAGGGTAAGGTGCACATCATCGAAGAAGTGGATACCCTCCTGCCGCGTATCCTGGCATTGGACCCGGATGTGTTGATCATCACTGGCGATCACTCCACCCCTGCTAAACTGAAATCACATTCCTGGCACCCCATCCCAACCATGCTATATGCAAAAGATGCACGCCCGGATGGCATCACCAGTTTTGGTGAACGAGCCTGCCTGCAGGGAAGCCTGGGCGCGCGATTTGACGCAAACGAGTTGATGCCCCTGGCGCTGGCCCTCGCTGGAAGGCTTGAAAAGTTCGGAGCATAGAATAAACCCAACCTGGTCTGCGTGAGCAGACCAGGTTTCTTTTTACAGGAGATTGTGATGTCGGAGCATCCAGCACTTTTGTTCAGCTGCTTGGAAAACGGCAGAGTTCGATGTGAGCTCTGCGCGCATAGGTGCCTGATCCGTCCGGGGCAAAGGGGCATTTGCCGGGTGCGGGAAAACCGCGAAGGAGAGCTTTTTAGCCTCAGTTATGGTCGACTGATAGCCTCGCATGTGGACCCGATCGAGAAAAAGCCACTTTACCATTTTTTGCCTGGAAGTATAAGTTACTCGATAGCATCTCCAGGCTGCAACTTTCGCTGCCTGTGGTGCCAGAATGCGGACATTTCTCAAATCTCCTCGGCGAACGAACCTGACAGACCACGTTTTGTGTCACCTGAGCGTGTGGTGGAGGGTGCGCTACAAACTGGCTGCGAGAGTATTTCCTATACTTACACCGAACCCAGCCTGTCTGTTGAGTACAACCTCGAGGTCAGCCGGCTGGCACACGACGCAGGCTTGAAAAACGTTTACGTCACCAATGGCTACATGACCCCGGAGATGCTTGAACTGACCATCCCAACACTGGACGCAGCCAATGTGGACATCAAAGCCTTCGATGAAGACGTTCACCGACGCTACACCGGGGCGCACCTACAACCAGTTCTAGATTCCTGTATGGCATTACTTAAAGCGGGCGTATGGCTTGAAGTGACCACTCTGATGGTCCCTGGAATCAACGACGACGAAACGCAGCTAAAGGGTTTGGCGGAGTTTATCGCCACCAAGCTCAGTCCGGATGTGCCCTGGCATATCAGCCGCTACTTCCCCCAGCCGCAATTCCACCAGATCCCCGCAACACCGCCGGAGCGAATCTATCATGCCATGGATGTTGGAAAGAAAGCTGGATTGAGGTACGTGTATGGAGGAAATTTACAGACCTCCACCGTCACTACCTGCCCAAATTGCGGGGAGCGCGTAATCAGGCGGATGGGGTATTTGGACCCGGTAGTGCATTTAACCAAAGACGCCTGCCCGAAGTGTGGATTTCGGATTGCAGGCGTCTGGTAAACTCATTTATCTGAACCGATTTTTTTGACCCCTATACAGCACAAAACCTGCCTAGTTTGACCAGCTTAGTGACCGCATCCATGCTGGGTTTGAAGTAGGCATCCTGTTCGAAGAACGGTACGACATTGCGAATGGCCTGAAAAGCCTTCGAAGTGCCCTGACCAAGACTCAGGTTGGGATTGTCTTGCAACCGGAAATCTATGGCCTGCGCGGCACTCATCAACTCGATGGCGATGATAGTGCGTACGTTTTCGACGATCTGCTGGCAGTGCAAGGCAGCGTTGGCGCCCATGCTGACGTGATCTTCCACGTTGCCAGAAGAGGGGATGCTATCCACGCTGTCGGGGTGGGCAAGCGTTTTATTCTCGGAGCACAACGCCGCGGCAGTATATTGCAGGAGCATGAAGCCGGAGTTCAATCCACCCTGGGCGGCCAGGAAGGAGGGGTAATGCTCGGGATGATTGTCGATCAGTTTGGCGATGCGGCGCTCGGATATGTTGCCGAGGTCGGTCATAGCGATCGAAAGGAAATCCAGCGCGAGCGCTAAAGGCTCACCGTGGAAGTTGCCGCCTGAAAGGATCGTAACCTCATTCTGTTCGTCAAAGAAAAGCAAGGGGTTATCAGTAACGGAGTTGAGCTCTGTTTCTATGACCTTTTGCGCGTAGTTGATAGCGCTATGAACAGCGCCATGCACTTGCGGCACGCAGCGCAGGGTGTAGGCATCCTGGACGTTCCTCGAATTATCCGGGCGGGTCAGTTCGCTACCTGCAAGTAAATCGAGCAGGCTGGCAGCGGTTTCAGCTTGCATTGGCTGCGGTCGGCTGGCGTGGATCTGGGGGGAGTATGCACGCAGAGTGCCATTTTGGGCTTCAAGCGAAAGTGCTGCCGCGCAATTGGCTGATCTCAAGACGACCTGGGCATCATGAACCTGCAATGCTCCGATGGCTGTCATTAACGTGGTGCCATTGGTCAGAGCCAGCCCTTCTTTGGCGCTCAACTTGACCGGCTTCAAGCCGTTTTCCTCCAAGACCTCAGCAGAAGTCCTGACTTTGCCCTTGAAACGCACTTCGCCTTGTCCGATGAGCGGCAGCGCCATGTGGGCAAGCGGAGCCAGATCGCCGCTGGCGCCCAGGGAACCCCTTGAGGGGATGATGGGCAGTATGTTTTTGTTGAGCAGAGAGAGCATGAGCTCGAGCGTTTCAAGACGAATGCCGGAATGTCCCATGGCGAGCGTGTTGGCACGAATGACCATCATCGCGCGCACAATCTCAGCCGGCAATTCAGGACCGGTACCCACAGCGTGGCTGAGGATGATGTTTTCCTGCAGCTTTTCCACGTCTTTAGGCGGGATCAGGCGGTCTTTGAACGCTCCGAAGCCGGTGGTGATGCCGTAGGCGATGCGTCCTTCGCTGACGAATTTCGCAACCGCATCTGCCGCCCGTTGGATGCCAGGGATGGCTTCAGGAGCGAGAGCGACCTGAGTGTTGGGATCTCTTGCGGCTTGAACAAGGTCTTCGAGGGTGAGTGAGCAACCGTTAAGCGCCAGATTTGCCATGAATTCTCTCCTTTTGAAGTTGAAATCAGGCTTCGACTATTTCGATGGTGTGTAGTTTCACGGCAGGTGAGCCAAATCGCATTGGATCGCGCTCGGGGATGGATAAAAGGACGTCCAAACCCTTGACCACCTCACCAAAAATGGCGTGTTTGCCGTCCAGCCAGGGGGTGGGAATGTGGGTAATAAAGAATTGGGAACCGTTGGTGTTCGGACCAGCATTAGCCATGGATAGGATGCCGGGTTTTCTGTGCTTCAGCCCAGCTCCGAATTCATCGCGGAAGGAATAACCAGGTCCGCCCCGACCCGTTCCGGTAGGGTCCCCAGCCTGAGCCATGAAATCTGTGATAACACGGTGGAAAATCGTATCGTCATAGTAGCCTTCGCGCGCCAGGAAGACGAAGTTGTTGACGGTATTGGGGGCTTTATCGGCGAAGAGACTGACTTCAATATCGCCAAGGTCGGTCTTGAGGATGGCGGAGTATTTTTTGTGCAAGTCAAGCTTAAATTCCGGGGTTTTTGTCCATTGTTTTTGTGTCATGTGTATTCTCCTTTGGCTGATTTTATCAGAGGTTGAGGGTAAAAGTCTAAGTGGGTCTTACCTTTCCTCAGCCTTCCAGCTTTGTAATAGAATAAACGAATGACCACCGAAATCGTTGAAACTCCACAGCCAGTTAAGCAACAATTGTTTCCCTGGCGCTTAGTAATCGTGTTTTTCCTGGGAGCTCTTTGCTTCCTGGTTTCCCAGGTGTTCACGCGGGTGCCACTGTTGGGTTGGCTGCAAGGAGAACCCGGTTTTATACTCTGGGCAATGTCCATTCCCTTGATAAGCGGATTGCTGATCGCTCTGACAGCCGGCATTTTCGAGGAGAGCGGACGCTTCGCCTTCAAAGCGCTGTTCCTAAAACCTGCACACACGCGCTTACTTGAACCAGTATTGTTTGGTTTGGGGCACGGGTTATGCGAAGCAGTCTGGATCTTTATTCTTTTTCGAGATTCATTTGCCATGCTGCAGCCAACCGAATTCATTTTGCCCGTAACCGAAAGGTTACTCGCGATAACGCTGCATGTGGGTTTTTCTGTGATGATCTGGAATGGATTTCAGCTTAATCAACGCTTCCGTTATCTCGTTTTTACAATCCTCGCGCATGGAATAGTGGATGCCATGATTCCCCTGGCTGGAAGTTTTGGTTGGGGAGTGTTGGCGTTGGAAGGTATCGTTGCCGGGTTCGCAGCCTTGTCTTTAATCTATATTTTCTACTCAAAAAAGTATTATCAAAAAGAGGAATCTCATGAAAATGACCAAGCTATTCCGTTTTCTTAGTATCGTTTTACTGGCAGTTTTAAGCCTGGCAATGTTGGGCGGTTGCGCCGCGAAATTGCCCGAAGGTTTTGAAGAGGCTGAAGTCCAGGCTGCTGCTGAAAATGTGATTGACCTGCTGAATAAACGCGATTCCGAGGGTCTGACAGCATTGATGACCGAGGAAATGAAGGCGGTTATGACCGAGGACATCCAAGCGCAAATCTTCGCGCTGTTGGATAGTTCAGGAGCTTTTCAGGAAATTCTGGACCTCAAAATGGCTGGCAGTACCCAAAATGACGTCACTTATGTTGCAGTTGCGGCTAAGGCGAAGTACGAAAAAAGCGAGATTACTTACACAATCAGTTTTGACCAGGATATGAAATTGGCGGGACTGTATCTGAAGTAAGTAACAATAAAAAAAAACAAGGCTGGTTCTTTCGGTCCAGCCTTGTTTTTTGTGATCGCGTTTTGCGATTTTGTTTGCAAAAAACTAATCTGACCAGTTTTCCAAGGTCTTCTTGACGCCAGCCAGGAAGTTGTCGCCACTCTCGCCGTCGATCGCGCGATGATCGAACACAAGCGAGAGGTAGATCATCGGCCGGATGGCGATGGAGTCATTGCCATTTTCATCGGTGATCACAACCGCGCGCTTTTGCATGGCACCTGTACCCAGGATGCCGAGTTGGGGTTGGTTGATGATGGGCATGGCGAACAGCGAGCCAGCTGTGCCGTGATTGGTCAGGGTAAAGGTACCGCTACGCACATCATCCGGCGAAAGCTTCTTGCTGCGGGCGCGTTCAGCCAGATCGTTGACTTGGGAGGCGATACCCTTCAACGACAGGTTCTGGACCTGCTTGATGACCGGTACGATAAGCCCGCCTTCACCCAGCGCCACCGCCATACCAATATTGACGTCGCTGTAGTCAAAGATGCCTTCATCTGTCCAGGTGGCATTGATGATTTTATGGTCACTCAGCGCTTTGGCCATGGCTGCCACAAAATAGGCTGTCAGGGTTAGATTGACCCCATCGGCAGCGAATTTGGCTTTGTTCGCCTTGCGGTGGGCCAACACACGGGTCATGTCCACTTCCATGACGGTCAAAACGTGCGGGGAGGTCAGGACCGAATCGACCATACGGGCTGCGATCTGCTTGCGCGTGGAGGTGTGCGGGATGAGGGTGCCAGGAAGGTCAGTAGGAACAGGGGCTGCCTTGGCAGGCTGCACTGGTTTTTCTTTCAACTCCGGTTTGGGTTCAGGGGCTCGCTGCGCTTCTTTCTTTGGGCTGGCAAGGTATGCTTCCACATCCTGCTTGGTGATCCGACCTCCAGAGCCTGTGCCTTGGACTTCGTCTGGATCGAGCCGGTGCTCATCCAACATTTTTCGGACGAGTGGTGAAAGGAAACTTGATTTAGGTGCAGTTTTTTCGGCAGCAACAGGTTTTTCCTGCTTAGCCTCTTCAGCTGGAGTTTCTTCTGGTTGCGGAACCTGCCTGGATTCTTCGGATTTTTCGTCATCGGACTCTCCCGGTTTGCCGATCAGTCCCATAACTTCACCAACCTTCACCGAATCACCAGCTGCAACATCGATGCGCAGCAAAGTGCCCGAGATGGGGCTGGGAAATTCGGTCACGACTTTGTCGGTTTCGAGTTCCACCACGGATTCAAATTCTTCCACCTGGTCGCCAACTTGTTTGAGCCAGGCAACCACTGTAAGTTCTTCCACACCTTCGCCCGGTCTTGGGGCGATTAATTTTGTAGCCATTGATCCTCCTAAAGAATGGCAGGGAAGCGCTTGGGGTCGCTCTCCCGCATAATGTCATAAGCCGCGTTGAAAATAGTTTCCGCGTTGGGTTTGCTGTAATAATCGCCATCGGTACCGTAAGCTGGGCGGTGATTGGCACCGCTGAGGGTGCGTGGCGCAGAGTCCAGCCACTGGTAACCGCCTTGTTTCTCGAGCACTTCCTGCATCATGTAGGCGGTGGTGCCGCCGGGCATGTCCTCATCCACAAAGAGCACTCGTGAGGTCTTCTTGAGCGAGTCCACGATCATGTGATTTACGTCAAAGGGTAGAAGCGTCTGAACGTCGATCAGTTCCACGTCAATGCCTACCTTCGCAAGTCTTTCGACTGCTTGTTGGGCAATGCGCACAGTAGCGCCATAGGTGACCAGGGTCAGATCTTTTCCCTCTCTGAGAACTTCAGGCACACCAAGGGGCAGTTTGAATTCGGCGATATTGTCTGGCAGACGTTCCTTGAGGCGGTAGCCATTCAGAACCTCGACGACCAGGGCAGGATCATCGCCTTCGATGAGCGTGTTGTAGAAACCTGCCGCCTGGGTCATGTTGCGTGGGACTGCCACGTGGATGCCCCTTACGAGGTTGATGATGCCAGCCATCGGTGAGCCGGAGTGGAAGACACCTTCAAGGCGGTGACCGCGCGTGCGGATGATCACCGGAGCCTGCTGGCGACCAACCGTGCGCCAACGCAAGTTGGAAAGGTCGTCCGCCATGATCTGGAGCGCGTAGAGCAGATAATCGAGATACTGGATCTCAGCGATCGGGCGGAAGCCACGCAGGGCGAGACCGATTGCCTGCCCGAGGATGGTGGCTTCGCGAATGCCGGTGTCGGAAACGCGTAACGGGCTGTACTTCTCCTGCAGTCCACGGAAGGCCTGGTTGACATCTCCGAGATTGCCAACGTCTTCACCAAAGGCGACCATCAAAGGTTCCCGGGCAAGAATTTCGTCAAAAGCTTTGTTGAGCACTTCGAAACCCATCAGGGTCGGTGATTTTTCGCTGAACTTGGCTTCAACCGGTTTTACTTTTAGAGGGGATTTGTCTGAATCCGAGAAAAGGAACTTGTTGTAATAAGCCTGTTTTTCAGTTTCCAGCCTGGTCGAGAGTTCCAGCAACGCTTTGCGCGCATCAGTAGGTTGGTCTTTGGTAAGGACCAGAGCCTCGTGAATGGCAGAAGCGGCATCACTGAAAATGGGGTCCTGGATACTGAGAAGGTGATTGTTGATGCCTTCAATTTCCGTTTTCTGGGCAGACGCGCTGGTAGCCAGATCGATGAGTTTTTGAGAAGCGGTCTTTACAACCTGTTTGATGGGACCCTGGAAGCTCTCCCAAGCCCGCTTACGGGCTTGTTCGACCGTTTTCTTGTCTTCAGCCTCAAACTCGCTGAGTTGTTCGTCGGTAACGACTTTGTTATCGATCAGATACTGGCGGAAACGGCGAAGGCAGTCATTGTCGTACTCCCACTCGAGGCGTTCCTTGGACTTGTAACGTTCGTGGGAACCCGAGGTGGAGTGACCCTGGGGTTGGGTGGCTTCCGTGACGTGAACCAGGGCGGGGATATGATACTTGCGGGCTGTGTCTGCAGCTTCTTCGTAAGTCTGAAGCAGGGCAGGGTAATCCCAGGCTTGCACCTGGTAAAGATCGTAACCGCGGTCACACTGCTCGGCCGGGCAGGGCACACGCTGAAAACCTTGCAAAATGGCGGAAATATTTTCTTTGACCATCTGGAATTCGTTGGGCACCGAGATGCCGTAGCCGTCATCATAGATGCTGATGATTGCGGGCGCATGCAGCACGCCGATCGCGTTAACTGTTTCCCAGAAGAGACCTTCGGATGTTGAGGCGTTGCCAATACTGGTCCAGGTGATCTCATTGCCATTGTGACTGAAGTTGTCGAACTTCTTCAGCTCCGCGTTTTTGCGATAGAGCGCTGAGGCGTATGCAAGACCAACCGCCCGGGGCATCTGAGCCGCGGTGGGGGCGATATCTGCCGAGGAGTTATAGCGTTCGGTTTGATTGAACCAATTTCCATCTTCGTCGATCAATTGCGTGGAGAAATGCCCGTTCATGTTGCGACCCCCGCTATTAGGATCAAAATTGGGGTCGGCATGCGCATAGAGTTGCGCAAAGAACTCCTCAAGAGTGAGCAAGTCGAGCGCCATCATCCAAGTTTGATCGCGGTAATACCCTGACCGCCAATCACCCTTGCCAAAAGTGCGGGCGATTGCCAGTTGGGGGAGCTCCTTGCCATCGCCAAAAATGCCGAACTTGGCTTTGCCAGTCAGGACCTCACGGCGACCGATGATGGATGCCTGCCTTGAGCGATAACCGAGACGATAGTCTGCGATCAGTTCTTCTGGTGATAAAGGTAATTTTTGTTTTTTGTTTTCCATAGCGTCCAATTTCCATGCTTTTGATGTAATTATAGAGAACCAGACAGCGGTAGGCAAAGAAATGTACAGGAAAAGAAGGTAAGAAGAATATTAAAACGAAGGACTAACCCTTCACGGCGCCGCCGAGCATTCCCCGAATGAAGAAGCGCTGGAAGAGGACATAGATCAGGATTGTTGGCAGGGCAACGATGATAGCACCGGCTGCCATCAACGGGATATTGGCAGTGTACTTTCCCTGGAAGAATGCCAAGCCTACTGGCAGTGTACGCAGTGTTTCGTTTTGCACCAACACCAGCGCCAGGAGGAACTCGTTCCAGGTCCACATGAAGATCAGAACTACCAGTGTGGTCACAGCCGGTTTCGCGATCGGCCAAAGGATGTACCAGAGCGTCTGCCACCTGGAGCAGCCATCAATCGTGGCGGCGTCGGTCAATTCCTTTGGAGTATTTTCAAAAAAGGAAGACATCCACATCGTGCCAAAAGAAACACTCAGCCCTACCTGGGGAAGGATCAGAGCCCAAAGCGTGTCGGTAATACCAAACTTGTCTAACAGGTTATAAAGGGGAATGATGACCGCCTCGAAAGGCACCATGTATCCGATGAGGATCAGTGGATAAAGCCAGTTCTTGCCTGGCAGGGGCAGAGAGCCAAAAGCATAACCACTGAGAGTCGATAGAAAAACGCTTGAAACAACAACCGCAGTCGCAACAATGACACTGTTCTTGAAAAATATATTGAATCGCCCGACCTGCCATGCCTGTTCGAAATTCTCCAGGCTCCAATTGGATGGCAACGAAAAAGGACCCCCCATCACCTCAGTACTTGTTTTGAACGCGCTGGTGAACATGCCCCAGATCGGGATGAGTACGACGAGCATGAACACAGTCAGGATGAGGTAGCGGGGAAGGAGATTCTTCCAGGGAAACTTCATGTGTTCTCCTCATTCCCACGCTGTTGGAAGTGGCGAATCAACATCGAAATGATGAGAATGACCAGGGTCAGGACTGTGGCAATCGCTGCTGCATACCCGATGCGGTTGGTGGTAAAGGCAGCACGATAGATCAGGAACCCCGTAACCATGGTTGATTCTCCTGGTCCTCCCCGGGTGGTGGTATAGACCAGGTCAAAGACGCGCAGGGCTGCGATGATGGTTGTTACAAGGGCTACAGCAATTTCGGCACGAAGCCCGGGTACGGTGATATGGATGAATTGCTTAAATGCGCCCGCGCCATCCAGGCTGGCGGCTTCGTAGGACTCATCCTGGATGTGCTGCATGCCTGCCAGGAAGAGCACCATGCAGAAACCATACTGCACCCAGGTTCCGATACTACCAACAGATGGCAGCGCCCAGGTGAAATCTCCGAGCCAACTGATCGCAAGTTGTTTCAGCCCAACCAGGCGGAGTACGCTATTGATTGGACCGAAGGTCGGGTTGAACATCCAACGCCAGATCACACCAACAACTACCATGCTAATGACCTGGGGCAGAAAGAGCGCGGTGCGGAAGAAGGCAAAGCCAGGGATGGGACGACGGCTTAGAAGAGAAGCCAGAAAAAGCCCGATCAAAATCGGGATGATGCTGTAGAAAATGACAAAAACCAGGTTGTTTCGGAGGGCATTGTGAAATTTGGGGTCTGAAAACAGCTCTGCGTAATTCGAAAGCCCGATCCAAACTTTATTCTGGCTGAAACCATCCCACTGGTAAAAACTGGTGCGGATAGTTTCAAGAATGGGTAAAAATGTGAAAAGGAGGTAAACCAGCAAGGTTGGAAGGAGGTACCACCAGCCTTTCCAGCGTGATTCTCCAGGGTACTTATTCGTCACATTTGCCATAGGAAAATGAAAAAGACCGGCACATCACGTGCCGGTCTTTTGGTCTCGTCTATTCTGATTTGGACTGCAGGTAAGCCCCGTAGTCCACTTCAACTGCTTCAGCCAGATTGGCAGGGGTCGAAATGCCGCCAAGCAGCTTTTGGAGTTCAGCGACCAGGGTGTCGTAGAAGGTTGGGGTTGCCCAGTCGATGTAATGACCGACAGCGTTGCCCTGGTTGATGGTGTTCCAGGCGTTGAGTATGTCTCCGAAAAGATTCTTGGTGTCTACTTTGCTGTCTTCTGGCAGAGCCATAGCCGGGAGCATACCAGCTTCCGCCCAGAGCTCGGCCGCACGAGGGCTGATCATCCAGTTGAGGTATTCCGCGGCAAGGTCTTGTTTTTCAGAAGTTTTGCGGATGGCAAAGGGGATACCCACACCACCGATTGCTAATCCGGTTTTTCCCTCATAAGGGGGTAACAAAAAGAAACCGAATTCCTGGTCAGTGTCGACCATCAGTTCAGGGGCAAGCCAGGAACCAGTGATGGTCATGGCGCCATTGCCGGCTTTGAAGAGATTGTTGCTGTCATCATAGCCGATGCCAGGGAAACCTTCGCTGAAATAGCCGGCATTTGTCCAGTCCTGCAGGATCTGTGCAGCCTGGCGGTTCTCGGGTGTGTCGAAGCTGACGTTGTTGACGCCATAAGTAAGGTTGTTGATGTAATCCAACGAAACGAGCAGGTGTTGGATGGCACTGTATTCATGAATTGCATTCCAGCCATCCAGCGAGCCAAATGAGATTGGGGTAATTTCGGCGGCTTTGATGTCGGCGAGTAAGGTTTCGAAATCTTCAAACGTGGTGGGAACATCCCAGTTGTTTTTCTTGAAGATGTCTTTGTTGTAAAAAACACCCACTACTTCAGCCGTCGGGCTGACACCATAAAGGTTGCCTGATCCGAATGTCTTGCCATCTTCAGTGAAGCTGTTGCGGCTGGCAACGCTGGTGGAGAAGACCGTGCCCCAACTGTATTTGTCGAGGTAGGAGTTGAGGGGCAGTAACAGACCTGCTTCCACCAAGGCGCCCATATCGTTGCGACCCTGATTAACCTGGGCAACATCTGGACCATCGGCTTTGGTCAGGGCAAGTTTGACCGTAGCTTTAAGATCCTCGAGCACTTTGACTTCGCGCTGGATCTTGACGCCCGGATGGGCGGTTTCAAATTCAGCGTTGAGGGTTTCGATGACTTTGCTCTCTTCATCCCGGTAAAACTGGTCCCAAACTAACAAGACCTGTTCGCCGTTATCGGCAGGGGGTTGATCAGTTGGGGAAGCGGGTTTAGCGCAGGCTGAAAGGAGGATCATCAGGGCAAGGATTACTGACATAAAAATACTGCGTTTCTTCATAGTGCTCTCCTTGAGAAATTGAAGTAATTTATTCAAAATTAGATTATAACCCAGCTGAGAATGAAGCTAATCGAATGTCGAATAATTTAACAAACGGAAAAACAAGGCAACGTTCACTGTGGGTATAATAAAGAAAATTGTGGGTCCCTGGTTCACCAAAGGAGAGAAATGACCATCGAAAAAACCACGACGGAACTTAAACACATCTACAAAAGTTTATCCTGGCAATTATTGGAAGTGACAGAAAACGCAGCGATTGCGGCTGCCCGGGCTGCCGGCCAGGGCGACAAGAACCTGGCGGATAAGGCAG
Source organism: Anaerolineaceae bacterium (assembly GCA_035388405.1). GTDB lineage: Bacteria > Chloroflexota > Anaerolineae > Anaerolineales > Anaerolineaceae > Mesolinea. The sequence goes on from DAOOPV010000016.1 coordinate 14,565, forward strand.
CGGTGGATGCCATGCGTACCGCCCTGGATCGCATTCCTGGTGTATCAAGTAATATCAAGATCGGAGAAGGCGAACGTGATGATGCCCCGATGTTATTTATCGGCGAAAAGATCGGTGAGGGGGATGTTAACATCGATATCGCCGTGGATCCACTCGAGAACACCAACGCCACTGCCAATCTGAATTCTGGTGCGGTTTGTGTGCTGGCGGCTGCTCCATCGGGGGGATTGATCCAGGCTTCAGATACTTACATGGACAAACTTTGTGTTGGAAAAGACGCGGCTGATTATGTGGATATTCGCCTGGCGCCTGAAGAAAACGTCCGGAGATTGGCAAAAGCCCTCAAACGACGGGACAACCGTGAGCTCACCATCACGGTACTCGACCGTCCTCGCAACGAAGAATTGATCGAGAGATTGCGTTCCACTGGAGCGAGAGTAAGGCTGATCCTGGATGGAGATTTGATGCCGAGTGTTTTCAGCTGTTTCAAGGGAGTGGGGGTGCATGCGGTGATGGGTATTGGTGCAGCACCGGAAGGGGTTATTTCCGCAGCAGCGATAAAGCTGCTGGGTGGGAAAATGCAGGCAATTTGGAAGCCTAAAGATGCGGCCGATGAAGATCGGTTAAAAAAGATGGGTATCAGGCTGGGAGAGGTCTATACCCAGGATGATTTGGCACCTGCGGATAATTTGATCTTTTGTGCGACTGCGGTAACGCCAATCTTGACGACCTCCAAAGCAGTGTTGGAAGGGGTAAGCTTCTTCCCGGGAGGGGCAAAGACCGACAGCCTGGTGATCACACGCAGCTTTATGAACTTTGTCCCCACCACTCATGTGCTCGATCCCCTTGTTTTCGAAGAAGAAAAAAGTGAGTTCAGATTGTATTAAAGCAGCTGCGGTATACTATCTGTTCAATATTAGATCGAGGTAACACATGAAGAAAGCAATTATCACCGGAATCACCGGACAGGATGGGTCTTACCTGGCCGAACTACTGCTGACAAAAGGCTATGAAGTACATGGCATCATTCGCCGTGCGAGTACCTTCAACACAAAACGGATAGACCACCTCTACAAGGATCCCCACATTGTGGATGGCAGCGCCAGGCTTTTTTTGCATTATGGCGACATGGGCGCAACCGGCAGCCTAAGTGATGTAATTTATGACACCAAACCGGAAGAGATCTATCACCTGGCGGCACAAAGTCACGTACGGGTATCGTTCGACATGCCTGAATACACCGCTGATGTGACGGGTTTGGGCACCACGCGAATGCTCGAGGCAGTGCGGCGTCTGGGCAAAGGCACGCGCTTCTACCAGGCCTCAACCAGCGAACTGTTTGGTTCAGCCACACCTCCGCAGTCTGAGACAACTCCGTTTCATCCCCAGAGTCCATACGCAGCTGCCAAACTCTATGCTTATTGGATGGTCGAGAACTATCGGGATGGCTACGGCATGTATACGGTCAATGGGATCTTGTTCAACCACGAGTCCCCACGACGCGGTGAGACCTTCGTCACCCGCAAGATCACCCGGGCACTTGCCGCGATCATGGCAGGTAGGCAAGACAAACTTTTCCTGGGAAACCTGGACGCCAAACGTGACTGGGGCTACGCGCCAGAGTTCGTGGAGGCCATGCACATGCTGCTGCAGCAAGACCAGCCGGATGATTACGTAATCGGAACGGGTGAGTCGCACTCCGTGAGAGACTTCCTTGATGAGGCTTTTGGTTACGCGGACATGGATTGGACCAAATACGTGGAAATCGACCCGCGCTACTTCCGCCCGACCGAAGTGGATTACTTGCTTGCCAATCCAACCAAAGCCAAGGAGAAAATTGGCTGGTCGCCAAAGGTCAAATTCCACGAACTCGTGCGGATCATGGTGGACGCGGATCTTGAATTGATGGGTCTGCCGCATCCCGGTGAAGGAAAGCAGATCATTAATGAACGTTTTGAAGGCTGGCACCGCTGGGAAGATCAGGTTAAAACGATGGATAAATGATCCATCGACAACAAAATATGTTAGAATAAACGCACGGAGTAGTAACCCCGACCTGCGCTGACAGAGAAAGGCAGACGTGTTGAGAATGCCTGCAGAAAGCATAGGGGCGAAGTCGCCGCGAGAGATCGGCTGAAGAAACCTGAAAAGGGATTAGACCAGCCCGGGAGAGCCCGTTAGCGCTCAACCCAAGCGCGATCCAATCGGATCGAATTGAGGTGGTACCACGGAAGAACACTTTCGTCCTCAAAGGGCGAAAGTTTTTATTTAAGCATTGAGAGGTGTTGCATGACTGAACTGCCGAAGACGTATGACTTTAGGGATTATGAAGAAAAAATCTACCAGGAATGGGAAGATAAAGGCTATTTTAAGCCGACGAACGACCCTAACCTGCCGGGGCATGATCCGAGCATCAAACCATTTGTGGTAGTTATTCCACCTCCGAATGTTACTGGTGCTTTGCACGTGGGTCATCCCTTGTTTGTGGCGACGGAAGATATCATGATCCGCTACCACCGTATGAAGGGTGAGCCAACATTATGGGTTCCTGGGACCGACCACGCTGGCATCGCAACACAGTTGCAGGTGGAAAACCTGCTGCGCAAGGAAGGTACCTCGCGTGAAGCCGTGGGACGTGAAGCATTCGAAGCCCGCGTTTGGCAGTGGAAAGAAAAGTATGGCGGTGAGATCGTCAACCAGCTCAGACGGTTGGGGGCATCCTGCGATTGGGATCGGGAGCGCTTTACGTTGGACGAAGGTCTATCCCGTGCTGTAAGAGAAGCCTTCGTGCGGTTGTACGAAAAAGGGTTGATCTACCAAGGTCCGCGCATGATCAACTGGTCGCCTGGTCTGCAGACAGCGGTCTCTGATTTGGAAGTGGAATATTCCGAGGAACAAGGCAAGCTCTATCACTTCAAGTACATGCTGGCAGATGGCAGCGGAGATTACATCCCTGTGGCGACCACCCGCCCGGAAACTATTCCGGGTGATACCGCCGTGGCGGTGCATCCGGACGATGAACGCTACGCGAGCTTTGTCGGAAAAAAGGTGATCGTCCCGATCCTGGGTAGGGAAATCCCGGTGGTGGCTGACGAGTACGTGACCAAGGAATTTGGCACCGGCGCGCTCAAGATCACACCCGGGCACGACCCGCACGATTATGAGATCGGGCAGCGCCACAACCTGGCTTTGATCAACATCATGAACAAGAATGCCACCCTCAACGAAAATGCCGGCAAGTATGCGGGTATGGAGCGCTTCAAAGCCCGCAAGGCGATTTGGGAAGATATGACCGAAGCAGGTTTGCTAATCAAGGAAGAGCCTTACCTGATGAATGTGCCCCGGTCACAAAGGGGTGGAGAGATCGTGGAACCCCTGATCTCCACCCAGTGGTTTGTGAACATGGACAGCCTGGCAGAAATGGCAGCAGAATCGGTACGCAAAGGCGAAATCACCTTTGTGCCGGATCGTTTCACAAAAGTGTTCCTGAGCTGGATGGATAACATCCAGGACTGGTGCATCAGCCGGCAGTTGTGGTGGGGGCACCGCATCCCGGTCTGGTATTGCCAGGACTGCCGCGAAGTGATCGTGGCGCGGGAGGATCCCACTGAGTGTCCGAAATGCGCTTCGCACAACCTGAAGCAGGATCCGGACGTGTTGGATACCTGGTTCTCGTCAGGTCTTTGGCCTTTCTCGGTCTTTGGCTGGCCGGACGCGACGCTGGATTTCAATTACTTCTACCCAACCAGCGTGATGGAGACTGGTTACGACATCATTTTCTTCTGGGTGGCGCGTATGGTGATGGACGGGCTGTTCTTCACCGGTAAGGCACCTTTTCACACGGTTTACTTGCACGGAATGGTCCGCGATGATAAGGGTCAGAAGATGAGCAAGACCAAAAACAACGTCATCGACCCCCTGGTGCTGATGAACGAATATGGTACAGATGCGCTGCGGTTTTCGCTGGTGGTTGGATCCAGCGCCGGGAATGACCAGAATGTAGGCGCGAAGAAGGTCGAGGGGAATCGGAACTTTGCCAATAAAGTTTGGAATATCGGGCGATTTGTGATCAACGCGGTCAATAAGGTTGAGGAACCCATCAAGGCTGAACCGCAATGGACCCTTGCTGATTCTTGGATCTGGGCACGCACCAGGCAGACCGTCAACAGTGTCAATAACCTGTTTGAGACCTATCAGTTTGGTGAAGCTGGCCGGCAGGTGTATGAATTCCTGTGGAACGACTTCGCTGACTGGTACCTGGAAGCTTCGAAGAGGCAGTTGGCAGAAGGCGGCGACCGGGCTGCTTATACCGCGATTATCCTGGCAGATGTACTCGGATTGATGCTGCGCCTGCTGCATCCCTTTACACCCTTTGTGACAGAAGCCTTGTATGGCTATCTAAAAGAGGCGTGCGAGACAAATAGGTACATCTACAATCCTGAACGGGATTGGGAGGAACACCTGATCGTAGCCCGCTGGCCGGAGCGCATGCCGCATGAGGATTGGGAAGACCCCGCGGTGAAGGACTTTGAATTGGTCCAGGAAATGGTGCGCAATATCCGAAACCTTCGCTCTGAGTTCAAAATTGAACCGAACAAAAGCGTTGACGGCATCCTGGCGAGTGAGAGCAGAGTCGACTTCCTGCAGAATAACCGGAATTTACTGATTGATTTAGCTGGTCTGAACGAGGAAGAGCTCAAAATTTTGGTAAGCAAGCCTGACACTGAGCGTTTGACTGTGGTCGTTATTGAGGATATCGAGATTTATCTTGACCTGAGCGCGAGCGAGGAAACTCAACTTGACCGAGAGCGGCTTGAGCGAGAGCTTGCCGAAGCGGAAAGCCAGATAGGACGCCTTGAAAAACTGCTTTTCTCACCTTTCGCCCAGAAAGCGCCAGAGAAAGTGGTGCAGGCTGAGAGGGAAAAGCTTGAGGGATACCTCAGTACTGCGCAGAAGCTACGCCAACGTCTTGGATAAACACAAGGGTAAGTTGAAACCCCAACATTGTCGGGGTTTCAGCTTACATTTCAGAAATTTTGAAATTTCAGGTCATTGACTACAAAGTTGCCTGTTTTGATCAGATTGGGCGAAAAATAAAACCATTTTTCAGTTTTCTCTGCCAGAAGAAGCACATCACAGGGCGATTAAGTTCGTGACATTTCTTACCACTTCTCATGGTGAAAAGCATTAAATCGTTTTTTCCGATTGAGTTTAGTGGGTTTGTTTCGCCAGATAAATTTTTCATGAGCAGTTCTTGTAAAAGATATTTATCGATTGACAATCGATTATAAATTTCCTATACTGTTGATAGTTACAATCTTCTAATAACAAATGCATTTTCGAAAAATCAAGTGCAGCTCTCCGACTTTGAAACTAGTTATGAAGGGAGGTCTTTTTCACATGTAATTGACATGTTCAGGGGGTATAGAAACGGTATCGAATTGTTAGTAGAAAAGAGAGTGTTTCATGTATCAAGACATAGGACTAAAAAAAGTAACCCTATTGATGACTGTCTTTGTGGTTTTGTTTTCTTTGATGAGACAATCACCAAGCCGGGTGGTTTCACAAGATATTCCTGAAACAGATAGCGTGATGCGCCTACCGGATGGCACGGTGGATTGTGCCGCTTATCAGAATTCCACTCAATCCGAACCTTATGAGGTAGCTTACGCCTGTCGTGAAAGCCTGCCAGAAATTTCGACTTCGAGTATTCTTGCGCCAACCGATCTTGGATACGCACAGGATCTTCGCAACGATAATTTTGTATCATTCAACCTGAATAACTTTAGTGGGCAGACAGTAATTGGCACAAATGACCTTACATATTATGGTTTGGATTTTGATCCTACAGCTGAAATCCTGTGGGCACTAAACGATACAACAGATCAACTTGGCACGATAAATCTGACAAGCGGTGCTTTTACGGGAGTGGTAGCCTGCCCGCCTGGTGGAGTAGCGACAAGTTGGACCGGACTTGCCATTGACCCGTTCTTAGGCATTTTTTACGCATCCACTCCGTCCGACCTTTACACTATCGATCCAACGACCGGTGTTGCGACCCTAATTGGACCTTTTGGAACTACTTTAATGATTGAAATTGCCATAAACATGAATGGCGCCATGTATGGCCATGATATTGGCACAGATTCCATTTATTCCATCAATAAATCTACTGGGACAGCAAGCTTAATTGGCGCAACTGGGTACAACGCTAATTTTGCCCAGGGAATGGATTTTGATAATCAGGACGGAACGCTTTATATCTTCCTGTACATTGGATCTGGAGCTAACGTTTTCGGCACAGTAAACTTGAGTACTGGTGCTGTCACGCCATTAGCGACAAGTTCGCCCCAGGGTGAATTTGAGGGTGCTGTAAAGACAGCAGGGATGGTTCCGGAAAAAGTATTTTTACCTTTAATCAAGAGCAGACCATTTGAAATGCCTGACACACCAGTGTTGGAACAGATCAACAATAACGGTTCTGGAGGATTTACCGTGACTTGGAGCGGATCACCAGACGCAACCACCTATACACTGCAAGAAGATGACAATTCCAGTTTTATCAGCCCAACAGCAGCTTATTCTGGAGAAAACACGACCGTAAGCTTGAACCGGAGCCTGGGAACTTATTACTATCGTGTCAATGCGTCTAATCCCGAATTCACAAGCCCGTGGAGTAATGTTGTATCTGTGGTAGTCACGATTGAATCACCTTCCGTTGGTCAATGGTCTGGATCTGTTAGCGGGGGAAACACAATCGTTATGGAGGTCATCGCTAACGGAACCATGATAGATTCTCTGGCAATCAACGTTAATTGGAGTGGGGCATGCGGCGTTTCAGCTACCATAAACTATTACTATGATATCTCGATAAACAGTGCGGGTCATTTCTACAAAACTCACGCAACTGGATCTACTATTGGAGGTGATTTCACTTCCTCAACTGCGGCAGATGGAACATTTTACGCAGCTTTAGATACTGGTTCTTGTACAGCTTCAAGAAGCGGCACCTGGACCGCAACTTACGTTCCTTAAGCAAGCATTCCAATAGTATTTAAGATGAAAAGGTCACTTTTTTTAGTGACCTTTTCGTTTCAAACCAACATTAAATTTGCGGAGACCTTTTGGTACTAAGAATTGGATTGAATAAGATGTTAATTTGGATCGATTCTCCGTTTTTCCAGTGAAATGATGCGTTTTAGGATTGCGACGGAAACAGCGTAAGTCGACTCCATGCCAAAGTACGAGAGACCGCCAGCGCCGAGGTTCTTGCCCTTGGAATAGGGAGTGTCGGATACGTAGTGCAGTATTCCCAAGTCGAAAGGTAAGCCGTACATATTTACAATCTCATCAACAGGGTGGCGTTGCGGGCGGTAAAGTTCAAAAATTGCGGAAAGGTACGGTCCGGCTTCCATTTCGACATCGGTGTAACCTTCACGGTAGACGACATCAAGCACATTTCGGTTCTGCAGGAAGGTACCCATGACCGACACAGCTTTCTGGTTGTCGAGGACGGTGCCAAAATTCAGATGTGGAGCGATGTCCGCAGCAGTGAAGCTGTTGTTGAACAGGTATGTATTGCGCGAGTGTTCATCATAGACCACGTTTGGCAGCACCACATCGCCGCGTACTCCATTCAGGCTGGCAGCTTTACCCATGATGTAGATTCCAAGGATCTTGCAGCTGTTTTCTGCGATTTTTGAGAGCAGATTATAGGCGGCAAAGCCAAGAGGGTAATCAATATTCAGGATAATCGCGTCACTTTCCTGCAGGAAGGCGAGATTGGAGGTTTCGCCGGCTGGAACCAGGCGCGGATCTATCGTGGTGGGGTTGAGTTTGTAAAGCTCAATCACGCTGGCATCCACGTCAAAACTGTGAGCGCTACTAAGGCGCGTGATGCCACGTTCGACCTCAAAGGCAATCTGCTCAGCTGCCAAAGAACTCTCAGGGTGGGCGGAAAGGTAGCTGCGCATGGCATAGTAGAAGAAATTCTCCTGGCTGGCATTGTTTACATCGTGCTGCATTTCTTCCCATTCAGCCCGCAGAGCGGGCTCATCTTCCTCAATGAACTTCAGCAGTTCCGAACGTTTGGTCAATGAGAAGCCGGAGAGTAAGTTGGGAAGGCTGTGAGTGTTGGATGAAATAAAGTAAATTGGGCGCCTGGTTACTGCTGGAACCTTAGTCTCGATGTTGGTCCACCAACTTTGTGTGGCTTTGCGATAGTCGTTGAGAGAGCCGCTCACGAGTTGAACCGTCAGATCACTTGTTTCTGACGCGACTTTTGAGAGGTATAAGTAGAAGTTGTCTCCCAGAACGGTATAAAGACGTGCAAGCTCCTCCTCTTTGATCTGCAAGTGCCTGGCGAGTTTCTGGAAGCCTGAAGTATTTGCGGGTGTGGCTGCTTCCAGCAGACCCTCTGGCAAAGTGTTCAACAAGAAGTGGAGTTTGTTCCATTCGATCTGTAATGCGGTCAGTGCAGGCACAACATCGTCAATATCAGAGCGGGAAGCGATATAGCAAGCCAGAGTCTGACCCCCGTCGTAAAAGCAGCGCCGGCGGCGAGCTTTTGCGCTAACATCCTGCCAGGATTCCACATCAGCGAAGCCATAACTGGCGAAGTTTTCGGCGGATTGACCCAAAACAACCTTCTTTACATGGAAAATGATCTCTGGCAGGCGCAGCAAGGCATAAAGAAGGGCGGATATGTCCGGGGAATCCTCGCGTGATTTGGTATGCAGGGAAGAATTCATGCCTGCATGCACCTCCTCAAGGGTACGGATATGAACCTCGTTTGAAGAACGCAGCAAAGAATAGATTGTGCGAAGGTAGAGGTCAATTTCATCAGAAGATCGGATAGGAACAGTTCTTTCCATAGTTCACTTGCCTTTTTGTTAAAAACGATTTATAGAAATTCTATCATGTGATACTTCCTTGCAACCTCCCTTATAATACACATATCAAATTGCTGCTGAACCAGATGCTGGAAGGGAAATTGTATGCTCTACCTTGTTGCTACGCCGATTGGAAATTTGGGAGACATCACCTACCGTGCGGTTGAGGTCCTCAAGAATGTGGACCTGATTGCCTCGGAGGACAGCCGGAAATCAAGCATTCTGTTGAATCACTACAGCATCAGCAAACCCCAAACTGCGCTGAATAACTTCAATGAGCGGAAAGTTGTCCCAAAATTGATCGAGCGGCTTGAAAGGGGTGAAACCATTGCCCTGATCACCAGCGCGGGCACGCCCGGGATTTCTGATCCCGGTTACCTTTTGGTGCATGCAGCTCTGGAAGCAGGATTACAAGTGGAAGTGATCCCAGGACCCTCAGCAGTCATTACAGCCCTTACTCTGGCGGATCTGCCTCTGCATAGCTTCACTTTCAAGGGCTTCCCACCAAACAAGGAAGGACCGCGTAAGCGGTTTATTGCGATGGAGACCCAAAATCCACACACGCTGGTGTTCTACGAAAGCCCATACCGCCTGGTCGCTTTTCTCAAGAATGCTTTGGAAGTCCTGGGCGACAGGCGGGCTGTGGTGGCAAATGATCTGACCAAGAAGTTTGAACGAGTATCGAGGGGCAACCTTTCTGAGATCATCCCATTAATCGAGAACTCGCCCATCAAGGGTGAGTTTGTGATCTGTATTGCCGGCTATGAGGAGCAGAAAGCTAAAAACCAATCGGACTGAGATCCGACAGATCCGAGTAAATCTCAACACCCTCAACCTGCTTGAGTTTGTTGACGATCTTGTAGGTGGCAGGGGTGAAAAGAATCTCTATCAGAACCTTGAAGATGTAATTGGTCAGGGTGAGCGACCAAAAAAGTTCTGGCGGAAAAACCTTGGTGAGAGTAGCAACAGCCACAAAAATGAGGCTGTCAACGAATTCGCCAATGATGGTGCTGGAGATGGTGCGAGCCCAGAGGTGTTTGCCCTTGGTGATCGATTTCATCAGTGCCATCACGACGGCATTTGAAAAGCTGCCGAAGAGGTAGCCCAAGATACTGGAGAGGACGATCCCACCAAAACTGACACCGCCCAGAATGGAATCAAAAGCGGATTGTCCAACGTTTTGCTGCCAGGTGGCTTCACCGGGAAGCACACGGATCAACAGGAACATCAGGAAACTGAAAACCAGGGCACCAAAACCCAACCAAATCACCCGCCTGGAGCGGGAATAGCCATAAACTTCAGTCAGCACATCCCCAAAAATGTAAGCAAAGGGAAAAAACACCGTTCCGGCGTCAAACGCCATGCGGATCTTGCCAAGCGAAAAACCCCAGTCGATAATTTTGGCTGAGGACGCAAAATTGGAAAGAATCAAAATCACCGCAAAACTGACTGTTACGATATCCAGATATTTAAAATTATGCCGTTGTTCTTTTTGTTCCAAGATCATTCTCCAAAAGGGTTACCACAACGGGTTATACTACAAAATGACAATTATCGACGTGTTGTTAGAATTATCGCACGAAACGGAGGTCCGATGAGCCTGGTATTGGGTCTGGATGTAGGGGGGAGCACCACCAAGGTGGTGGGATTCGAAGATGGCAAGATGCTGGAAAGCGTCATTGTGAAAGCCAGTGATCCGCTTGCCTCAGCGTATGCCGGGCTTGGAAGATTCCTGGAAGCATCTGGAGCAAAGCTGTCAAACATTGAGAGAATTATGGCTACAGGAGTTGGAGCTTCTTACCTTAGTGGTGACTTGCTTGATAGAAAGACTGTTTTGGTGGACGAATTTATGTCTATAGGTCTAGGTGGGATTTACCTGGCGAGTGTTCAAGAATCCGTTGTGGTAAGCATGGGAACGGGGACTTCTCTGGTTGAAGCCAGAGGATCGGATGTGCGGCACATCATTGGTTCGGGTGTGGGTGGGGGTACTCTGCTGGGATTGGCTGACCGATTGATCAACGTTACGGATTTTGAGACTATCAATCAACTTTCCCAGCAAGGCACGCTCGAAAAGATTGACTTGACAGTTGGAGACCTTACTCAAAAGAACATCCCGGGTTTAACCCCCAGTACAACGGCATCCAATTTCGGAAAGCTGGCAGTACTGAGTGAACCAGAGGACATTGCCGCTGGGATCGTGAACCTCGTTTTTCAATCGGTTGGCACGGCGGCAGTGCTTACGGCAAGATTGTGCCATCTAAAAACGATTGTGATGACTGGCAACCTAACGCGCATGAGTCTTGGCAGGCAAATCCTGGAAGCTTTTTCCCAGTTGTACGGTGTCAATTTTCTGATCCCGGAGTGGGCGGAGTTCGCCACAGCAGCGGGGGCTGCCTTGCAGGGCTAAAAATAGACAGTTTTTGAAAATACGCTAAAATAGGAATATGCAACATTTCTTCATAAATCCAGAATCAATCCAGGATGGGGTGGTGACATTCCCCGAAGATATTTCACGCCAGATCAAGAACGTTCTGCGTCTTAAACTCAAGACGGATGCTGTAATCGTGCTGGATAATTCGGGTTGGGAGTATTTGGTGCAGCTCACTGGAGCCAAGGGGCAAACCGTGATTGGTGAAATCACTGGCAAACAGATTGGCAGACCGGAGCCGCAAGTGGGGTTGCGCTTGTGCTACAGCCTTACCCGCCGTGAGAAGATGGAGACGATCCTGCAAAAGGCAACCGAAATTGGGGTGACCAGTTTTCAACCGTATATCTCCTCCCGCAGCCTGGTTCAAGATGGCCGTCAAAACAGCGCCCGCCAGGAACGATTAAACGCGATCATGCGCGAAGCCGCGGAGCAATCCATGCGATCGAAATTGCCTGTTTTGACGCCTGTTCTGACGTATGAAGAAATGCTTGCAGCCGCAAAAGATTGCGCGGTAAAACTTGTTGCCTGGGAGAGCACCGCGATTGTGAGCCAGGTTTGCCCGGAGATGTTGAGAGTTGCTGAGAATGGAAAACCTGAGATCGCCTTGTTGATTGGTCCTGAAGGCGGCTTTAGTTCGGACGAAGTCAAGTTAGCCGAAAAGTATGGCTTTCAACAGATCTCCCTGGGCACGAACATTTTGCGCATGGAAACAGCTTGCATCGCCGGCTGCGCCATCATCCGCCATCTTTGCCGGTAGTCTAGAATTACATTAGCAAGTTTCGGTTAGGTAAGAGGTTTCTCAACCGATTGGCTGAGAGTTTTCCTGCACCCAAATTTCTTCCCAATTCATCCCGTATTATTGCTACCTTACCCATTTTCAACCCCTGAAAGTCGAGGTTTCGTAAATCTTGCCCGGAAAGCCACTGCGCAACTTTGTCCGATGGCATCGTCCAGATATTTGTGTTAAAGAGGTCCCCGAACCGGTTTATCAGGTCGACCGAAAGCGACAGTTCGCCATGGAAAACCTTACCAAAGGGCATGCCAAGACTGTGGAAAGGCAGGGTTTGGAAGTTGTTAATATAAGCCTTGGGTATCAAGTGCAGGCTGTCACCCCGTTGATGCAGAATGAGTCCGCTCTGTGTGAGTTGCTCAATCAAGTTAACGCCGTAAAGATCCTCAATTTGGGTGGCGAACACAGCCAATTGTTTTTGGGGGACTTCAACAAAGCCAGTCGCGGAAAAGGGACGGGCAGGCGCTTGAGAGAGGCCTGGCGAGAAGTCCGCCACTTTAGTCAACCGGACCGCAAAGAATCCATTGGTTTCAAAAATGTGCGGCCAAACCCTCCAGCTGTTTTCAAGAGTCGGGTGGAAAGTCTGATCCTGGAAGGTTTTTAGTCCTGGTGTTTGTGTGTTGCCGTGGGGAAAACTATCGATTTGAAAGGAATTTGGGGCGAGATCCAGCAGGGCATTCACGACTGCTTCATCTTCTTCAGGCGCGAGTGTGCAGGTGGAGTAGACCAATTCCCCGCCGGGTTTTAAAGCTTTAGCGGCAGAAATCAGCAACGCTAATTGTCTTTGGGCAAGGCGGCCGCGTTCATCGGCAGTGATCGGTCGAGGAGGATGCGAAGCAGACACACGCAGGCTCTCCATGCTGCAAGGGGCATCCAGCAGGATGCGATCGAAAGTTTGGGGAAACCAGTCCCCAAAACGTTCGCCTGCAAAGTTGGTGATGGTGTGATTAGCTGAACCCCATATCTGTAAGACGGTGCGCAAAGCGGAAAGACGTGAGGTTGATGAATCATTGGCTATCACGAAGTCCTGGTCCAGGTTGTGATCGATCAATTGGGTCGTCTTGCCGCCTGGTGAGGCAGCCATGTCCAATGCCAGTTTCGGTGTCCTTGAAGTTGAGAAAAGCGAAACCGGCAAAATGGATGCGGCATCCTGGACGTAGTAATATCCAAGGCGGTGCTCGAGCGTCTGACCAGGAGGGGTTTGGCTGGTGAGGACCTGCCTGGCGGTTGTTGAGAAGGGAATGGGTGAAGTTTGCCACTCGTATCGATCTGCCCAGGTTTCGAGATCTTGATCAGGATCGACAGATTTAAGCAGGTTGACACGCACCGCGGATGGCGCGGATGTCACAGCGGCAGTAAGCAGCTGCTTATAATCAGCTGGCGAGAGATAGGGGCGATAGCGCTCAATCGCTGACTCAATTTCGGGCGGGAGGAGGATTTTGGGTTCAGTCATGTTTCTGGATAAAGAATAGGAGCTCATCGCCCATATTGTCGGTGACGAGTTGCCAGGGTTGACCTTCGATTGACTTTTTTATCAGTTTCGTATGATACGTTTCAAGCGAATGGTGCCCTGCCAGGTCGCGGCTTGGAAGGCTGACCACCAGCCATTTGACGTTCAGCCCCTCGAATAGCTCGCGGTTACTGCCAGGACGGCGCTTCTCGAGGCGGTGCGCTTCCTTGAAAAAGAAGGCACAATCGGCTTGTTGATCAGGGATGTTTGTAAGGATGTCCTGGTGGATTGCCTGGGCTTGTGGATAAAAAAACTCAAAGAAGGTCTGTAGAAAATCGAGACGAGGTTGGTGAATATCGTAAGCAAAAAAGCTGGAAGTTGGAGGTAAGTTCATCCAGGGTAGTCCGAGTGGATCCAAAGCGCAGGCGAGATCCAGAATGGACCTCGGAGTGCCAATCACCGAAAAGATTTTTTGGTAGAAATTTTCGAGATAGGGCAGGCGTTCCCGGCTGGAGGCATGTCGGCGCATGCTATCCAAACACCAGGCTTTTACGTTTTCCTGCGATTGATCTTGAGCAAATAGCTCTGGAATGCCCGCAGTTACAGCAGGATAGTTGATATCTTCAAGGTATGGGGCCATGACGTTATGGAGCGATTTGCGGAAGTTAGCTTCGAGCTCCTTGCGGGAACTGCTGTGCTGGCTTTCGTAGGCGAGAATGTCCTGCAAGGTGGTGAGGGGGATATGGAGGTCGCGATACTTTCGGGAGGTTTCCACTGCCTGGATGAGGGAATCGAGAAAAGCCTGTTCGAAAATCATTTTGTTACCAGGTAAGCGATTTCGTTGGGAAAGCGAAATTCCTGGATTTTCCAGTCACGTCCAGAAACCAGGTCATCGAATTGTGAGCGATAGGTTTCTTCCATTCCCTTTTTGCGACCACCCAGGCTGCGAAGGGGGTAAGTGACCAGGATGTGTTCAGCATTGAGGTTTTCAAGGATCTTTCGCGACAGTCCGTGTTCGATTTGCTCCATCAAAGGGAGCGTCTTCATCAGGAGAGCGAGCTGCACAGGTTGGCTGGGGATGAAATGGGACAAGTCCAGGATTGACGCGTTGCCATTGATGCCAAACAACTCAAAATAATGCCACAGAAAATGAACCAACGGACTGACCACGTCACTGGCAAAGTAGGTGAAATCTTCAGCAAGGGGCATCCAGGGGATGGAAAGGGGATTCAATCCGCAAGCAAGGTCCATCACGGATTTGATCGGAGCGACGGAAGCAAGTGTCGTCTTGAAAAAGGTTGGCAAAACATCAATGCGCTCATAGGTGGAAGCGTGCAATCGCATCATTTGTAGACTTGTGGATTCCAATCCTTCAAGATTTTTTGGGTCTAAGCATTTGAATTTATCGAGCCAATGCGCATAGTCTATTTTAGGCGCAAGGTACGCACCTGTAAGTTGATGCAGGCGAGTGCGTGCGGACTGGATGATTGCCTGCTGGCTCTTATACTTTTTGGCTTCTTCTGCGGTGACCCGCGCGACAAGCGTGCCAGCCAATTGGGCATACTTGGCTGATCGACTAACCTGATCGATCAACTCCTGATCGGTTTCTTTTTCAGGCATTTGGGTCTTTCAACCTTTCGATCAGGCGGGTCATAAAACGCAAATTGTGCTTGGTGGCAAGGCGCATGTAAGATGTGTCACGCATGCGATAGAGGTGGAAAAGATAGCCCATGGAGTAATCGCGGCAACATTCGCAATCACAATCGGGTGAAATTGGACCTGCGTCGCGGAAGTTGTCTTCCGTGTTGATATAACGGAATTTTAGCCAGCTTCCATCCGGTGTGAGAGCAGCATTGGCTTTGGACCAGGTGTAGAGGCGTCCATGCCGGGCGTCGCGCGTGGGCAGGGCACAGTCGAACATCTCGTATCCCAGTCTGAAACTGGTAACAATCCCGGCTGGATGACCGATACCGAGGGCATGGATGGGAAATTCGCGCGGAATGAGTGAGCGCGTGTATTCCAGAATATCCGTGATCAGATTGGACTCTTCGTCCAGCGGCCAGCCGCCAAAACCAAAGCCGTCGAAGCCAATCTCAAGCAAGCCTTCTGCACAGCGGCGGCGCAGGTCCAGTTCAGCGCCACCCTGGATGACCGCAAAAAGCAGCGGGCGGTTTTCGTCGGACCATTTTCTGGATTTGAGCTGCGCCAGGTAGCTTGCTTTGGCTCTGGCAGCCCAGGCGAGCGTGCGGCTGACGGAGGCCTCTTGTTCTGCCCGGCTGGCACTTAAATGGGTGCAATCGTCCAGGCAGACGAGGATGTCTGAGCCGTAGCCCATTTGAAGCTGGATACTTTTTTCTGGAGTCAGCAGCAGTTTTCTGGAAGAGCCTTCCGGATAAAACACGATTCCTTTTTCGGTCAGACTGCCAAATTTCGCATTTTGGCGAATGAGTGAGTAGGCCTGAAATCCGCCTGAGTCGGTCATGATCAGACCGTTCCAGGCTGCCATTTCGTGTAAACCTCCCAGCGTCGAGATGAGCGAGGAACCCGGTTTTTGCATCAGATGAAAGGCATTCATCATCAGGATCGGCAAACCGACCTCACGCAGGTCAGCGGAAGTCAGGCTGCGCACGTAGCCGTAGGTCGCATCCGGCATAAAAACCGGTAATTCCAGCGACTTTCCGCGCACTGTGAGTAATCTTTCTGAGTTCAAAACCGTCTCCGTTGCGGTCGATCGAGGATCAGGATAAATTCCGCTTTTCTGGCCTGCACCTGGGCAGCGACATCCTGGACAGTCCCAAGGTAGGTCGCTTCAGAGGGCAGGGTGAGATCGAGAGCCAAAAAAATTTGCTGCTGACGCCCAAAGATTTTGCTCACTTCATCCAGTAGCTTTGCTAAGCGATAGGGTGTGTCCATCAGGATGATGGGATTGTCAGAGAGTTTATATTTCTGCAGGACAGCTGAACGCTGCTCGGTCTTGGGAGGCAGGAACCCGAGGAAGGTAAAGTTTTCCATGTCGAACGGGCAGAGGGAAAGCGCAGCCATGAGAGATGAGGCACCCGGGACGGGCACAACCTGGATGCGCATCTCAGACATCAACTTGAGGAGCTGTTTGCCGGGGTCAGAAAACACCGGCGTGCCGCAATCAGAAATCAGGGCCATATTTTTACCATTCATCAGATCGATCAGGACCTGTTGGATCATATCGCCTTCGTTGTGTTCATTGAGCTCAATTAATGGCTTCCCGGTTATTTCCAGCTGCTTCAACAAGCGCGAGCCGTCCTTGCGTTCTTCGCAGATCACAGCATCCACAGTTTTTAGAGTTTCAATTGCCCTCAGGGTGATATCCTGCGGGTTGCCGATTGGGGTGGCGACGATGAACAATTTTCCGAATTGATTAGGATCTGTCATTTTTTCTTTCCATTCTAAGATTATAAAGCATTGGATATGCCCGATGAGAAGTACCTTCTGTGTGAATTTTATTTTTTTTCACTCATTTTCAAGTTCTTGGTTGATGATTTGGCTTATTCGAGTTGTGGCATAATTGGGTGGATTAACCTGGAGTGATATGAAAAAACTGAGCAAATTATCAAAAGTATCTTTGTTACTCGCGGTCCTGTTTGGGATCGATAAGATCCTGGGCGTCGCCCGCCAGATGATCATCTCGCGGCAGTTCGGGCTTTCTGCTGAGCTGGACGTGTTCAATGCCGCGAACAACCTGCCGGATATGCTTTTTATGCTCATTTCGGGTGGTGCTTTGGCGATTGCTTTCATCCCGGTGTTGACCGAAGTGCTTACCAAAGAAGGTCGCAGTAAAGCCTGGGACCTCTTCTCGAACATTCTAAATATTGCTTTCGTGCTAACCGCCCTGGCGGCAATAGTCATTGCGATTTTTGCCCGCCCGCTGGTAACCAATCAACTTGGCATTGCGCCTGGCTTCACAGAAGCACAAACCATCGTTACGATCCGACTATTGCGGTTGAATCTGATTTCGACGCTGATTTTCTCGTTGAGCGGTCTGGCGATGGCAGGATTACAGGCTAATCAGCATTTTCTGTTGCCGGCTTTGGCTCCGATTTTGTACGATCTGGGGCAGATATTTGGAGCCTTGGTGCTGGCACCAACAGAACCTCTGAAACTTGGTCCAGTCAGTCTTCCGGCTATGGGTTTTGGCGTGGATGGGTTGGTTTATGGCGTGATCATTGGCGCACTGCTGCATTTGCTGATCCAGGTTCCGGGGCTGATTAAGTACCATTTTCGCTGGCGTCCGCGCGTGGATTTCAAGGACCCCAATACCCGCAAAGTTTTGCGTCTGATGGGTCCGCGATTGCTAAGCATGCTGTTCATCCAGTTAATTTTCCTGGCACAGGATAATTTTGGGTCAAGGCTGCCTGAAGGTTCAGTTTCAGCTTTGACTTACGGTTGGTGGATCATGCAGGTACCGCAAACCTTGATTGGTACTTCGATTGCTACAGCCATTTTGCCGACACTTTCAGAAATGTTCAGTAATCAGCAATTTGATGCCATAAAACTTAAAATCGAGAGAGCAGCGCGGGTGATGCTGACTTTAACCGTGCCGATTGCCATCATTGCCGGCATGGTCTTGCTGCCGCTGATCCGCAGCTTCCTTGGATTGGAAGAATCTGCCACCATGCGGGTTGTGAATGTTAGCCAGGTTTTCCTGCTGGGAATTGTTGGACACTCCCTTGTGGAATTATTTGTCCGCTCCTTTTACTCGCTGCAGAAGCCTCGTGTGCCATTGTTGGGGTCCGCATTTACCCTTGTGGTTTTTGTTATCTTGGGGATTGTGCTCTCGCCAGCCCTCGAGGCGTTTGGCATCGCTTCTGCAAACACTATCGCTTATTCACTCCAAGCAATCCTGTTGCTGGTGCTGTTAAATAAGGCAGTGACCAGTCCATTTCGCCTGGGCGGATCCTTGCTGAAGAGCTTATTAGCTGCAGGTGTTGGGGGAGCAGCAGCCTATGCTGTGATCAGTTGGGCTCCTCGTCTTGCGGGAACACTGATTGGAGCCGTTGCGGCATTTGGAGTCGGAGTGATCCTGGCAGCTCTTGTTCTGCGAAAGGATCTGCGGGAGATTGCAGAACTTTAAGAAAAGGTATAATCTGGACTTATGGACAACGATTCATTAGAAGAAAAATCTCTCTCTGAAGAGAGTCTGGTTGACAATCTGCCAGAGACTGAGATCATTGAGAACGAAGCTGCCAATCTGGAAGTTGATCTGGACACCCAGCAACCTGTAACTTTTGAAGGAAAACCACACAAGAAACGACGCAGCAAGTGGATCTGGCTGGGCGTTTTGGTGTTTGTTCTTTTCATAGCAGCGGGAGTGTTTTTTGGCTACCGCAATGGGGTGCAGCGGCGATTAGCGAATGAAAAATCCATCCTTATGGAGCAAATTTCGCTGCAATTGGAATGGACTTACAAGGATATCGATGCCGGGCGCTACGAAAACGCCAAGGCACGCCTCGAATATATCAATGAAAAATATCCTGAATTCCCTGGAGTTAATGACCTGATGGCTCAGGTCGTTGCTAAGATAAACGAGCCCACTCCAACCCCAACCCAGGTCGTGATCGCAACCGTCGAACCCGAAATAACCGCAACACCGGATTTGCGTGGCGCAGAAGACAAATTTGCTGAGCTCAACCAACACATCATTAACGAAGAATGGGATCTGGCTGTGCAAACCGTGCAGTCACTCAAAGAAAGTAACTTCGACTATCGCAGATTAGAGGTTGATGGCTTGTATTTCATTGCTCTGCGTAATCGCGGCATTCAGAGAATTTGGGCTGGCGAACTGGAACAGGGTATGTACGATCTTTCGGTCGCGTCCGAACTTGGGGCGTTGGACTCACAAGCTGCCGGTGCTAAAGGATGGGCAACGACCTATTTGACCGGCGCGAGTTACTGGGATGTCAATTGGCCAGGGGCTGTCGAAATCTTTGGGCAACTCTATGCCCAGAGTCCTTATTTTTCTGACGCAACCGGCATGACAACAGCCGAACGATACCGGGTGGCACTTTATCGACTTGGCGACATCTATGCGGCACAAGGAGATTTCTGCAACGCAAGTTCCTACTACAGCCAATCACTGTCTGTCGGAGATAACCTGGATATCCAGGTCACCGCGACTGCTTACGCAGAAGCTTGTGCTAACCCAACTCCCACTCCAGGACCGCCAGCAGAGGAGCCAACCCCAACCTCTCCGTAGGCACTGGAAATTCTTGTGTCAACAGAGGCGCAAACTCTTAAGAACTAGAAAATGACCTTCAGAAATGGAGGTTATTTTTTTAGCTGCTGACCAATAATGTCGTATTCCGTGGTATTCGTGATGCGGATTGGCACCAAGTCGCCTTCTTCGGCAGTGCCAGTGGCTATGGCTAAGCCATCTATTTCAGGCGCATCGCGGAAAGTGCGCCCAACCAGCAGACGCTCTTCGGGGTTAACACCTTCCACCAGCATATCCAAAGTCTTCCCACGCAGTTTTTTGAGCTTCTCCAGGGATATGCCAGCTTGTAGTTCCATCAGCTCTGCCTTTCGAGCTTCTTTGACCTCTATTGGGATCGGATCGCCAAGGTCGTAGGAGGACGTGTCTATTTCGGGCGAGTAGGTAAAAACTCCCAGGTGGTCAAATTCAGTATCCTGGATGAAATCCCGCAGAATCTCAAAACTCTTGTCACTTTCATTGGGATAACCAACGATCATGGTAGTACGAACAACCAGGTTGGGGATCAGGCGGCGCATTTTGGCGATGGTTTCGGTGACCCAATCTATATTGGAAGGACGAGACATTGCTCTTAGAACTGCAGGATCGGCATGCTGGAGGGGCATATCCAGGTAGGGCAGGAGTTGGTTGTTGCCAGCCATCAAATCGATCAGGCGATCTGTAACCATTCCCGGGTAGGTGTAGAGCAGGCGAACCCACGGCACGTCGGGAACCATTGGAAGTAATTCAGTCAGTAGGCTTGCGAGTGCATCGCTTTCGCCATGGTCAATCCCGAAAGCAGTTACATCCTGAGCGATAAGGTTGATTTCTTTTACTCCTGCACTCTTTAACGATAGAGCATCCCGGATAATCGATTCTTTTGAGCGGCTTACCAGTGGACCCTTGATCAACGGAATGGCGCAAAACGCGCACGTGCGGTGGCAGCCATCCGCAATTTTGAGATAACTGCTTCCTCCCTGGATGATGGTGTTCGAGAGATTTGGGTCCGACAAAAGTTTTGAATAATCCGCCAACGCGTGTCGTTTTGGAAGGCCAGATTTTGAAAGGTCATCAAGGAGCAGTAAAACATCCTGGAGATTCCTGGTGCCTACCAGTCCATCCAACGAAGGGAATTGTTGGTACAACTCCGCATTCAAACGCTGGGAGAGGCAACCACTGGCGATGACATACTGACCTTTTCGGCGATTTTTCAAGGCATCCGCGATGACTTGCTGGGATTCAACCCGGGCATCGTGAATGAAGCCACAGGTGTTGACGATGATGAATTTAGCGTCCTGCATGGAACGAGCATGTTTGTATCCCGCGGTGGTGAGAATCTGGCTGATGACGTTGGAATCAACCAGGTTTTTTGCACAACCGAGATTTACGAGAAAGATGCTGTTATGTTGAATTGGGCTCAAAGGAGTTTTCTCCGATTATGGGGTTGGGGTGGGCTGCAGATCCGGGGAAGTTATCGGAAGTTCCTGGATGCCGTCAACGGTGAAAATGATCCGCACAGCAGTTCCAAGACGGTCGCTCAGAGGTTCAAGCCTGGTCTGATTGTGCATGATTTCCAGCGCGATGATGTTTCCGGTTTCCAGTTCCATCGATTCCTGCGCGGTGAAAGATTGCACCGCTCCGTCCGTCAGCCTGCCTTCAAAAGTGATCTTGCCATCGCTGGAGACCCGCAACCAGACGTTCTGGCGCGCCAACAAGACCACCTCAATAGGCGCATCCGAAACGACTCCTGTGAAGAAAGGCGTCACCGTCGGGAGCGTCATCGAGTCCAGCTCGGAAGTTGGTTCCAAGGCCGTCGGAGTGGGCTCGGTTGGTTCGGAGAGGAGCATTTCAGCCACAGCTGGGAGCGTGCCGGTAGCTTGCGGAATTTGAGTGGCTTCAGACATGCGTGCTATACCCCAGATCAGAAAGCCGAGGATTCCAAGAATTAGAAGTGTGCCGAAGAATAAGTCCAGCGTAAAAAATCGCTTAAAAGTTACCAGGATTGGCGGCAGAACCTTGCCAGGTTTACGCTGGCGGCGTTTGGTGGCGCTGGTTTCGATCCGTCGCTTCTGAAGCGAGTCTGCGTAGCGGATCATGATCGACTCAACATCCAGGTTCAGGAACCTTGCATAAGTCTGTAGCAAGCCCTTGTATTGCATTGGATTGGTCATGGAATTGAGATCCCCGCGTTCGAGAACCTGGATCTGGGCTTTGGGTATGTGGATCTGTTCCTGGATGACATCCCATCCGATGTTCAGGTAGCGTCGCCTGGCGGAGAGCTCACGACCAATTTTTTCAAGGATATTGGTAGATTCAGTCGTTGTCGAACCAACATCTTCAGGTTGGATTTTCGGTTCAGGAGGAATTTCCGCGGTTATCTTTGTTTCAGGCTTTGGTCGAGAAACAGACGGATTTATCGCCCGTGGCTGGGCTTGGTTGGCTGGGATCTGTTGAACAGGTTCCGGGAGAGGAGGTGGTGTGGGGTTGGTTGGAAACTCAGGCTCTTTTTCGTCGACACCCAGATATTGCGCGTAAAGCCTGAGAAATCCTTTGGTTTGGGTGGAGGAACTTAATTCAGAATAAGCGTCGTCTTCGAGGTCTTGCAAGATGGAGAGGCGGATGCGGGTATCGCTGGCTATTTGTTCCAGTGGAATCTTCCGTTCTTCACGGATCTTTTTTAGTTCCGAACCTTTGAAATCTTGCATGCGGTGATTGTAACAAAAAACCGACCTGCTATAGAAGCAGGTCGGTACCCTTGTTCATCAAAAAATTCGTTTATGCTTCAGTGGCATCTTCTTCGACGGAGGTTTCCTCAGCAACAACTTCCTTAACCGGTTCTGGAATGATAACAGGTTCAGGCACGACAGCTTTGCGGACTTCGCCTTCGCGGTGGATGATCACTTTAATCTCGGGAACGAGATCGAGCGTGAGATTCACAGGGATGTCAAATTCACCGAGGTTACGGATGGGTTCCATAACCAACTGGTGCCGGACGATTTCGATGTCTTTAATCTCTTTGATTTTGTCAATGATCATCTGAGCAGAAACTGAACCGTAGAGTTTGCCTGTTTCACCCGCTTTGACGGGGAAGCGAAGTTCAAGACCCTGGAGGAGATCCGCAACACCCTTGAGCTCGTTGTTGAGCACTGCACGGCGTTCGGAAGCTTTTTTGCCGATAGATTCGGCCATTTTGATGGAATTGGGGGTGGCGGGGATAGCAAAACCCTGGGGGATCAGGAAGTTGCGTCCGTAACCATTGGCGACTTTCTTAATATCGCCAGCACGACCTAATTTGTAGACGTCTTTGAGAAGTAATACTTTCATGTTCAAGCCCTTTCCAGCTTAGTCTAGTTATTTTCGGATGAAGGGTACAACACCCGAGCCAAAGAATATTACCACGTTTTCAAATTTTGTGAAGAGGAGAATTTGCGACGATTATTATTGGATTTTTGGTTTGCAAAAGGCGCATTCTGTCAAGGCTAAATAGAAATGTCCTAATGCTGGCTTAATAGAAATGTCCTAATTGATCACAGCAGTAGGCTTGCCATTCAGTTTCTTTCCA
>DAOOPV010000017.1:0-34161 GCA_035388405.1 Anaerolineaceae bacterium
CTCGCGCCGAGGACATTCTTTTTTTTAACTCCCAAAAACCATCAAGACAGAGCGAGTACCCCAAGGGCACTTATTCACCTCGCGCCGAGGACATTCTTTTTTTTAACTCCCAAAAACCATCAAGACAGACCGAGTACCCCAAGGGCACTTATTCACCTCGCACCGAGGACATTTTTCTATCCCCACAAGCCATCAAAACTGAGCGAGTACCCCAAGGGCACTTATTCACCTCGCGCCGAGGACATTTTTCTTCCCCCCCCCTAAACTCAACTAGAACTGAGCGAGTCCCCCAGGAGTTCTGTTTCAACTCCAACAAACAACCATTTACACCTCGCGCCAGGCTTTTAAGCAACCGACACCGATCACCTCTGCCCTTCAATGCCCCATCAAGCATTGTTTACCCCGGAAATCCCGGCGACAGCTCAAGTGAATTGGTAAAACTTCGAAGATTCTTTGCACTTGGCGCCCCTTCGGAAGAAGAATGTTTCACGTGAAACAATTCCTGCTTCTCAACCTGTTCATCTCTTAAAAACGGGGAGTAGTAATCAGGGGTGAAGATGTCGAATTTAGCCCTGAGAAACGGGCCTTCATGACATTTATAACAAAATAATGAGGAGTTGAATGGACAATGGTCACTGCCAGGGCTTTAAACCGCCTTTAGGATAACAATTTGGCACAAGTATGGTGCAGGTGGGCTCTGCTATCGAACAACTTGGCGGAGCGCGTAAACCCTCGCATCACAGCAGCGAGGGCAGAGACGTGCATTCCGGACTACCAGTAAGGCTCAACGCTCTCACTCATGACTAACAAGCACAATTTTTGCCACGAAATATGGTTTTATACGAAAGCGAAATAATAAATTGGGTTGATAGCAGCTTTTTGCAGTCAGGATGTTTCACGTGAAACAATTCGCAGCTATTCAGGCAGGAAATCTCTTAATAAAACCTATCGCCGCCCTGAGTATCATGTGACACAAAACCGCTGTGACCCTCTCCTCGGAATCCCCCCACCACTACTTGGATACACGGAAGCATGTAGGCTTCTTCCGTTTCATGTGAAACCTCGCGCATCCGATCCAGCAATAAAATGGGCACAGTTCGTGCATCGGATTATCTGACTGTTACGATCTGGAGGCTTTTATGATCAAGAAACGACTGATTCTCACCCTAATTGCTGCGCTTGCGTTGCTCACAGGCTGCGTTCGTACTTCTCCTGCCATAACCAGCACCCCTGAACCCACCCAACCAGCAACTAACAACTCACCTACGTCAACACCAACGCACCTTTCGCCTCTTTACAAATTGCACATTTTTGTAGGCGGTCACGGTTGGGCAAGCAACGTGGACCAGACTATTTTTTATAATACCCGAAATTTTGGCGAACACTGGCTCACAGTTACCCCCGCCGGTTTGGTTACTGAGGGATCTGGCTGGGGAGCTGCTTCATCATTCCCAAATGGTGACATCGGTTGGATTTGCCGGTCAGAAACAGAATCTTCGGCTTCGTTTTACACTTCTACTGACGGTGGGCGTGAATGGCAGACCATCGATCTTGATTTTCCGTGTGGACAAATCTCTGTAATCAATGCAGATGAGGGGTTCATCCTCTCGGATCAAGGTGTTGCTGCTGGGTCTCAATTCGTCAGCCTTTACCATACTGCTGATGGTGGAAAAACTTGGGATTTACGCTTTGAGCACGACCCGGCTGACCCAGACGACCACGGACTCCCTACTGGAGGAATGAAAAACTATTTCGGATTTCTGAGCTCTAATATTGGTGTAGTTGGCGGATATGTCCCTGTTTCTGGCTCAGTTTATTTATATCGCACAGTTGATGGGGGCACTTCCTGGATTCAGTCTGAGTGCCAAAACTTACCCTTGGATGAAAACCAGGAAACCAGCATAGATAAGATCATCCGGATAAACGCGACTACTGCCGTCCTCCCTGTCCGTTCCTACCTGGCTAACGGAAATAGCGTCACCTACTTTTGCAGCACCACCGATGCGGCCGATAGTTGGCAGTATGTAGGAATGCTTGAAAATGTGGAATTTCTGGACTTTGGTTCCCAGCTGACCGGGGTTGCTTATGGGCAGGGCAAGATGTTCCATACGAGCGACGGTGGATTAACCTGGACAGAAACCACCTTGGGGCTGCCGCCCGCGGTCACTCCTATATCATTGGACATGATCAACGACCTCGCTGGCTTCCTCATCGCCACAATCACCCCGGAGACGCTGGTCGATAACCGGATTTACATGACGGGTAATAACGGCAAAGACTGGCAGCCCATCCCCGGAAATATCATAGAGTCAACCAATATGAACTCGACACCTTAGTCGCTGGACACTGGCTTGCAAAACAGGAGCGCTCTACTATAATTCAAGTAAGGAAATGATGAAAAAAGCTTGGCTTCTGACAACGATAGCAATGACCCTGGCAATTCCGTTTGCGGGTTCAGTTCAAGCTGACCCGGGTCCTGAAACTGGCCAAACTCAAACCCTGACCACGTTTGTTGAAAAATGGACTGAGTCTGGCGCCCAGGAGCAGGTTGATGCTGCCCCTCTGCCGACTGCCGACCCGGAAAAGAAAGCTTATCTTACCTTCGATGATGGTCCTGATCCTGTCTGGTCGTCTCAGGTGCTGGCTGTTTTGCGAAAATACCAGGCCCACGCAACCTTTTACATGATCGGGCGTAATGCTGCCACCTTTCAGGACACGATCATCCAGATTGCAAGTGATGGAAATACGCTTGCCAACCACACCTACAACCACTTGGACTTAACGGCTCTGGATTACCTTGGTTTTTCACTTGAAGTAGGCGATACCGAGCAGTCCATCCGTTACGCTCTCAGAGACCACCCCGAACTAGAGGCGCAGGTTACCAAGTGTCTGCGTCCGCCCTACGGGAAGTCCAACGAGACGGTTTACTCCTATGCAATGGGTATGGGTTACAGCATTTCGATGTGGAATCTGGACACCCGCGATTGGGCAGGGACTGACCCTGAGGATGTTCTGTCTGATTTCTCGAGCAAGCTGCAGCCCGACAGAGTCATTCTCTTTCACGATGGCGGTCAGGACCGCCAGAATACGGTGGAATCGCTGGATCTCGTTTTACATGAACTGATCATGCAGGGTTATGAGATATTGCCTTATTGCACTGAAGCCGGCCAGGCTGTGATTGGTGGCTAAGGCTGGTCCTGGATCCTCATTTAATTATTAACGCAAGTTTAACTTTTGTAGGAATTTCGTAAATCTTGGACAAAACCATGATTTAACCCTTGTAATTCCACGTTTTTCTTGTATACTATGAATAGTTAGGCGCTTGGGTGCCCCCCTCACCCAGGCGCCTAACTATTTAATTTCTTCTCGGGGGTAAAATTAACCCATGGAAAGCTCCAATTCAGGTTACATCTTCTATGAGTGCAGCAACTCCCGCTGCAGGTTGCGATTTCCTCTTGACACTCAGCTCTACACCGGAAGTTACTGTCCTCGTTGCGGTGCGCCGCTCACTAGTAGCGAAGCTGGCATTCTGGCCCAAAAGCCTCCTTCTGCACCAAACCCCAAGATCAAATTGATTGGCGCGCTTGACAATATCCGCTCGGTGCATAATGTGGGTGCCATTTTTCGCACTGCGGATGGCGCAGGCTTATCTGAGCTGCTCCTGGGCGGTATCACCCCCACGCCAAACGACCAGCCAGTGATCAGCAAGACTGCTCTGGGAGCAGAAAAAAGCACAAAGTGGAGCTATCACCCGAATTTGCCTGAGGCACTGGGCGATCTTAAAGCTAGTAACAGCCTGATCCTTGTGCTAGAGACCACACCCGCTGCAGGTTCTCTATGGGAATTCAGCCAAAACCATCCCTTGCCAAGTCAGGTTGTGTTGGTTGTGGGCAATGAACCTGCTGGCGTCGACCCTAACATTCTGCAGATCGCTGACCAGGTGCTCTATATACCCATGCGCGGTGAGAAAACCTGTCTCAATGTGTCCACTGCCTTTGGTATCGCGGCCTACCAACTAATGAGGTGTTGATTAACAAGAAAGGGCTCCAGTTGTAACGGAGCCCTTTCTTGGCTTAGTGTAAATCAGGGTTGAATGATCGTCCCGGCAGGGATGGTGGTGTTCTTTGGGATTACCACAATACCTTCCCTCACTTTATAGAGCGCATGGTCCACTTCGCGATCTGCAGGGAAAGGCTTGATGACGACATTATCGCCAATGCTGGCATTTTTATCGATGATCGCCCCTTCGATCTTGCAGTTGCAGCCAATTCCGAGCGGTGCGCCGTTGGTTTGGTTGCCATACCAGTCCGCACCCATCACGATCGTGTCCTTTATTTCCGTGCCGCACCCAATCACACTGCGCAGACCGATCAGCGTATGCTCAAGAACAGCGTCCTGAATGGCGCAGCCTTCGGCCAGCAACACATTCTTACACGTCGTTCCACTCACACGTGAGCCCGGCAAAAAGCGAGGGTGGGTAAAAATTGGGTGAGCCGGATCGAAGAAGTCAAATTCCGGATGATCCTCGGTCAATTCCAGGTTGGTGTCATAGAAAGTTCGGATCGTTCCAATATCGCGCCAGTAACCTTCAAAGTTATATCCAAACACGCGCTTGCTGTTTCGAATCAGATGAGGGATGATATCTCCACCGAAGTCGTCCAATTGATGGTCGGTATAATCCCGACGCAGCACTTCCGCCAACATGTCCATATTGAAGATGTAGATGCCCATGGATCCAAGAAAGGGCGATTCAGGATCGTCGCGACTGACTAACCTTGAAAGCAATTCTGGATCTTTGGGCTTTTCAGCGAAGTCCGTGATGCGTCCGTCTTCGTCCCGTTTGAGGATGCCAAAACGGAACGCGTCCTCCTTGAGCACAGGCTGTACTGCGACGGTAACGTCCGCATTATTGGCGATGTGAAAATCGACCATCTTGGAATAGTCCATGCGGTAGAGGTGATCGCCCGCCAGGATGAGCACATACTTCGACCGACTGGAGCGGATCTCCTGGATTTGCTTGCGAACCGCATCAGCAGTACCCTGATACCAGGTAGTGTTTTCGATGGTCTGCTCAGCAGCCCAAATTTGCACCCACCCACCGTGGAAATTGTCAAAACTGTAGGTCCGCGTGATATGCCTGTGTAAAGAAACTGAAAGGAATTGAGTTAATACAGAAATTTTATAAATACCCGAATTGATGCAATTGCTTATCGGAATATCAATTAAACGATATTTCCCCGCAATTGGAACAGCCGGTTTGGCTCTCTCAGCTGTGAGCGGATAAAGCCGTTTGCCCTGACCTCCACCTAAAATGACTGCAAGAACTTCGTCCACATTTGCCATATTATCCCTTTCAGCACAAACAGTGCACGGTTTGATGAGGTTGTTAAGTTAAAGAAAATTACTTCTTGCTGAAATGTATACTTATATTGTACTAGTTTTAATGGCGACTGTGTGCAAGATTTCACGAGCAGATTGCAATGTGACAGATGTGCTGGCGCCAAGCATTGCCGCCAATTCCTCCACGCGGGAGTCCCCTTGTAACTGCACCACTTGCGTGGCTGTACGGTCATTATCACTGCGCTTGGTGACGTGGAAGTGCTGATCGCCAAACGCTGCCAGCTGCGGCAAATGCGTGACGCACAAAACCTGGTGTCGCTTGCCCAGGTCCCACAGCATTCCACCCACAGTCATGCCAACCCTGCCGCCAATTCCGCTGTCTATCTCGTCAAACACCAGGGTTGGGATGTGGTCCACCTCTGCCAACACAGTTTTGAGAGCCAGCATCAGACGCGAGGTCTCTCCTCCTGAAGCAGTTTTCGCAAGCGGCTTAAAGCCTTCCCCGGGGTTGGTTTCGATCAAAAATTCGATCTGGTCCACGCCATTAGTGTCAAAAGCCAGCGCGCGACCATCCAATTCAAGTCCTTGTTCCGTTTCAACAACCGACTGGGCAACCTGGAACCTGGCCTTTTCCATTTCAAGCAGGTGAAGTTGTTGCTCCACACCATCGGCAAGCTGACTGGCGGACAGTCTCCGTCTTTCTGAGAGCTTCAAAGCTGATATGGCAAGATTTTCCTTTATCTGGCCTATTTTTTGCTCCACTTCGACAATCTGCTCTTCTAAGCCTTCCACTTTTTCCAACTCTTGCGTCGCAAGCCGAAGATGAGATAATGCCGAAGCCAACGATCCGCCGTATTTCCTTTTCAGACGATTAAAAAGATCGAGGCGCTCTTCAATTTGGTCCAGCCGGTTGGGATTAAACTCGATTCCTTCGAGGTAACCGCGCAATTCGTATGTGAGGTCGGAAAGCGAACTGAGTGCGTCTTCGGCTTGCTGCGCCAAAGCCTGCAATTGCGGGTCGATGCGGGCAAGTTCTGCCAGATCGCGCGCGGCTTGCCCAAGCAAGTCGGTAGCGGCAGAGCCGCCCTCGGTACCTTCATCCAGCAGTGCCAGGGCGGACTGGCTGAGGGAGCTCAGTGTTTCGGCGTTCATCAGCCGCGTGCGTTCCTGAGCCAGGCCATCTTCTTCGTCCAATTTTATGCGTGCATCGCCGATTTCCTGGATCTGATACTTCAGCATATCAGCCCGGTCACGGGCAGTCTTTTCGATCGCGTGCAGTTCAGCCAACTGTTTTCCTAACGCCGACCAGTCCTTGAACTGACTCTGATACGTGTTCAGGCTTTCCTGGTCGTGGGCAAACCGGTCGAGCAGATCGCGGTGATTGCGAACTTTTAACAAGGAAAGGTGGTCAGATTGCCCATGCACATCCACCAGGGCTTCACCAATCTCGGACTGAACGCTCAAACTGACCGTTCTCCCGTTCACCCGGGCAACCGACCGCCCTTCAGCCCGGATCTCACGCCCGAGCCAAAGCCGATCTGGCTCTTCCAGCAGCCCTTCGCGGTCCAGTAGTTCGTTGATGAACTCTTTTTCCGGACCGTCCAAGCGGAAAAAGCCCTCCACTATTGCCCGGTCAGCTCCTTTACGGATACTGGTGGTGTCCACCCGCGAGCCCAGGATCGCTCCCAACGCGTCCAGAATGATGGACTTTCCGGCACCAGTCTCACCAGTAAAGACTACCAATCCGGATTTGAATTGGAGCGTTAGATCATCGATGATGGCAAAATCGCGTATACGCAGTTCTTCCAGCATAATTCCTCAAAGACGCAGCCCTCTGGCTTGAGCATAAGCCGAGGAAGAAACCAGAACGGCATAAACCGCTCTCCAGATAAGTGGTAATAAGTTAACACCACCCGTTAAAAGCAGCCCTGAGCCACTCATTAGGGGCAGAATCTCCCGAATCAGTAAAGGCAGCGCCCCAACAATCGCCCCTACAAAGATTGCTGTGTTGAGCGTTTTGCTGCGCCGGCGGTTAACCGCCAGGCGGACAGCGTTTGTGATCAACGTGCCAACTCCTGGTGCAACAAAAATGGTAAAGAAACCGAGCAAACCTGCCAGCCAACTGCCCGCAAATGAGATTACAGCGGCGATAATAAAGCCTAAAAATGGGTCAAATCTTTTGGTCGTATCAAAAACTCGCTGCTGAGCACGGACACATTCAGCACAACGGTAGCCTGTTTCGGTCAGTATTGCTGTTGCCGGAGTGATAGGTTTGTTGCAGCGATTGCATCGCAGTTGAACCGCTTCTTCAGGATTTACTTTTTGATCAACGCTTAGATCTTGTTCAGTCATTGGGTTTAATTTCAAGGATCGGATTCCGCTGCAATATACCGGCAAGATCGCGGTAGAAGTAATTGGGTTCGCCAAATCGCGCCATCAGCAGGGATTTTTTGTTCGCTGTAACGCGGATGCTGTTTTCAGGACCAATAGAGATTGGTGTTGTGCCGTCAACGCTAAGCACCACCTCAAAATCGCTGATCGCGCGCAGGTTTACAACCGCGCCTTCCGCCAGCACCACAGCCCGGTCGAGCGAGAGATGAGGCGCGATGGGCAAAACGAGCATATTGCGCAGTTCTGGCGGGAGGATAGGTCCCCCTGCAGCCAGAGCGTAAGCAGTCGAGCCGGTCGCCGTTGCCACAATTAAACCATCAGCAATGTACGACATCATATAGCCCTCGTTCAGGTCAACCCGCACCTCGATTGGGCGGGCATCCCTGCCACGTGAGACCAGAGCTTCATTGATCACATCCCAGCGTTGAATCACGTTGCCGTTTTCGAGAAACTCAGCCTGGAGCATCATTCGTTTTTCAAGACGGTAGTCAGCGGAGAGTAAACGTTGTAGGTTGCTCTCAATATCAATCTCGCTCAGTTCAGTCAGGAAGCCCAGCCGGCCAGCCTGCACGCCCAACAGGGGAATGTCGAGTGGTGCGCAAAAGTGTCCAGCCCTCAGAAGCGTGCCATCACCACCGATAACAATAACCAGATCGTGTCCTTCAATGTGAGGAAGTTGCGCAGGGTGTTCGTAATCGTAGTAGAAGACGCTGTGCTCCACATTGTGAGTCTTCAGGCAGGCAGAAATGTGATCTGCCATAAGAGAAGCTTTTGGAACTGCTGCATTTGGCATGAGCAGGATATTCTTCGGAACAAATGGGGTGATTGCGTGCATCCCGTTTATTATAGTCGGATTCAAATCGCGTTTTCCAGTCTGAGACCGTTGACCTACAAGGAAATCGTCAAATATCGTATACTCACTACCTGGAACAGTTGACTCGAACCATGAAAGAACCTCCTTCTTCAGCTGAAAAACACGAATTCTGGCAGCGCCTGAGCAGAAACCGGCTGCTCCTGTCCTTATTATCCCTATTACTCTTCCTGCTGATCTGGCAAGTGTTGGTAATGGTGCTGAATCTACCCGGTTTTATTCTGCCCAGCCCAGCTGAAGTAGGCACAAAATTTCTTGATGTTCTCAGAACTGGGTTGCTCTGGCGGCACTTTTCTTCCACTCTGGGGGAAATCCTGCTGGGGTTGCTCTTTGGCATAAGCGCAGCCACACTCCTTGGCTATGCCCTTTCCAAATCCCCGTTGGCAGAGCGCCTGCTCTCACCGTTCCTGGTGGGCAGTCAGTCCATCCCGATGGCTGCCATTGCGCCGCTGTTGGTTATTTGGTTCGGTCCGGGTTTGCTCAGCAAGGTTCTGATTTGCTCTCTGATAGTCTTCTTCCCGGTGCTGGTTAACACGCTGGTGGGGCTGAGGGATGTTTCGCCTGAGTTGCGTGAAGTGATGCGCTCTCTACGGGCAACCCCTGCCCAGATGCTGCGCTACCTCGAGATCCCGGCTGCTCTGCCGGTGTTCCTTGGCGGTCTGCGCGTTGGAGCGAGCCTTTCAGTGATCGGCGCTATTGTGGGCGAACTGGTTGCCTCAGATCGCGGACTTGGGTTTCTGATCAACGTTGGGCGCGGTCAATATGACACCGCGCTGGTCTTCGTTGCAGTCATTTGCCTGGTGGCTTTGGCAGCGGGTCTTTACGGACTGGTTCTGCTGCTCGAAAACAGAGTCCTTTCCTGGCAAACCTGGCGCAAGGAAATATAAGGAGAAAACAATGAAACGGATGATATTCTTCGCACTGGCCCTTTGTTTGGCACTGACCGCTTGCATTCCTGCCACACCAGAACCAGCCGTCACGAAAGTTACCCTCAACCTGACCTACATACCCAACGTTCAGTTCGCGCCTTTTTATGTTGCAATTGAGAAAGGCTATTTTGCCAAATATGGGCTGGAAGTTAGCCTGGCTTATGGCAACGAAGCCGATATGGTGGCGCTGGTAGGTTCGGACAACCAGCAGTTTATGATTGCCTCTGGGGAGCAGGTGCTGCTCAGCCGTGCCCAGGGCTTGCCTGTGATTTCGGTGAGAGAATGGTACAAAGATTATCCAGTTGGAGTAGCTTCGCTAAAAACCAGCCAGATCAGCCAGCCATCTGACCTGAGGGGCAAGGTGATTGGGCTGCCCGGACTGTACGGCGCGAATTACATCGGATTTGAGGCCCTGGCTGCCCATGCCGGTTTGACTGATGCCGATTACGAACTACGATCGATCGGATTCACACAGGTGGAAGCACTGGTCACCGAACAGGTGGACGCGGTAGTGGTTTACCTGGCAAATGAACCCGTGCAACTGCGAGCCCGCGGTTATGAAATTGACCTTCTGAGAGTGGCAGACTATCTCTCACTGGTGGGTAACTGCCTGGTGACAAACGAAAAATCACTGAATGAGCGTTCAGAAATGGTGCAGGGAATGGTCAGCGCCATACACGAAGCCCTGGCTGCCACAGCCGCCGATCCGGACATGGCTTACGAAGTCAGCCGGAAATACGTGGAAAATTTGTCAGAAGATGACCCCATCCAAAAGCAGGTTCTGCTGGAATCGATCAAGATCTGGCAGCTCGAACCCGACTCCTCGGAGGTTGAGGTAACACGTTGGGAAAACATGCAAACCGTTCTGCTAAACCTGGGTTTAATGACCAGGCAAATTGAAATCAGGGAGGCGTTCAGTGATGCCTTCACAAAGTGAGATCGCCCTGGAGGTGAGCGACCTCGAGGTAACCTTCGTTGACAGCGATGGATGCCTGGAAGTACTCGACAAAATCAGTTTCTCAATCGAGCGCAACGCCTTCGTGTGTATTGTAGGTCCCTCGGGTGGTGGAAAAAGCACACTTCTGCGTGCGGTGGCTGGGTTAATTCAGCCGACAGGCGGAAAAGTGCTGTTTCCTGGCGGGACTGCAGGCAAGGCACAAACCGGACTGGTGTTCCAGAAGCCGAATCTGCTCCCCTGGAGGAGGCTCAAGGATAATATCAGCCTCCCGCTCGAGCTTGAGCACCGTCCGACTGAAGAAATTGCCAGCCTGACACAGGAGATGATCCGCCTGGTGGGGTTGGAAGGGTTCGAAAAGTCTTATCCCCATGAACTTTCCGGCGGGATGGCTCAGCGGGTATCGATCGCCCGCTGCCTGGTGCAGGACCCGGAGATCCTTCTGCTGGATGAGCCCTTTGGTCAACTGGACGCACTGACCCGGGAACGCATGGGTGACGAACTCCTGCGCATCTGGAATGAGCGGCGCAAGACCGTCCTGATGGTGACCCATTCCATCTCTGAAGCCATCTTCCTGGCAGATCGTGTGCTGGTGCTCACCAGCCGTCCGGCGCGTGTGATCATGGACCTGCCCATCCATTTACCCCGTCCGCGCACTGATGCCATGCGCTATCTGCCTGAGTTCATCGAAGCCTCGCGCCTGCTGCACGAGCAGCTTAAGGGCTCAAACGCACCTGCCTGTTAGCCTTGAAAGACCTTTGTGGTATAGTTTTAGTCATCTCAAATAGCCGGAGTGAACGCTTGTGTATATAGCTATCGAAGGTGTTATTGGTGTCGGAAAAACCACCCTTGCGCGTCTAATTCATGAAGCCTTTGAGGCTGACCTGCTGCTGGAAGTCTTTGAGGAAAATCCATTTCTTGGCAGTTTTTATGCTGACCGGCAGCGTTATGCCTTCCAAACCCAAATATTCTTCCTGATGAGCCGCTATACCCATCAACACCAGGTGATTCCATCCACCCTGGCAGCAGGTAGGAATCTTGTCTCGGATTACACCTTTGATAAAGACGCCCTCTTTGCCGGCATCAACCTGGGCGGTGATGAGCTTGATATCTATCATAAAGTGCACTTTGCCCTGGCGGATAAGATCCCACAACCCGATCTGCTGGTCTTCCTGCGCGCCAGCACCGACACCCTGATGAACCGTATCGCCCACCGTGATCGTCCCTATGAACGCAGTATGGAACGGGCTTACATTGAGGAACTCGCCGTTGCCTATGAGGATTTCATCAGCTTGCCAAAATGGCAGCAGCGTTTGCTTGCCATCGACACCGACGACCTTGATTTCATTGCCGATCCAAAGGCGTTGCAGTACATGATCAATCGCATCCGCCAGGCTCTGCAGCTCGTGCCCTACCAGGAAAGCCTGCCCCTGACCGATTAAGGAGTTCTTATGCGTATCAACACGGAAATGCTCACTAAAACCGCTCGCGATCACGTCGCCAAAAGGCTGCGCCAGCCGAATGATATCGTCGCGGTTTACCTGACCGGATCCGTCACCAGCGAAGAACCCCTCTTGGGCGGAACAACCGACATAGACATGGTTTTTGTCCATAAGGAGGATCCTGCCCAATCGCGCGAAGTGCTGCGGGTAACCTATGAGGTCTCGTTTGATATCGAGCACCACCACCAGTCCTACTACACCTACCATCGTCGCCTGCGGCAAAACCCCTGGATCGGCTTTTCGCTCTGCAATCACGGCAATATCCTCCACGACACAGATCACTGGCTCGAGTTCATCCAGGCTGGCGTAAGCTCCCAATTCGACACTCCTGAAAACATCCATGCCCGTGCCCAAAAATTTAATGAGAAAGCCCGCCAGCAGTGGTTCGACCTCAACGATGAGCAGGAAATCAGATTTCAGGAGTGGATGGACCTCTATTTCAAGACCACCGGCGCGGCCGCCAATACGATTGCTGCCCTTAACGGACCTGCCCTGACCATCCGCCGCTTTATGATCGCCTTCCCCGAAAGGGCTCAGGCGCTCGGTCAAGCCTCGCTTTCGGGGGAGCTTGCCAGGCTGATTGGCAACGACAAGATGAGCCTGGATCTCTACCGCGATTGGCGCCCAGCCTGGGAGTTTGCCTTGCGTAGCGCCAGCGCCATGCCTAACTGTCCGCCAAATATTTCGTCCCATCGCAAGGGCTACTTTCTCAATGCTTGTGACGCCCTGGCAGAGGGTGACGCGCTGCATGCCGTGCTCTGGCCCATGCTCGAAACCTGGCGCCAGGCAGACCTGGTGCTGGCTGATGAACCTGCCCAACAGGAAAACTGGCTGCAGTTCCTGTCCGCGCTTGATTTTGTTCCTGAGCGTAAAGACGACCTGCTTCAAGCCCTGGATCGCTTCATCGACGCCGGCGATAACATTCTCAGAGACTACCGTCAGAATTACGGTTTGTGAATAAGCTGTGGATAAATAGCCTCCTGGCTGTGGATATCCAGCCGGGAACTGTGAATAAACCGGACTAAAACCTTGAAACTCAGGGGATGAATTTGAATTGACTGTGGATGAGAATCGGAAGCTTATTTCCGCCCTTTTCGCCCTGTTGAGTAATGACAAAACATTGAGACTTATCCACAGTCACCTGTGGAAAGAAAATTTGGAGGCCTTGCTTCGTCCAGGACGGCAATTTCAGGCCCACTTTTGCCTTTATCCCCACTTTCAACAGCCCCTATTACTTATTACTACTTAAAATAACTATTAATGATAAAAGGAATTAAATCCTTTAAAAGACTTAACGGATTAAGAGAGGAACAAAGGTTAAAAACGGCATATTGAGATCAATAGCATTGATCTCAATGGCGTTGATCATGCCTGCCTGACCTGGTTCCCCAAAAGGATCTGTATCCCATGCCTGGAAGTAAACCATGTGTTTGCCTGGTGTCAGTTCCCCAAAATTGAAGGTATGCTCAAAGTCCATCTTATATGGTTCACCAGATACTGGCTGAGACCAATCAACCAGGGTTAGAGTGGCATCTTGCTGCCAGGGAGGGCTGTCCAGAGAGAAAGCGACATGATGCACTGCGCTGTAATCACCCGGGTTGAGCCAGGGCTTATAAAAAGTGACATCATCAGCCTGACCAGTGATGTGGGTCGTAAAGAAATTATTCGCTATGTTGATGAAAGTAATTTCCGGTCCTTGCGCCTGGTTTAATGGTCCTGCTGCCAGCATAGCAGCGCGGGTGAGAGCATCCAATCCATCTGCCTTCAAATAGTCATCGAAATACCAGCAGTGTGTGACGTCATCGCCAGCTTCAGCCGGTCCCAGATTAAAGCGCAATGAAGGAGCATCGAGCTCACCAAAGGCGAAGTCCGTTAGTGTGCCGGTGAGGATGCGATTGTTGGGCATGCCTTGGCTAGGCATTGCTTCACTATTGTAAGCAAGCTTTTTTGCGAGCATATACAACTCATTCTCAAATTGGTTATCCGCGGTTCGGCTATAAAGGAAGGGTGTAATAATCCAGTCACCTTCGTTTTGCAGATCAATGACCAAAGACATCCCGGTATTTTGCTCCAGGATTTGTCCCAGATAAGCCTCTATCGCCAGGGTTTCAGGCTCGGAAGCTTCAAATGGACCAGGGTAGTTGGGTGCACAAGGATCTGTTATTTCAGCTGCCCACTCATAACTAAAGTTCAGACCGAGTGACACACCTCCATTTTCATTGCTACATTCGTAAACATGCCGGTTCTTCGTCCAGGTTGGAACCTCATCATTGAGGGCTTGTTCCTCAGCAATCAGCCGGCCATCCGGATTGGCAACCAGAATCAAGTGAATCTCTGTCTCGTCCAGCAGCCAGTTGGCGTTGGCGACCTCCCCATACGATTCCAGCAGGTGTTCAGCAAAGAGGAGGTTAAGTTCCACTGGAGCCAGCGCGTTCGCCTGCAGTCCACTGACCAGCACCAGCCGGGGTCTGGTGTTGGTTTCAACTTCCCTGCCGAGCTGAAGCACCTGGATAGGACGCCCCTCAAAACTTTGACCAATAGTTTTCAAACGAGCCAGATCAGGGTAGAGATCTGTCAGTTCTTCCAGCCGGGCGTTGATATTATCGTAAGACCGGTAGCAATCATAGGGAGAAGGAAGATTGGATTCTATGGCTGAGGAAGCAGGGGTGATGCCGATAAAACTGATCAAAACAAAGATCAGCAGCAACTGGACGGAACGCAAAAACAGTTTCATAAGTGCCTCCCCAGCAGATTGTTAGAACAAGATAATTTTATCAGCTACTTACCAAAAACTTGTTATGATTAGGTCAGAGTTTCAATATGGAAAACGAAGCAACTTCAGCGGGTTCAAAATTACGCCTGGCAGTGGTGGTTCCGGAAGTGCGCGTGGCGGATGTAGTTTTCAACACCGCGCAAATCCAAAACGCCCTGGGAGGTCTCAAAGCGAGCAATCCGGATTGGGTCATCTTCCCCCGTTTGTGCCTGACCGGCGCAAGCTGCGGGGATCTGTTCCGTCAGAAACTGCTGCAAGCCGCGGCACTGCAGGCCTTGATTGAATTGGTACCTCTGACCGCCGGCACTGCCAGCAAAGTGCTGCTGGGGCTTCCCCTGGGGGTCGGGGATGAGGTCTTTGAGGTAGTGGCGCTGCTCAGTGCTGGACAGGTGCAGGCGATGATGCTTGCCCCCTGGCCGGAAAGCCCGGCATTGAGCCCCTCGGTACTTATTCCAGAAAATTCCCGGTTGCAGATTGGAGACAGCCCGCTATCCCTGCAAACCAAGCACCCATTCCGCTTTGGGCAGGTGGAAATCCTGCTTGGTCAGCAGACACCAGGCACAGCGGGAGCTGATCTGCTGATCAACCTGATCAATCTGCCTGCTCTTGCCCCGGCTGAGGATATCCTTCAGACCGCATTCGACCCCGCCAGCAGGCAGGGCATCACCGTAATCTGTTCCGCCGGCGCCAGTGAGTCCACCACCGACCAGGTCTCCTCCGGAAAAGCCGAAATCTGGCAGAATGGTCACTGCCTGGCGGCAGCGCCCCAACTGACCTTCGAAACCCAGGTCATCCAGGCGGTTAGCGATCAATCTCTATCCCACTCATTTCCAGTGAAACCGACAGTCAGCGGGAGTATCCAGCCATGTCGCTTTCCTTTTATCAATTCCAAAGAGCCCGAAAAGCAATTCGCGCGGCTGTTGGAAATTCAATCTTCTGGTTTGATGAAGCGTCTGCTGCATACGCACCAGCAAAAGGTCATTTTGGGTGTGAGTGGCGGAGCAGACTCGAGTCAGGCACTGCTCGTCTGCTGCCGGGCGTTTGACCGCCTGGGTCTTGACCGCAAGGAAATCCTCGCCATCCACATGCCCGGTCCGGGCAGCAGCCACTCCTCGCGCGAACGATCAACTTCGCTGGCGGATTTGGCAGGCGTAA
This sequence comes from Anaerolineaceae bacterium, assembly GCA_035388405.1. GTDB lineage: Bacteria > Chloroflexota > Anaerolineae > Anaerolineales > Anaerolineaceae > Mesolinea. Next base: position 15,917 of record DAOOPV010000017.1, read on the forward strand.
CGCAGCGCATAATCCCGATCGGTCCCTCTCTTCTGGCACACCTGGAAGATATTGGCCATCCCCAGGGGCTGCACGACGTGACCTTCGAGAATGCCCAGGCACGTGAGCGCACCCAGATCCTGATGGACCTTGCCAACCAGCAAAACGCGTTGGTGGTGGGCACGGGGGATCTCTCCGAAATCGCTCTCGGCTGGTGCACCTTCAATGGCGATCACATGAGTATGTACAACGTAAACTGCGGACTGCCCAAAACGCTGCTTTTGCGCACGTTGGTGTGGGCTGGAGGGTTCCTCTTCGGGCAGGCAGGTGAGGCCGTTGCCCAAAAGATCGCGCAGGCTCCCATCTCACCGGAATTGCTGCCGTTGGACGAAACCGGCGAAACCTCCCAGAAAACAGAAGAGGTTCTCGGACCTTACGAACTGCACGACTTCTTTCTCTTTTATGCCATCGGCAGGCAAATGAGCCCCGAGGAAGTCTTTGGGCATGCCGTGGAGTGTTTTCAGGATGATTACACCTCAGCGCAAATTCTGGCCACGCTCAAAACCTTCTACCGGCGTTTCTTCAGCCAGCAATTCAAACGCTCCGCCAGTCCGGACGGGCCGCAACTGCTCGAGATCAGCCTCTCCCCGCGGGCAGGCTGGCGTATGCCCAGCGATGCCAGCAGCGCCCTCTGGCTGGAGGCAGTCAAAAAAATACAAATCCCAGGAAATCCGGCATGAAAGCAGACAAACGACCCATCCTGCTGGTCTTCGGAACCTCAGCAGATCCAATCCATGCAGGGCATATCAGCCTGGTCGTGGGTGCTGTACGCGCCCTGCAGACCCGGGGCGAGCAGGTGGCAGAGGTGATGTTGATGCCGGTTTTCCGTCATCACAATTTGCAGGATACAGTCAAGCGTTCCCTGCCGCTTACTTTCGCGCACCGCTTTGACCTCAGCCAACTGGCGGCAGAGGAGATCAAGCGAAATTTGGAGCAGCCAGAGTTGAACGTCAGCGTCAGCCGCCTGGAAGAAAAACTTGCGCAAAAATCCAATCGCCCAAACTTCACCTCCGAAACGCTTACGTCTCTGCGTCAGCAAACTGACCCAGGTCAAAAGATCGCCTTTCTGATCGGTGTGGATAGCTTCAGCGGCGATGAGCCGAACTTTGGGCAGTGGTTCGAATGGGATCGCCTGCTCGAGACTACCATGCTGGTCATCAGCCCGCGGCAGGGCTTTGAGCCGAATTTCGGCTATCTCCAGTTTCTGGAGGATCAGGGCGCTGACCTGGTCTATCTCGATGAACTTTCCATCCCGGAAATTTCCTCGCGGGAGATCCGTGCGCGCCTTGAAACAGGCGAGACCCCCGAAGCCCTGGCAGCAGAAGATCTGATCAGCCCAGAATCTGCCGCCTACATCCGCGCGCACGACCTGATTCAGGTCTGGAACACGCTCGACAGCCAACAACCGCAATCTGTCGTGATAGAGGAGACCATGCAAACTGACGACCTTGAAACCAGAATTGGGAAACTGCTTTTTCAAAAAAAGCTAACCCTTTCCCTCGCCGAAAGCTGCACCGGCGGGTTGATTGGGCACCGCCTGACGAACGTGCCCGGGTCTTCGGAATACTTTATGGGCGGGATCGTTTCCTATGCTTACTCAGCCAAGGTCAACCTGCTGGGCGTCAGCTGGGACACGCTCAAACAGCACGGCGCGGTGAGCGCTGAGGTAGTACGCGAGATGGCGCTGGGCGCGCGCAGAGCTTTCAACACCGATATTGGTCTCGCGGTCAGCTGCATTGCTGGTCCGGGCGGCGCCACACCCAGCAAACCGGTCGGCACGAGCTGGTGCGGCATCTCGTTTGGTGAGCTGGACCGGCAATATCACTTTCTGCTCGAGGGCAACCGCCTGCAAGTAAAAGAGCAGCTGGCGCAAAAGGCGCTTGAGACCCTTTTAAACTTGTTAGAGGAAATCGCCTGACGATGACGGTCGGCAGTCCACCTCAGCATTTGCCAAATAGCGCCGCATCATCAGTGGCGTCCGCCAATCAACCTACCGTAAAGGACACAAAGGTCCACATACCAGCATTCATGCCTTTCTTTTGGCTGGGTCTGGCGGCTATCGGTGGCTCGCTCGTCTCTGACTGGTTGGGGTTTGACTGGTGGTATTGGCTGGCGGGAGGTGTGATTTGCCTGGTATTGCTTTTTGTCCTTCCTCGTCAAAAGCCGCTGCGCAAGGTGCCGGCAACGATGCTGATGTTGATTTGCTGCCTGACCGGCATGCTTTACCAATTCACCCTTCCTGGAAATTCGCCCTCGGATATTCGCAGTTACATTGGCGAGGGCGTTGTCAGTTTTAGTGGAATCGTCACGGAGCCCCCTGAAGCCTCTGGCTCGTCTGTCCGTTACGTCATCTCGGCAGAGCGGCTGGAGGAGAAAGGCGTCAGCACTCAGGCAGTCAACGGGAAAGTGCTGCTTTCCCTTCCACTGGGATTTGACTATAAGTATGGTGACCGGCTGGAAGTGGTTGGTGAGCTGATCACTCCACCTGCGGGTTCAGGAGGCTCCTGGCGGGATTATCTTGAACACCGCGGTATTTACACCTACAGCCAGTTTGGTCGGGTTAAGCTCCTGGAAAGTGGAGGAGGTAACCTTCTTTTCAGATTGCTGTATGGATTGCGCGATAAAGGCTCCCGGGTGATCGACACCATCTTCCCTGCTCCTGAAAACGCTTTGCTGCGTGGGATCTTGCTGGGTGATGAAAGCCATATCTCTCCGTTGGCACGTGACGCGTATTCCATCACAGGCACCAGTCACATCATCGCGATTTCTGGCTTCAACATGGCGGTGCTGGCTGGGATTGTGGCGCACGTCTTCACACGTCGCCTTGGGGCACAAAAGGGCAGCCTGCTCACCATCATCGTGCTGCTGCTCTATACCATTTTGGTTGGGGCGGAAGCCTCTGTTTTGCGCGCGGCTTTCATGGGCGCATTTACAGTCATCGCATCCTCCATCGCGCGGCGTGGCAACAGCCTCAATAACCTGGGCATAAGCGTTTTATTGATGATGCTGATCAACCCGCACCTGCCGTGGGATGTAGGTTTCCAGCTTTCCGCAATGGCAACACTTGGTTTGGCGCTGCTGATGCCGCCTTTGCGTGCCAGGTTGACGCTCTGGATGAACACGCGCTTTGGCGAGGAATTCAGCGCGCGCTTCAGCACCTGGGTCGGCGATTATCTGTTGGTTACGCTGGTGGCGCAGCTATCAGTGCTGCCCTTGCTGCTTTATCACTTCAAAAGCTTCTCGTGGGTCTTCCTGATTGCCAATCCGCTGATCTTACCTGTTCAGCCGCTGGTCATGATCCTTGGCTTGGTGGCAATGACGGTCGGTTTAATCAGCCTTCCTCTAGGCAGAGTCCTCGCCTGGTTTTCATGGCCGTTTGCTGCATATACCAACCGGATGGTGTTCTGGCTTGCCAGCAGCTTTCCGCACAGGCTGCAGGTTCCAAGGCTGGATTTTGCCTGGGTGATGCTGGCTTACCTGGTCCTGGCAATCCTTGTGCTTGGACTGCCATGGCGTCAGTGGCTGGGATTTCTGACCAAACCCGCATTTATTTTGGTTGCGCTTGGCAGCCTTAGCCTGGCTCTTTGGGCAAGCGTGGCGGCATTACCGGATGGGCAGCTGCTATTAACTATCTTTGGGCAGTCAGCCACACCCATGCTGCTTGTACGCAACCCTGCAGGACAATACATCCTGGTGACCGGGGAGTCTGAGCCTGCAATATTGAGCGAACAAATTGAATCTTTACTGCCTCCTTTTGAGAGAAAAATTGAAGTTGTGATCATCCCTGATTGCAGGCAGGATCAGCTCTCCGGTTTGTTCGGATTAACCCGCCAGGTAAAACTGGGGCAGGTGCTGTGGGGTTGTGACCCAAATGACCGGCAGATCTCAAAGCGGCTCTGGAGTTCCTTTGCTGCTGAAGAAATTACACAAATACGACTTACAGGTGATGAATTGCTTGACTTCCAACCAGGAAATCTTAGTTTTGCGATGGCAGAGGAAAAACTGCAGGCGTTGGTTCTTGAGCATGGGGATTTTAGTGGTCAGGTAATTTTTGAGGATTCCGGGGAACCTGTTCCATCGGCATCACTGCTGGTTCAGCCCTGGCAGGAAGAAATGCCACACCCCGAAGCTCAGGTGTGGGTGCTGACTGGCAGCGGGGAGCGGGAAAAGGCTGCAAACGCCCTCTGGGCTGACGACTATCGTTGGTTGAGGGTGGAGACGGATGGGCAACGGCTATGGCTTTCTAAAAAAATACCTTAGAAGATAAAAAAATATACCTCTTGTGTAATAATTGTGATAGAATTCACGAGTAGTTTGTGATTCTGAGAGGAGGAGAATTATTTATGTCGCTACAAATTACTAATCAAGCGGATTACGCACTAAGGGCAATGCTTTACCTTGCCCGTTTGGGCTTTGGCAAGAGGGCTCCGTCCAACGTTATCGCTGAAGAAATGAACATGTCGCGCATTTTTCTCTCGCGCATCAACACCCAGCTGGTCAACGCGCGGCTGATCTCAACCTGGCGGGGCGCGCGCGGTGGAGTGGCTCTGACCAGACCACCTTCCGAGATCTCTGTTTATGATGTGCTCACCGCTGTGGGTGGTCCCATCCGGTTGGTTGGATGCCTTGAAGACCCTGATTGCTGTCCATTCTCGGACACTTGTCCGCTCCACAAGTTTTGGATCCGAACGGAAGAAGTGCTTACCAACCAACTAAAGAGTACCTCATTGCAGGATCTGATTGCGGATGAGAACACGGAAGGGTCCGATTTTCTCAACTCTCTCCGCACTGCTCCCAAACAGGTCCATTGACACGCGGCAACTAAGCTCAATAAAAGGTAAATAATGCCGGGTTTTGGTTCAATAACCCGGCTCTATGTTAAAATCCCGATAGTTTCGGTCTCCCTTCAAGGCTCACCGGATCTCCGCACATTTATTCCATGACTCTACTTACAAGGAGACAAAATGACCAGGAAAATATTGCGTTTGTGTCTGTTGGGGCTTGTTGCGGTTTTTTTGCTCACAACCTTATTCCACTCAGAAGGCGTGCTGGCGAATGATCCCCTGCCCGAACAGCAGGTCTTGATCGTGCATTACGAGAACCGGGATCAATTGGCTGACCTGGCAGACCGTTATGATGTGGTTGAGGTTGATCCCGATACACAAACGGTGAAAATCTTCAGCAATCAGATCACGCGCGACGCCCTGGCTGGCGAAGGCTTCGCCTGGGGCGTTGATCGCGCTTATACCGAGTTGATCAACACCGAGGTCAAGCCGCTTGCCGGGCAGACCACGGGTATTCCCGGTTATCCCTGCTACCGCACAGTTGCCGAAATCTATGCCTCTGCCGATACATTGGCTGCGGACTATCCTGACTTGGTCGAACTGCTTGATATCGGTAACTCCTGGGAAAAGACGCAAAATCCCAACGCCGGTTGGGATATGGAAGTGTTGGTATTGGGCAACCGCAACACCCCCGCTGTCCCGAAATCGGACGCGTTTTTCATGAGCGGTATCCATGCCCGCGAATGGGCGCCGCCTGAACTCAATCTGCGCCTGGCGGAATACCTGCTGGCGAACTACGCTACCAACGCCGACGTGAAGTGGCTGCTGGATTACAACCGCATCCACCTGGTGCTTTCCACCAATCCGGATGGACGGCTTCAGGATGAGGCCAACCAAAGCATCCTCTGGCGGAAAAATACCAACAATAATTACTGCGGTGGATCCTCCAGCAGAGGCGCGGACCTCAACCGCAACTATTCTTATGAATGGGAACTCATTCCAGGTCCATGTGGTGAAACCTACTCTGGGCCATCAGCAAATTCAGAGCCCGAGACAGTGGCGATTACGAATTACGTTGCGAGCATATTCCCGGATCAGAAAGGTCCGAACCCGACTGACAAGGTCAACGAGTTAAATGCCACTGGCATGTTCATTGACCTGCACAGCTATACCGGGCTCGTGCTTTGGCCCTGGGGCTACACCTACGACCTGGCTCCCAATGATGCCAGTCTGCGGGTGATGAGTTATAAATTCGCCTACTACAACAATTATGCACCGCAGAAATCAACCGAGCTCTACCCTACCACTGGCTCGACGGATGACTGGGCTTATGGTGAACTGGGCGTGCCAGGTTTCTGCTTTGAGGTTGGTGATGAATTCCACCAGAGCTGCAGTGTATTTGAAAACGAGATCAACCCTGATAACCAGCAAGCCTTGCTGCGGGCGATCAAGATTGCGCGCCGTCCGTACCGCCTTACTTATGGTCCGGAAGTGACGGGTCTTTCACTTCAGACCAACCCGGTACTGCCCGGCCAAAATCTGGTGGTCAACTACACCGCCGACGATACGCTCTACAGCAATTATGAAGGCGGTATACCATCACAAACCATCGATTCGATCCGCTACTCATTCGACAAACCTTCCTGGATCAGCGGCTCTGGCGCCAGGACGATCGTCTTGCGCACCCAGGTTCCAAAGTACACCGCCACATTTGCCGCCTCCACCACGGGGCTCACCCCCGGGCAGCACACACTCTTCGTGGAGTCTCTGGACGGAGGCGGTAATTGGGGTCCACCGACTGCTATCTTCTTCACCATTTTAGATACTGGGAATGATGCTCCTGTAGCGGTTGCGGACGATTACACTACTGATGAGGATGTTGAGCTGGAAGTAGCTGCTGCAGAAGGCGTCTTGGCGAATGACACTGATGACGGTCCGATCACCGCTGTCCTGGAAATGGGTGTTTCCAACGGCACACTGACGCTGGCTGCGGACGGGTCCTTTACCTTTACGCCTGATGCTGGCTTTTTCGGTGAAGACAACTTCACCTATAAGGCCTACGACGGCGAGTTATATTCTGAGGCAGCCACTGTGACTATAACGGTCAATGAAGCCGAGCAGGATGTCTTTTATTTCTACTTACCGTTGTTAATAAAATGACCCTGTTCTGAACAGGAGGAATTTGCTCAAATGAGACAGGCTTTTTCTTACGCCTGAACGCAGTCGAACTCGCGAAACCGGATTTAGTAATTGTCGTTCTGAGCCTCTATTGCGAATAATCTAATTATTACAGATCAGATCCTTCACTGCGTTCAGGAGGACAAACAAAGATACTCTATTTTTGCCGGATTACAATGCTCAATCGGATATTTCATGTCATTCTGAGCCTCTTTTGCGAAGAATCTAATTGCCAACCCACCAACACAACCCTCCGCCAGCATGGCAGAGGGTTGGCTTCTAAATACGTGTGTAATTCCAATTTCTGCTAACGCCAAGCCACCCTACGCAGCTTATAGTGTAAATTTCCTCAATCACCTAATAACAAAACAAATCTTGTTCGTTCATTGTTAAAATTTACATTTGGAGGGCGATTGTAGGATAGGTTGGCGTCACTGGAGTTTCTGATTTGCTTGAACCCTGATCGAGGAATGGAGCAAGTTAGTCAGCGTTAAAACACAAAAGCCGGCAAGTGCCGGCTTTTGGTCTTGAAATAAGAATAGTTACTTTTTCGCGATGGCGCGATAGACCAACAGAAGAATAATTGCGCCGATCACCGCAGAAATCAGCACCCAAAAAGTACCGGTCACTGGCAGGTTGAGCAAGCCAAACAGCCACCCGCCCAGGAAACCGCCCAGGATACCAGCGATTATTGCGCCGAGAATGCCAACTTTTACACCTGGAACAAGCAGGTCTGCAAGCCAGCCAGCTACGCCGCCGACGATAATGGACCATAACCAACCTAAATCACTAAACATTTTTTACTCCTTTTTCTAAATAGATCTAATGTTGTTGAAATTCATCATATAGTCAAAAGCTTACACTTTCAACCAAAGCTTTATACAATGAATCTCTGTTCATCAGATAAAACACTCTTGTTTATAATTAGTTCTGACTCTTCCTTCAGAGAGAGAATAAAATCACCAGGTGTTGACCTGAACACAGGAAGTTTTGAGGATATTCCATGGAAAAATTCATTGTCGTTGCAGGAAACATTGGTTCAGGCAAGACCACACTTGTGGACATCCTCAGTCAACGATTAGGATTCACGCCGTTCTTCGAACCGCATGAAGAAAACCCTTACCTGGCTGACTTCTATGAGGATATGAAACGCTGGTCCTATCATTCCCAGGTCTATTTTTTGACCCGCAGACTCAAAATTCACAAAGAATTGTTGTTGGCAGAAGGGTCTGTGGTTCAGGACCGCAGCGTCTATGAAGACGCTGAAATTTTTGCTCGTAACCTTTACCTGCAGGGAGACCTGAACCTGCGCGACTATTCCGTCTACCAGGATCTCTATCACATCCTTGCCGCGCTTCTGCCGCCGCCAAACCTGATGGTGTATCTGCGCGCCTCGGTGGACACGCTCCAGCATCGCATCGCCAAACGGGGTCGGGATTATGAAGCCGGAATTTCCCGGGAATACCTGACCCGCCTGAATGAGTTGTATGAAGAATGGATGAACGCCTTCGACCAGTGCCCGGTGCTGATTATTAATACGGATAACCTGGACCTGGTCTCTACCTCCCAGCACGTGGACCAGGTGGTTTGCTGGGTGCAGAATAAGCTCACCGGCCGCACGGAAGTCAAACTCTAAGCCCTTTTATTGATTTTCTTGAAATCTACCACCGCAATTAACACTTTTGTTTACTGCATGCGGCGGATTGGAAGCACAAAAAGATTCTGTTTGATGACGTGCGCAGTGCTTCCAAGCTCGCCCTACAAAAAACGTGCTTGTAGGGCGAGCTTGAGGGCATCGTGTATGCTGTAATTGTTGAGCGTATCGTGCCCTCAATCCGCCATCGGAAATCTTATCGGGAAACCTGACTGATCTAACCAATTCGCATAGGCTGTAGCAAGTAGGGTGGGTTGGCGTCACAAAGCATATGCAGGAGAACACTGGGTTGCAGCCTACCCACCACAGCACAAGCAAATCGATTCATCTGTATTTGGTGGGTTGGCTATATTGAAGCACAGTCAGGTCAAAGCATTCTGACGCCTACCCACCCTACTTGGGATATTAATGAAAGAACTTCCCAAAACGGGAAGTTCTTTTTGTTAGACGAATTGTTCGCGAACAGCGTTTGATGTCGGTATTACGACAGCAAGTAAGCCAAAATCCACCTGGTGGTATCCACCAGCGCGTCTGTATGCGTGCGCTCGTAGTGATGGGAGCTGTCCACGCCCGGACCGATCAGCGCCACCGCGGCATGCCCCCCGGCGCGCCAGTAAGCCTTGCCGTCTGAACTGTAGTGCAGGTAGATATCCACCTTTACGGGGATATCGTAAGTCGCCGCCAAATCGCGCAGCTTGTTGGAAAGCTCGTGGTGGTATGGTCCGCCGCCATCCTTAACGCAGATGCTGGCGTGGTACTCATCCGAAGCCTGCCCATCGCCAATGGCAGCCATATCCACCGCCACCAATTCCTCCAGGCTTGGCGGAAAGTCGCTGCTTCCTCCAATCCCGACCTCTTCAAAATTGCTGAAGAGGAAGCAGGCGCTTTCGCGCGGCTTCAGGTTGTGGTCGTGCAGGGCTTTAATGGCAGCCAATAGGTTAGCCACGGCTGCTTTATCGTCCAGGTGGCGGGATTTGACGAAGCCATCGACAACCTCCACCCGCGGATCAAAGGAGACAAAATCGCCCACTTCGATGCCAAGCGCGCGCACCTCCGCGGCATTCGCAACTTGCGCGTCGAGCCGCACCTCCATGCTGGCGGCGTCGCGTTTTTCGTCACGCACGTTTTCGTAAACGTGAACCGAGGCTTTGTGAGGCAGGAGACTGCCGCGGATCGTGACATTTTCGCGGGTGTGGACCAGGCAGTTTTCTCCCTCCACGCTGCCCCAGGCGAAGCCGCCAATGCTGGTCAGCTCCAGCCTGCCGCTGGCTTTGATCTCGCGCACCATCCCCCCGAGTGTGTCCACATGGGCGGTGAGGCCACGTGTGGTTGGGGCATCGGGTCCGGCTTCCCCGGGGATGAACGCCAGCAACGAACCTTTGCGAGTCCATTCGGTGCGGACTTCCGGGAAGGCAGCCAGCTCTTTTTCCAGCAACGAGATCGCCTGGTTCGAAAAGCCAGTCGGGCTGGGGGTATTGAGCAGCCTGGTGAGAAAATCAATCATGTAAGGCGTGTCGATGGTGGGTAAAGCGGGTTGTTGTTCCTGGTTCATGCTTGTGGCTCCTGGCTTTTCTTAAGAATTTTCACTATATTGCGAATTGATTGAAGGACTGGCTTTATGCCAGGAACTCCTCATTATGTTCAAAAGCGGCTAACTTTTGGCGCCAGTCCTGTGGGACCCGGCGTGATTTATTCTCGGCATGGTTATAAGCCACCATCACCGCTTCCCCGCGGGCAAATACGGTCTCACCATCGGCGCTTTCCACCTGGAACTGGAAGCGTAAGCTCTTGCCGCCAAGGTGGGCAGTGCGCACGCCAACGCGAACTGTATCATCGAATTGGATCGACACCAGGTAGTCGATGTGCACTGAAGCCACCACCATGCCAAACCCGCCGGACATCGTGCCGTCCCAGATGCCTGTCGCGCGATAGTAGCCGGTGCGGGCGGTTTCGACGTATTCCATGATGGCGACGTTGTTGACGTGCAGCAGCGTGTCCAGGTCGGCATAGCGTACGTGGATCGGATGGTAATAGCTGAAGTCTTTGGGGTAAGCAGGTGTCAGAGAGGTCATATTTATGCTCCTGACGGGGATTATAGTCAAAACCGTTCAGAATGGCTAAAGGAATCCTTGTTCAACTTTCAAGCTGCAAGATTTCTGCATACTCGGACTCTCTTGCGAGTACAATTGAGACACCATGTCCGAAAATCCAATTACACCCTGGATCGACACGATTATCGAAGGCAACAGCATCGAGGTGCTGCCGAGCCTGCCAGCAGATTCGGTCGATTTGATTTTTGCCGACCCGCCTTACAACTTGCAGTTGCAAGGCGACCTCTGGCGTCCGAACGTTAGCAAGGTGGACGGGGTCACCGAGGATTGGGATAAATTTGAAAGCCTCGAAGCTTACGATGCCTTCACCCGCAAGTGGCTCAGCGAATGTCGCCGCGTGCTCAAACCCACCGGAACGCTGTGGGTGATCGGTTCGTATCACAACATCTACCGCGTGGGCAGCATCCTGCAGGACCTCGGCTACTGGATCCTAAACGATATCGTGTGGGTCAAAAGCAACCCCATGCCCAACTTCCGCGGCGTGCGCTTCACCAACGCCCACGAGACGCTCCTCTGGGCGCAAAAAGAGCCTGGCGCGAAATATACCTTCAACTACCGCGCCATGAAGGCTTTGAATGATGACCTTCAGATGCGCTCGGATTGGTTCCTGCCGATTTGCACCGGCAAGGAACGCCTGAAGGAAGACGGCAAAAAAGCCCACCCCACCCAGAAGCCCGAAGCGCTGCTCTACCGTGTGCTGCTAGCCACAACTGAACCCGGCGATGTGGTCCTCGACCCCTTCTTCGGCACGGGCACAACTGGCGCGATGGCAAAGAAACTTCAGCGGCATTACATAGGAATTGAATTGGAGCCAAACTACATCCGCGTGGCACGCAAACGCCTCGAATCCGCCATGCAGCTTGAGTTTAACGCCCCAATTTTCCTCACGCCTGACCCACGCAAGCGTCAGCGCGTTCCATTTGGTACGCTGGTGGAACAGGGTTTCATCAAGCCAGGCGAAGCGCTTTTCTTTGGCGCAGATGGACAGCAGAAAGCTACCGTCCAGGCGGATGGATCTGTGGTGCTCAATGGGCATCGCGGCTCAATCCATGCCGTGGCGCGCGCCCTGCGCAAAGGGCCAGCCAACGGCTGGAGGATCTGGCATTTCTGGGACCCCGAAACCAACTCTCGCCAGCCGATCGACCTGCTGCGTGAGCGTTATCTTGCCCAGATTGTTGAACTGTAGCCGCTGATTTTCCTGATCTCAAACTTATTTTCTTAGCCTTCGGGATATACCACAATTAAACCTACTGCCTGCTCCTAAGACCTAAAATGTGGTCAAACATAAGGAGCAATCATGAATCAAAATAAAACAAAACTTCTCTCTCTAGCCCTGATCGCGCTGCTGGCGCTCAGTGCTTGTTCATCCAGACCTTCTTCAATTACTGCAACTGATGTCCCCGCTGCAGCGAGTGTTGATTCAAGCGGTTCGACTAACAGTTTTCCCTCCACCACCGAAACCAACCAAACCTCCACAACCCCATCAGCCACTGAACAATCTGCGATCTCGGAACTTCACCTGCTTGAAACGCATGAAGCCGAGGGCGACTACGACTGGGATGAGGCAAAAGTGGTGGAGATCGCCCTGGCTGACGGCGCCAGTTCCGCTGCCAGCCAGGCAGTTAAGATCTCGGGCAATCAGATCACTATCACTACCGGTGGAACGTACCGCCTGACAGGCAAGCTCAGCGATGGGCAGGTGTTGGTCGAATCCGCGGTTGAAGGCGTGGTGCAACTCATTCTGAATGGGGTCGAAATCAATAGCAACACAAGTGCGCCAATCTACCTCAAAACCGCTGAGAAAACAGTCGTGATCTTGGCTGACGGGACTGATAATGTGCTGACAGATACTGCGAATTATGTCTTTACCAGCGCAGATGAGGATGAGCCCAAGGCGACGCTGTTCTCCAATGACGACCTAACCATCTACGGCGGAGGAATGCTGACGTTGGTTGGGCAATACAATGACGCCATCAGCACGGATGATGGACTCCTGATCAACGGAGCGAACATTACCATCCAGGCAGAGGATGATGGCATCCGCGGCAAGGACTACCTCGTTATCCAAGACACAACCCTGGAGGTGGTCTCGGGTGGGGATGGTTTGAAGTCAGATGACGACGATGCCGAAAAACTCGGACAGGTCCAAATCTCCAACAGCACTCTGGTGATTAATTCGGTCGGTGACGCGATCAGTGCTGAAGGTGAGGTGCGGATCTTGTCCGGAGGTTTCACCATCAATTCAGGTGACGCGTCCTTCGATCCCGACAGCATGTCTGCAAAGGCGATCAAAGGACTGGCTTCCGTTGTAATTGATGGCGGTGAGTTTGTTGTCGATGCGATGGATGATGCGATCCATTCGAATGGTGACATCACCGTCAATGACGGCAATTTCACGATCGCCAGCGGTGATGACGGATTGCATGCTGATCTCTCGCTTACGATTAACGGCGGCAAAATTTATATAGAAGAATCCTACGAGGGTTTGGAAGCCCAGGTAGTCACGATCAACGGTGGAGATATCTCACTGCTCGCCTCGGACGATGGCATCAATGCTGCCGGTGGCGTGGACGGGTCTGGCATGAATGGCGGCTGGGGAACACCCGGCGGACAGACACCCTGGAATCAGGGTGGTGCGGCAAGCGATTACTGGGTGCGCATCAACGGTGGCAAAGTATATGTGAATGCACGGGGTGATGGAATTGACTCAAACGGCTCGATTGAAATGACCGGTGGCGTGCTCCTGGTGGACGGACCGACTATGGATGGAAACGGTCCGCTTGATTACATGGGCACGTTTAATATCAGCGGCGGCACCCTGGTGGCGGTCGGCAGCCTTGGCATGGCGCAAGCCCCAAGCGCTTCCTCCACACAACCCTCGATCTTCATCGGGCTCAACCAGTCTCTGCCTGCTTCCACGTTGATCCACTTGCAAACCAGTTCCGGGCAAGGTTTGTTGACTTATGCGCCTTCCAAGGAATATCAAAGCGTGCTTATCTCCAGCCCGGAGCTTGAACTGGGAGAAAGCTATTCCTTGTTTACTGGCGGCTCATCCAGCGGTGAGATCGAAAAAAATCTTTACCTCAATGGAGAGTATCAGCCAGGTACTGAACTAACCCAATTAACAGTCGAATCGATCATCACCACCTATGGGACAAACGCTGGACCCGGGGGAGGAGGCTTCCCGGGTGGCGGTGGCTTCCCGCCGGGTGGTGGTGGTCGACGACCATAACTTTTCTTTGTGTCACTCCTCTCTTGCCGACGCTCACGCAACCCGCGTGAGCGTCCGGTTTAAAAGGTTGACATATACAAGAATTAAACCTGATCTCCAAGGGGATTTGCTAACATTGGAATCGTGATCAAGGAGTACATGATGGAACTCACAATGCTGAAAACGAACCAAATCATTCAAGCAAATATCAAGGAGCAAAATCAAACCCTGGCCAGCCCCCTGCTGCGAAGGCTCCAAAATATTGCGCGGGAATATAAGCCCTGCTTGCTGAAGGACTTGGGAGAAACAACGTTGATGGACCGTACGGATACCAAGTTTGTGCTGCCGCTGAACCTTGGGCTGCAGGTCCTGACCGAGATGCAGCACCACTACCAGGTGCTTGAGATTAATGGTCAGCGCCTGCAGCCATACAACACGCTCTACTTTGATACCCCTGACTACTACTTCTACCAGGAACACATGCGATGCCGGGCGGACCGTTTCAAACTGCGCGTGCGTACTTACCTGGCTAATGACCTCACTTTTCTCGAGGTAAAACAACACACCAATAAGGGACGAACGGTAAAAGATCGTATTCAGCTCGACACATTTTGGCCTGGTCTGGATGCGGAAGCACTTGGCTGGGCGGTGGAGCGGCTGCCAGAGGCAGCCTGGCCGTTGGAACCGGTGCTCAACAACCGTTTTTACCGCATGCTCCTGGTCAATCCTGATCAAGCTGAGCGAATTACATTGGACTTTGACCTGCAATTCAGTGATCAGCATTGCGTGGCGGATGCAGGGCCATTAGTGGTCGCGGAAGTCAAGCGCAAATCCATCCACGAAGAGTCTTTTTTCATCAATTGGTTGCATTCAGCCCATCAACGTCCATCCAGTTTCAGCAAGTACTGCCTTGGTTTGGCTTTGCTCAAACCTGAGATTAAACGAAATCACTTAAAACCCAATCTTTTACAACTGCAGAAAATGCAGGGAATGAGGAATACATGACATTAGTGACTGATTTTTTGCTCGGCTTTTTAATAAACCTGATCGTTGCAATTATCGTAGTACGTTTCATTTACTACCCACAAACCCGTAACAAGCACTACGTTTTCACCTTTTTGGCGTTCAACACTATCATTTACTTTGTTTTGAGCTTGATGGTAAACACTGAACTTGGTGTTGGCGTCGGGTTTGGTTTATTTGCTATCTTTTCTGTTTTGCGATATCGCACCGACCCAGTGCCTATCCGTGAAATGACCTACCTTTTTATAATTCTTGCCTTACCAGTGATGAACTCCTCGGGTATGCTGCAAACCAATTGGACGCTCCTGATCCTGGCGGATAGCCTGGTCTTGTTGATTTTGTGGTTTCTGGAAAAAGGTTGGGGTTTCTGTTTCCAAACTTCGCAGAAAATTACTTACGAAAATATTGATCTGATCGTGCCTTCCCGCAGGGCGGAGCTGATTGCCGACCTTGAGCAGCGGATTGGTCAAAAAATCAGTTCAGTGACCGTTGGCAATATCGATTTCCTGCATGACACCGCCACTTTGCAGGTGTTCTATCCTGAAAAATCCGCGCAAAGCTGGGTTAATGATACCTCGGCGACAGACAAGTTTGACGACGATGACGACGATTGAAGCCAGCAAGAAAACAAAGAAAGCTATAATCACGCTATGAGCCGAAAGATTTTGGTCGTCGACGATACCCGCAATGTGCAGCTGATGCTGCAGGAATACCTCGAAAACCAGGGTTTTGAGATCTGCCTGGCATACGACGGGGTTGAGGCGATGGAAATCTTCCACGCCGGCGGCATCGACCTGATCCTGCTCGACATCATGATGCCCAACATGGATGGCTACCAGTTCATCTCCAAGCTTCGCAGCGAAAGCAGCCTGCCGGTGATCATGATCACCGCCAAACAGCAGGAAGCAGATGTTGTGCGCGGATTTGAGTTGGGTGCGGACGACTACATCACCAAACCTTTCCGCCTGCGCGAACTCCTGATGCGCATTCGGGCAGTTATGCGCCGCGCGGCGGTTAGTGAAGAAGCTGCTGCACTTATCACAGTGCAAAACCTGAGCCTTGACAGCGCCAGGCATGAAGTCCGCAAAGATGGCGAACTGATCGACCTGACGCCGCTGGAATTTGCTCTTTTGACTCTGATGATGGAATCCGTTGGCAAAGTGGTTCGGCGACAGGAGATCAGTTTGTGGTTGATGGATAACGGTTTTGTCGGCTCTGAAGCAACCATCAAGATCCACATCCGCAATCTGCGCCAGAAACTTGGGGATGATCTGGCGGAGCCGTCCTATATCGAAACTGTATTCGGGGTAGGGTATCGGTTCCTGGAGGGTGAGTCTTGAAAAAATCACTCAAAACCCGCCTGATTCTGACTTACGCGGCAGTTGCCCTGGTAACTGTTTTGGTGGCGTTGTTGTTTGTTCGATTCCGGTCCGGTCAATCCCTTCGCAACCTTGTCATCGACCAGCAGGTTGAGGAAATGTCGGTCATGGTCGAAGAATACTATACGACCAACCAGTCGTTGGACGGTTTTGTCTATTATTACCTCTCAACCATGCTTCGCAGTGGTGGCGATTCGCCGTTCTTTCAGCCGCCAAGAGACTCCGATCCGGAAGATATCCGTGGCATCCGCGGATTGGTGGATACCGACGGGAAAACCCTTCTGCCAACTCAAAATCTGCCAGTGGGTGTAGTTGTACCGGAGCGTTGGCTGGATGGCGCGCGCGAAGTGGAAGTGGATGGCGTGGCGGTTGCCTGGATCCTGATCGATGAGAAAAGCCTGGAACTCAGCAGATCCGAACAAATGTTCATGGGCCAGGTGAACCTGGCGATTGCCATTGCAGCAGGTGCGGGCATCCTGACCGCTGTCATCACAGGGGTCCTGCTGGCGGCTGGCATCCTTAAACCCATTCGCAAACTGACAGAAGCTTCTGAGCAAATGGCACAGGGGGCTTTGGGTCAGCAGGTGGATGTAAGCTCAAAAGACGAAATCGGACGCCTGAGCGAGAGCTTCAACCGCATGAGCATCGATCTTGCCCGCGCGGACGCGGAACGCAAACGGCTCACAGCGGATATCACCCACGACCTCAGCACGCCGCTTCAGATTGTTTCGGGCTACATCGAAATGTACGAGAATGGCGACGTTAGCCTCAACCCGCAGCAGCTTGGGATCATCAAAGCCGAGCTGGAAAACCTGAAACGACTGGTGGGGGACCTGACAGTGCTCACCCAGGCGGAAGGCGGCGGCGTTGAAATTCTTCTCAGCCCTGTCGCGCCTAACCAACTTCTTGAGCAAATCGCCGAGGCTTTCCAGCCCTTAGCCAACCAACAGGGGGTTGAGTTACGGCTGGATCTGGATCAAACCCCCGTAATGATCAACGCGGACGACGGACGCATGCTGCAAGTGTTCAAAAACCTGATGGAAAACGCCCTGCGTCACACGCCAAATGACGGCACGGTCACGCTCGCCAGCAAAGTTGGTGAGCGGGTTGAATTGAGTGTTGCTGATACGGGCGATGGCATTGCCGCGGAGGACCTACCCCTGATCTTTGAGCGTTTTTACCAGGCCGACAAAGCCCGCACCGGCTCAAAAGGCAAGATGGGTCTCGGGCTGGCGATCTGCAAAGCCCTGGTAGAGTTGCAGGGCGCGTCGATCAGAGCCGAATCTGCCGGCATTGGTCAGGGTACAAAGATAATCGTCACAATCCAAAAAATCTGACAGCGCGCTAAAGAGGCTCCTTCCTTCACCTCAATTTCTTGTGGATGGCTTGAGGTGTGTACGCAATTATCGCGCAAGGGGGCAGTCTTGGATTATCATTGAGCGAATAAAATATCAAAAAAAGGACTATCAATGAGCGAAAATGCCCCCAAATATACCCAATCTGGCTGGAAGCTGACCGAACTATTCGCCAGTTTCACAGACCCGGCAATCAACCAGGCCTATCAAGACCTCGAAGCAAGCACAGAGAAGTTCGTTAGCCAGCGCGAAGAGCTCAAGCCCGAGATCAGCAGCGAGAAATTCCTGCAACTGGTGCGCGATCTGGAAGAGATGAACAAACTTGGCTACCGCCTGTATGGATTCGCCTCTTTGAGTTTTGCAGCCAACACGCAGGATCAAACCGCGCAGATCAACATCGCCCGTTTCCAGCAATTTGAAGCCGAGATGGAGAACCGCAGCTTGTTCTTCAGTTTGTGGTGGAAAGCGCTGGATGACGCGAACGCTGCCCGTTTGCTGGATGCCAGCGGAG
>DAOOPV010000018.1:0-34128 GCA_035388405.1 Anaerolineaceae bacterium
CCTGATCGATGCTAATCAATTATCATGCTTTTCTGTGTCTTAATATACAAGGGCGGAATGCGCTTCTTTTGCGCACTCCGCCAGGAACCAACTATAATTCATATTGGAGAACAATATGCACCCCGAATGCACCGCCATTGCCCATCCCAACATTGCCTTCATCAAATACTGGGGCAACCGCGATGACGCCCTGCGCCTGCCGCTGAACGGCTCAATCTCGATGAACCTTAGCGGCATGGAAAGCCGGACGACAGTCCAATTCGACGCGGCTCTTGAGCAGGATATTTTCGAGCTGAACGGCGAATTGCAAGCTGGTGCAAGCCTGCAGCGGGTCAGCCAATTTCTGGCCCAGGTTCGCCAGCTCGCTAACGTAAACCATCACGCCCGGGTTTTGTCGTCGAATAACTTCCCCACCGGTGCCGGCATCGCCTCTTCAGCCTCCGCTTTTGCAGCGCTTGCCCTGGCTGCCAGCAAAGCCGCTGGCTTGGATTTACACCAAAAAGACCTTTCTCGCCTAGCCAGGCTGGGCTCCGGCTCGGCCTGTCGTTCCATCCCGGATGGATTTGCGGAATGGCTGTCTGGCGAAGATGATGCCAGTTCATATGCTATCAGCATTGCACCCAAGGACCACTGGGACCTGGTGGACGCGGTTGCTGTGATCAGCCAGGCACACAAGCCGATCGGCTCCAGCGCCGGGCACAAACTTGCGCACACTTCTCCCCTCAACGCGCAGCGTGTGCTGGACGCCCCGGAACGCCTCAAAACCTGCCGCGAGGCACTACTCGCGCGGGATTTCACGCGCTTTGCCGAGGTTGTCGAACTAGACTCAAACTATATGCACGCTGTGATGCGCACAAGCAATCCGCCGTTGGTTTACTGGGAGCCAGCCACCGAAGTGCTGCTCTGGCAGGTCTGGCACTGGCGAAAACAAGGTCATGCCGTCTGCGCGACGGTCGATGCCGGGCCAAACGTGCACGTGCTTGCCTTGAAGAACGAATTAGAATGGCTCCAAAAGGCTTTAGTGGAGCTGCCGGGGGTTAAAAGCGTGTTGGTTGGGGAGCCAGCAAACGGCGCCCACCTGGTTGACTAATCCCTAAAAAGGTTTAACGCTGTCACTGGTAATCTTGGCGAGTTCGTCAAGCTTATCTGAGATTTTTTCAATCGCTTTTGTCAAGTCAGTCAGGCTGCGCGTGTGGGTCTCGAGAATCCCTTCAAAAACATTAAGGTCGAGGATATATTCAGCCTCGCGCCGTTCAGATTTGATGCCACCAGCGTAGGTGACCTTCACGAGGTATTGCTTGGGCAGGGTGTCCGATTTCAGTGCGTTATCGATCACATCCACGGAAGCCCGGATCTCATAATCGGGAGGTAGGGTCGGAATTGGCTGGTGAATGAAGGCTAATTTCTCAATATTGTAGTTTTTGAGCGAGGTTTGGAGCTCTGGATCAAAACAAATCTCAACATCCCGTGCGGCTGTGCGACCGGTGTTCTTGATGACCAGGTCAAAGATCGGCGAGTCGGTCTGGTGATCAAAATACACCACCACATACGGGGCGATCTGTTGATCGCGATCCTCCACCATCTCCGCCACGCTGCGGTCCATTGCCTGGGCGGATTTCCAGGTGCCCTGTGCTACTTCTGCCGTCTTGATCACGTACACAACCAACGCGATCAGGCTGAGCAGTTGGATCACAAACATAATAACGTCAAGTGTGTCAGCTTTCATCAGATCCCTCCCGTGGAAACGTCAGGCAACTTTCCCTCTGCGTGGTTTTTTAGGTTTTGGTTCGGGCACGTCTTCGTAAAGAGAGCGAAAGAGCAGCGCCATTTTGTCGTTATCTTCCAAATCTTCAATCATGTAA
The DNA here is from genome assembly GCA_035388405.1 of Anaerolineaceae bacterium. Taxonomy (GTDB): domain Bacteria; phylum Chloroflexota; class Anaerolineae; order Anaerolineales; family Anaerolineaceae; genus Mesolinea. Next base: position 1,863 of record DAOOPV010000018.1, read on the forward strand.
TAGGGTTTTGACCCCGTGTATGCCTCGCCCGTAGGCGCATCCTCACCGAGAACGCGCGTGCTGCCGGGCATGATTTTGAGAAATACCGTGTCATCGCACACAAATCCCATCACACGGTTGAACATGTAAAGGCCATAATCCCCGAACATCTTCCGCGCGTCGATACCTTCAATATGCCCCAGGCACTCGAGCACGTAGTCTATGTATTCTTTGGATGTTGCCATCTCATCTCACTTTTCCCGATCTGTTGATTGTCCGGTTTGCGATCCATGCAACCGTGAGCGGCAGAAGAATTGCTCCCAGGATTATCCAAACCACGTATGTGGGATCAGTCATTTCCAGGAAGACAAGCACATTCAGGCTGATTTGCGCCAGCAGGATGATCACCAGGTACATGACGGTCATCACGTCAAGCAAGGATTTTCTGCGCTTGTTGGTATCGTCCTTTGGCAACTCAACCGAAGGTTTGGATGCAGACGAGAGTTGTTTCTCCTTCATCGCCGAGGAGTACGCAAGCCAGGTGAAAATTGCCCAGTTGATGAAGATAACCACGGCGACCAAATACATCGTTCTGGCGGAAGCCTCAAGCGTTGGATGGATTAGAACCTGGATAGCCAGGGTTAGCCCAATCGCCACATTGACTATAAAAAGCACTAATTTGTTCACCGCTGAGCCCCTTTCCTGGGATGCCTGGATTATATGTATGCATGTATTTTACATGAATTAGTGGCACAACTGAAAAAGAAACCGGGAAGCTACAGCTTCCCGGTGGTAGTTTATTTGGCAGGGCTTAGCCCATTGTCAGCGCCATGACCGCTTTTTGCGCGTGCAGGCGGTTCTCGGCTTCATCATAAACCACGGAATTGGGTCCGTCGATGACTTCGTCGGTCACTTCGATGTTGCGATCAGCTGGCAGGGGGTGCATGTAGATCGCATCGCTCTTGGCGAGTTTTAACCGGCGCTGATCCATGATCCAATCGGTGTAAGAATCCTGGAGTTTCTTTCCATCTACAGCATCAGCCGTGGTCAGCAGTGGTCCCCAGCTCTTGGCATAGATAATGTCGGCATCCTTCATGCCTTCGTCCATGTCGTGCACGATCTCAAAGGACGTACCCCATTTTTTAGCTTCATCAGCTGCCTGCTGCTCGATCTCGGGCATCAGCAGGAATTCCTTGGGATAGGAGAGGGTGACATCCATGCCGAAACGAGGCATCTGGAGGATGAGCGATTGCGGCACGGAGATTGGTTTGAGATAAGAGGCGGCATAAGCCCAGGAGACAACGATCTTCTTGCGCTTCAGATCGCGGCCTTTCTTTTCCATGATGGTCATCAGGTCAGCAAGGCACTGGAAGGGGTGATAAACGTCGCACTGCATATTCAGGATAGGCACGCGGCAGTTCCTGGCGACTTCGTTGAGATAGGAATTGCCGATTCCCCAGTCGCAATGGCGGATGGCGATGCCGTCAAAATAGCGGCCATAAATCTCGCCGATCTCCTTGGCGGTATCGCCGTGCGAAATCTGGGTGGTTTTGCTCTCGATGAAAGCGCCGTGCCCACCAAGTTGAGCCATGCCAGCTTCGAAGGAGCCGCGGGTGCGGGTGCTGCTGAAGAAGAACAGCATTGCCAGCACTTTATCGCGCAGGTAGGGATGGGGTTCGTTGAGGGCTCGTTTGCGCTTGAGGTCCCAGGCGACGTCCAGAACGGTTTCGACTTCTTCCTTCGAGAAGTCCAGATCGCCAATCAAGTCACGACCATGTAAAAAGGTTTGCATTGTTTATCTCCTTGAGTAATCTTTTCTTGATTATACCCAGCAAGTTCCACTTTGACTACAAGAAATTGATTGTAGACAGTTTTGTTTTGGACTGAAAGAGCAGCTTCCCAATCTGACACATAATTAGTGTTAATATTGCCAAACAATGAAACAAAACCACGCCAAATTCGAATATGGAAATATGATTTATACACTGGAGCGCGTAGGTCAGGTTGCGATTTTCAACCTGACATTTCGAACCTTTGCCCGTGTCAGTCCTTTGATTTTGCGTCCATTGGCGTAATTAATACAGCAAAACCCTGAATTCTAAATTAAAACCATTGTTACCACGTGCTAATTATGTCAGGTTCAACTGCGGAACCTGACCTACACAAACATCTCTTTTTTATAATGGAACATGAAAAAATCTTATGTTATATATGCCCATCCTTACGAAGTTCTTTAGTACAAAGAGGGCTTGGTCCCTTCGCCGAAGTTTTATTGAATAAAAAAACGGATGGGGTATAGCCCATCCGTTTAAGAGGTTTTTGGAAAAAATCTTACTTGATCAAGCTCGCAACCAAAGCGTAAAACTCCGCTGCCTTGACCACATCATCCAGCCTGACGCTGTCGTGGACTGTGTGCGCGGTCACTTCGTCGCCAGGACCGAAGCCAATCGAGGGGATGCCAGCCTTGCCTGCCCAATAAATGCCATTGGTGCTGAAAGCCCATTTTCCTGCAGAGGCATCGTCCAGCCCAATCAACCGGCGGGTTTCGAGCCCAGCCTGCACCAGCGCGTGCTCTTCTGGGATCGCCCAGGCGGGGAAATACTTGTCCACCGGGAATACGAATCCAGTATACGAAGGCACGTCATAGAACAGGGCTTCCACCTTCACCCGGTCCTTACTTTCATCCGGGATCAGGGCTTCCACCTGGGCAATTGCACCTTCCTGGGTCTCGCCAAATGTCATGCGACGGTCGATGTAAATGACAGCTTCATCAGGAACCGCGTTGATGCTGGGGGTCTTGACAACCATATCTGAAACGGTAATTTTTCCATTCCCGAGGAACGGATCATCCCCGAGCTGTGGCTCCAGATCGCGGATGCCTGCGATGACAGGCAGCAGCAAATAGATGGCATTGATGCCAACATGATTGCTGGCGGCATGTGCCGAAACACCTTTGGCTGTCACTTTTAGCTCGATGCGACCTTTGTGACCGCGGTAGACGTTCATCTTCGTCGGCTCACCGATCACCACAAAGTCTGGTCGGATCTTTGGGTCAACTTCCACGAAGGTGTTAGGGGCGATGCCATCGCACCACTCTTCCATATTCCCAAAATACCAGGCAGTCCAGCCTTCAAGCAAACCCAGGTCCCGGGCAGCAGCCAGGCCATAGACCATGCCGGGGGTTGAGCCCTTCTCGTCGCAGGCGCCGCGGGCATACAGCACGCCATCTTCAACCTTGCCTTCAAAAGGATCCCACTTCCACTCATGCGGGTCGCCAATGCCGACCGTGTCGATGTGAGAGTCAAACACGATCACCTTCTCGCCCGTGCCAATCCGCCCCATAATGTTTCCCATTTTGTCGAACCGAACTTCGTCAAAATGCAGGGTATTCATTTCTGCTGCGATGCGCTTGCCGACGTCTTCGATGTTGGATTCCATGCTGGGGATAGCGCAAATCTCGCGCATAAAGCGGATGATCTGTTCGCGTTGAGATTGAATTTTTTCCTGTAGTTGTTGAATTACTTCGAGTGAGGGCATTTTTTCTCCTTAGCCAAAAGTGATCAATTTAGGTAAAAAAAACTGCACGAATCCAGTATATAATGTTTACAAATAGCATCGCGCAGTTGAAGAATTGAGGTCTTATGGATATCTTATCATCAAAGCCCATAGCGGGCAACTTGTTCCGCAAGCCGGAATTGAACTGGGGAATTCTTGGAACTGCCAGGATCGCGGAAAGAGCGGTCATTCCAGCTTTGTTGAGTATGAAACACACCCCGGTCATTGCAGTTGCCAGCCGCGACCTGACCCGCGCGCAGGAATTCGCCGCGCCTTTTGAGATCCCGCGTGCGTATGGCAATTACGAAGATCTGCTTTCGGACAGTAACGTCCAGGCTGTTTACATTCCGCTGCCAAACAGCGAACACGCTCCCTGGGCGATTAAGGCAATGCAGGCAGGTAAACATGTCTTGGTTGAAAAGCCTTTCGCCCTCAACGCGAACGAAGCCCAGCTGATGATAAGCACCGCTCTCGAGCATTCCGTAGTGCTAATGGAAGGCTTCATGTACCGTTACAGTAGCCGCTTTGAGAAGATCCATGAGATAGTTCGCTCCGGGACGATTGGGAAAGTTCGGCTCGTTCAGTCAGGTTTCAGCTTTACGCTCAGTAACCCGGATGACATCCGCCTTGCGCCAGATCTCGGCGGGGGCGCGTTGTATGATTTGGGCTGTTATAGTATCAATCTACAAAGGCTGCTGGTTGGACGTGAGCCAGCCAGTGTGCAGGCACTCTGCCAAATGAGCAAGTCAGGAGTGGATTTGCAGACAGTTGCCACCCTCGACTTTGGTGACCAGGTTTTTGGACAGTTCATGGTTTCATTCAATGCTGACAGTTCTCAATTCCTGCGTGTAGTTGGCTCTGCGGGTTCGATCCACATCGAAAAACCCTTCTTGCTTGTCAGCGAGGGCACCAGCGCGTTGTTGAATGTGGCTGGTAAGGAAAGCAAACGCATCAATTTCCGCGCCGAAAACGACTATAAACACATGTTGGAACATTTCTACAACGTGGCTGTCAGCAAGGATGTCCCTCGATTCCCACTATCTGACGCTATCAACAATTTGGTTGTCATCGATGCTTTGTTCCAGTCTGCAGTAGACAATGGGCGGCTGGTGAATATCAAGTAAAGAAACTTACGGAGAAAGAATTATGAAGGAAAATCATCACCATTCCAATTCGCAAAAGGAAGCTCAAGCAGCCTCATTAAGCAAGATCGTCATGCCGGCGATCCTGATTGTTGCTTTGATTGTCGCCCTGTATCTTGCCAGGGGTTCGACCTATTCAGATCGAACGACACCCCATAGCCAACTTATTGAAACGATTGTTAGCTATGCTGTTTTGGGCTGCGAGATTGCTTCGGTTATTGTGATTGTCACGTCTGCAGTTCAGGGGCTGTTTTCGTATGTGAAACGATTGTTTAACAAGGATTACCTGGTTCAAATCCGTTCTTCTGAGAGCATTCGTCTGAGAATGGGGCATCGCTTGAGTCTTGCATTGGAATTTGCCATGGCTGCGGACATCCTGAGCCTGGGGATTTCTCCCCGCTTTAATGAACTCCTGACGCTGTTTGTTATCATCCTGCTGCGTGTTTTGATCACAATTTTCCTCGAGTATGATATTGAAACCTCCAGGTATTATCACCTGCTGCCTGAGACTGACTGGCTCAACTACGATCCGAATGAAGAGGATCAAAAAGTGGACGCGGAATAGTCTGGCAACACAACAAAAAACGGATGCGGTTTATTTCCGCATCCGTTTTTGATTCTTTTTTTTTGGACTAGGGTGTAGGCGAAGGGGTCAACGTGCGTGTGGTAGTCGCTGAGGGTATCGGTGTCGCGATGTTGACCGGCACTTTGAGCAATTCACCAATATACAGCGGTGTCGTCTCACTCAGCAGCGTCTCAATGCCTTCGGCTGTGCGGTACCGGTTGGTTTCGGCGATGATCCGTTCAGGTGTTGAGCGGAAGAACAGGGCAACCGATTCGAGATTGGCACCAGCTTCGACCAAGTAGTCAACAACTGTGCCCGGGCGAATATCGGTTGGAACTGGGGTTGAAGTGGGCATGCGCTGCCAGGGGGCAGGCACCTTGACGATGTCACCAGCTTTGATGTAACAGTTCCCGCCAGTAACGTAATCCGGGTTGATCGATAAGAACACTTCCAGGTCCGCGCCAAACTTCTCTGCGATCTGCGCGCAGTAATAGTCGTCTTCCTGAACTACGTAATCAAAAGGTCCATCCAGCGTGGGTGTCAACGACGGGGTTGGCGTTTCGGTGATGGTCGGTGTGACAGTTGAGGTGATGGTTGGCGTAACCGGAGTTGGGGTCAGGGTCAGGGTGGGGGTGGGGGTATCGGTCGCGAAGAGTTGCAGTCCGCCGCCGCCGAGATTGCCAGTTGCCCACAAAGCCAGCATAACCAGTCCGGCGATAACCAGAACAGCAACCAACACAAGCAATAGCGCTTTGCTGCTGTTCTTGCGCGATTTCTTACGATAAGAAGAAAGCAGGCTCTGAGATTTTTTTTGTGCCATGTTTAGAATTCCTTCCTTTGTCAGTCAACAAAGTTCAATTAATAGCATATTAAACGGTGCAACCCGCTTTTGTCAAGTATACCATTTAGCGAAAAAACCATGAAATGCTTTGGTGTATATGAGGAAGATGTTTTAGGAAATTGTTGTGAAGGGGAATTTTTTGGAAATGGCACAGGGAGACCTGGCGGTCAAATCCCGTGCTCGGCGGGGACTCCGGCACGATCACATAAACAAGACGCCGGTACGATCATAAATACGAGACGCTGGCGCAATCGCACATCCTGATTGTGCCGGTCTCTGACCGTTCACACGAATTAGCCGTAGGCTTCATCCTTTGTTACAAGAATCAGGAGACCTTTCGGTCAGATACCGTGCTCGGCGGGGACGCCGGCACGATCATATAAACAAGACGCCGGCACGATCATAAAAACGAGACGCTGGCGCAATCGCACATCCTGATTGTGCCGGTCTCTGACCGTTCACACGAATTAGCCGTAGGCTTCATCCTTTGTTACAAGAATCAGGAGACCTTTCGGTCAGATACCGTGCTCGGCGGGGACGCCGGCACGATCACATAAAAAGGGCGCTGGCGTGGCTACAATACACGACCATTCTCTAAACCTTAAACCAAGAATGAGTATAATAAGCGCATGTTTCTACGTAAACCTGTAAAATTTATCGCGCTGGTGGTTCTAACCACGGCGCTTCTTTTGTCTGCCGGCTGCGAAAAGACACAAACCCCGCCCGTCAACCCCAGCCCTCAGCCGATCGTCCCAACCGTTGTCGTCAGCACAGCCACTGTCACTCTTGAGCCCACCCCCACAGCAATTCCCGCAGCGGCACTCGTCAACGGAGAAGCCATCCCGCTGAGTTACTTCATCAATGAAGTCTGGCGCTACCGCGACTCGCTCGCTGACCAGCCGGTAAGACCCGATGACGCAGCGATCAGTCAGACCGTCATCAATTTTCTGATCGAGCAGCAAATGCTGTCGCAGGAAGCTCGCAAAAACGGCTTTACTCTTGGCGAAGCAGATTTGCAAGCGAAAATTGACGGCTTAGTCGCCGGATTGGGCCCGGGGAGTGCCTTCACCGACTGGATGACCAATAACCACTACGACGACAATGAGTTCCGCATGGCGCTTACGCTCGCCTCGGAAGCGGCCTGGCAGCGCGACCAGATCTCCGCCACCATCCCCGACGCAGTCGAGCAGGTGCGGGCAAGGCAGATCTTCGCCCTGACTTCCGAAGGCGCTCAGCGTGCACTCATAGGCCTCAACAGCGGCAGCGACTTTGGAGAACTTGCCTGGGAATACAGCCCCGAATCCGGCGGCGAGCTGGGATGGTTCCCGCGCGGGTACCTGCTCTACCCGGAAGTCGAAGCCGCCGCTTTCAGCCTTGAAGTTGGCGCTCGCTCAGAGATCATCCAATCTGAAATCGGCTACCACATCATCGAGGTGCAGGCCCACGAGTCTGCCCATCCTCTCACCACCGACGCGCGCATTGCCTTGCAGACCAAAGCCCTCCAGGATTGGCTCAGCACAGCAATCGCCAATTCACAGATAGTTTTCCAGATCCCGTGAGCAACCGAAACCGCCCTCCAGCCCGCCGATCCACTCCTCCTGCCCGCCCGATGGCAGTGCCAATGGAACAACCCAAGAAATCTACCGGCTGCGGCAGCATCGGAGCTGGCGTCTTGCTGTTGGCTTTGGTGCTGGTGGTTTTATTGATGCTGCTGGGCATCCTGCCCAACCCACTGGAAGCGAAACCAACTGCCACCAATCTCCCGGTAGCACAAACGAAAGAACCTTCTGCAACTGTTGAAATTACGACTGTCCAGAGTGTAAGCTTAACTCCCACCCAAACTCAAACTCTGGAGCCAACTGCCACTTTCACCCCTGAGCCAACCCTGACGTTTACGCCCACGCCAACTGAAAAGCCTATGCCTTTTGTGATCAGGGGCACCCCAAGCGGGAACCCGAACGATATGCTCTTCCCTCAATACGACTGCGAGGAGTATCTCTTCATTGGCGGCGAAGTCCTGGACCTGCGTGAAGCCCCGGTCTTCGATTATACAGTCAAACTTGGCGGCACTTACGGGGGCAGCCTGGTTGAACAGACCAGCGTGTCAGGGGATTTGCCAGTGTATGGGGAATCTGGTTTTGGTTTCGTGATTGACAACCAGCGCATCAGGGAAAGCGGCATCACCATCCAGCTATTTGACGCGAACGGTGAAGCGTTATCAGCCCTGACCTATCTGAACATTACTGGCAACTGCGACAGCAACCTCGTGATCGTCAATTACAAACAAGTGCGCGAAATTCAGCCCTGATCTTCTCGCTGCGGCAGCTTTATCTTCTCACTTCCAAGCATTAACCCTGAAAGCTTTTGCGACTGCAAAGGCATCACGCGGCTATTGGCAAAGTAGCCAAAGTCGAAGGTGGTCGGATCTCCCGCTTGCTTGCCTGGCACAGGCATCAGTCGGGCAGTGAGAGGCTTGTTGAGCCGCAAAGCCAGCGCGCCAAGATCCAGCAGGATGGGGTAGATCTCTTCAGGGGAGGTGTCGCCGGGAAGGGGGATGACGTCCAATCCAGCCCCGCAGACAGCTGAGAACATCAGTAGTTCCGTCAAACTCAGGCTACCTTCAGCCGCGCGTAGCGCGAGCGTGCTGTCCTCAAGCACTGGCAGCATCAAGCCGTTGAAACCGATTTTGCGATACTGCGCTTGCTGCAGGCTGCTGGTCAGAAATGTACTGGCAAATAAGCTGCCATGCGGTCCAAACGCCGGTAATCCCAGGGCTTCGATAGCACTTCCGATGGAAGCGGTTTGATCCGGGTGCGGCGCAAGGGTGAAATCCAGCCCTTTGAACAGGTAACCGTACATTTTTTCCAACTTTTCGCCAACCGCTTCCAGCCTTGCCGCATTTTCATTGATGGTATCGATCAGGCATTGCCGGGCTTCCTGCAGACTTTTGGCTTGACTAAAACAGGTGAGTGCCAAATCTGCAGCCTCGAGGGCGAGCGCGAAAGCCGGTTGCTCACGCTGCGCGTAGGCAGCGGGGAAAAACGGCGTGCAGGCCGGCACGTTTGCCAACGCGCAAAAACGCAAATTCGCGAAACCGTCCGGCTCCAGTTTCGAAAGCGCCACGATCGTTTCAGCGCAGCGGGCGGCATTCGCCAGGTCAAGCTCGCCTTGTTGGGTTGTTAGCGAGCCGGAGAGGAAAACCCGATTGCTGCGCTTCAACGCGCCCGGGATTGCAGCCCACTCGGTGGGGTCGGAGCTGGCAGGACCAAGCGAAATATACTCAAATCCATCCGCATGCGCTTCGATGGCGTAACTCTGCACAGCATCTGGCAGGTCGATCGGTGCCACAAATTGACCAAAAGGCGGGGTTGCCAGGCGCAGGGATTGCACCTCAAAGCCGGCCTCTTCATACAATTTTCTCGCGTGGGTAGCAAAGATCCCGACCTGCTGCAGCAGTAGCCGGTTTACCGGGTAGCCAGGTTCGCAAAAGACCGTGATGGAGCGAATTTTCATAGTCAAACTTCCTGGCTGCGCTGGCGCAGCACCTCGAACATCAAAATGCTTGCAGAAACCGCAGCGTTGAGCGATTCGGTCTTCCCAGCCATCGGAATACGCACGCTGTGGGTCGCCAAACCTCGCCCCTCCGGGCTGATACCTTCTGCTTCACCGCCGATCAGCAGCGCGGTGCGTCCGCGGAAATCCGCCTGCCAAAGGCTCTCCTTACCGTCCATGTCCGCATGGAAAACGGTCAGCCCTTCCACGTACGAGGTGATTGCTTCCCAAGGCCACTGCAACAGCGGCAGCCTAAAATGCGCGCCCATCGCGGAGCGCACAACCTTTGGCGCCCAGACATCCGTGGTGCCAAGGGGCAGGCAAATTGCCTGCACGCCAGCCGCTTCTGCCGAGCGCAGAATGGTGCCCAGGTTGCCGGGGTCCCGCAGCTGGTCAAGGATCACCACAAAGCCGGGTCTGGTAGGTTGGGCATGGTCCGGGATGTCAAAAACGCCCAAAATGCCCTGGGAAGATTCGGTATCGCTCAGGCTGTCAAACAGCTTGTTTTCCACCTCAAAAGCAGGTTGGTCAGGCTTGATCTGCTCAAGCAGGGCTTTGGCACGGGGTGTGAGGCTGGTCTTGTAAAGCATAAAGCGCAAAGGCACAGCTGAAGTCAGCCCATCTTCCAACACGCGCGCGCCTTCCGCCACAAAGGCATTATGCTTACGGCGGGCTTTGCTTTGTTCAAGCAGGCTGCGCGCCAGTTGGATATTAGGGTTTTTGGGAGAGCTCAATATTTCGCCAGGCATGCTTCAATTATACCGATGCTGGCGGGTCTGGTTGGACGGATTTGAATTCTGCCCGCACTTCTCCCTGGCTGGTGATCGTCAGGACCGCATACTGGGATTTGTACTGATTGCGCCGTTCCGGATAGCTGACTCCCGGGTTCACAAAGTGGATGCCATCCATGACCTCATCATGACGAACGTGGATGTGCCCGTAGATGATCACATCCGCGTCAGGATACTTTTTGGCGAGTTTTGCCTGGAATTTGCAATGTCCACTCATTGTCCCGAACAAAAAGAGCACCACGTAATTCAGGAACCACTGCCAGATGCTGATGTGCCCATGCGCGAGCGTGAGCTTGACGCCATTGATTTGGTGATGGCATTCCAACGGCAGGCGATACCCCATGAACCAGTCGCGGTTGCCCTGGACAGCGTCAGTCGGGGCTATTTGGGATAATCGTTCAATTGCCTCGGGCTTGCAGACATCCCCGGCATGGAAGATGCGGTCTGGCAGCTCGGCTGCGATCGCACGCAGCAGTGCAGGATCAATTGCCGGTGTGCGATCTCCAACATGGGTATCGGCGAGAATGACGATGCGCTGGTCAGTTGACATGCGATTGTGAGGCTAACGCGGTTTCTTGAGGAAGCCAAAGACGATTACGAGCAGCAAGCCCACTCCACTGATTACGGTCATTGTCAGCCCCACCTTTTGGCTGTCTCCGAAGAGCAGCTGTGTGGTGGAAGGCGGCAGCGTGGGGGTTGCAGTGGGCAGTGGGGTCTTGGTTGGGATTGGGGTTCTGCTTGGCATGAAAATCGTTGGCTGAGGGGTTCTGGGGATAGGGGTAGCCGTGAAGTTGCTGGTTGGGATGGGGGTGTTTGCCCGACGGATGAGCAGTACATCGTTGATATAGACTTCGTTTGCTTCGGCGCTGTTGCCGTTGAGCACCATGATCTCACTGCCCGGGATGCCATAAGCAGCGGAAATCACCCATAGGCTCTCGCCAGGTTGGACGATGTGATAAATGGATCCGTCCGGCTGGGGCGTGGAGGTCAGGATGCCATAGGTGTTTGGCGTAGGATCCTGCGCTGAAATTCTGCCGAATGGCAGAGCAATCAGCACAGCAAGGCACACCAACAAGAGTATCTTCGCGTATTTCATGGGCTATATTATAGCTGTTTTGGGTAATAGGGTTAGAAAGAAAGTAGATTGGGCTTCCCTAATGATTGTTATGATCTTTTGACCGAGCACAATCATTGACCTCATGAATATTTACATCAATATTTGATGATGAAAGCAAGAAACCTGAAAACCATTACTTGTCCAAAATGGAATTCAGGAGGTGAGGAGCCTATTGCGCAATGGAGCTCCAACGTTAAACATCTGCAAGAAATAAAACTACAGTGAGCACCCTGTTCAACAAGCAGGAACATTAAAGCTATTCTCACCCAGATGAATCAGAACGGCAAGTCCGTTTTATTTGACTAAGCTCTATTGTCACCAATCGAGCTCTTTAGCTAAGAGATTCGGGCGGATTGACTTTCATCCTGTTAACCTCATCAGTACAATTGGCTTACTGATTACTCATCAAATAAATTGCAACTGGTCTTGCAGTTTGGGTATGGTCCACCACAAGCAGAACAACCTACCGGAATTCTATCCTCTTTGTGATCATGGTAAATTTCTTCAAGATTATCAAATATGATTTCACTCTTCCCGATTTTATTCGAATTACCACAATTCGAACATGTCCAATAACCGCAATAGGCATCAAATCCTAGCTGGCTATTCAAGTATTCATAACATTCATCACAGTACCAATCATATTCCGAAAGTTTTTTCATTTCTCTTCCACTTCGACTAGTTATTTTTGCTAAGTAAAATATCAACTGGTCCCACTTTTACTTTTATGTCATATTGGTGCTCCATTGCATCGTGAGCTAAACTCATTAGCTTTTCTATTACCTCACACACTATTGGAGTAATGATAGGTAAAAGAATAATAGCATTCTCAAATATACCTTCATTTGGATCGATATTACTTGTTTTGATTTTATTAGCAGGATAATCTAAAAAATTCATAGTACGTTTCCTTTCGTAATTTTTTGTTATAATACTATTATAAGACATTAATGTCCTCGATTCAACAATCGCATGCGAATGTGGAAAGACAATATTTGAATTAATGTCCTCACCTAGGAAGCGACCTTACATGGGTAACAAAAAAATCAGCAAAGTTCCACTAGACAGAGAATGCTTAATGGAAGCCTTAGAATTTAAAAGGTTTAGTATTAGGGGACTTGGGGAAGACTATCGCTTCGGTTGGTCGTCCAAATCTGTTGAACGAGGAATCAGAGACGGGGTAGTATCTCCCGAGTTAATGGAGGCACTTGGAAAATTTCTTGATGTTGACACTGATTATCTCTCAGGAAGGTATCACCGCCAGACCGAAAAAGTCGAAGATGAAAAAACTTCTCATTTCCTTAAATCCCAATTGAAAGCAAAAGATTTTCCATATTTTTTGAAGCAACAACGGAATAAATATAGCGGTAAGATCCTTTACGATAGGTATATAGAGTACATTCTTGTTATTCATAACATTTCAATGCATCAATTTGATGATATGCTGTATGAGAACCAAAAAGAATTTCAATTGGACCTGGAGGATGCAATCACCTCAGTACTCATAAAGCATTTTCCGAGAAATGCCATGGGTCAGGATCATTGGCCGGATATTTACAGGTTAAAGTATGAAATTGATACATATGACCCGGACGAGCATGAAATCTAGGGAGACTTTATCTCAATTGAAACCAACAAAACCGGTCTGATTAAATAATTAAACGGATTACCATCTATTAGGAGGATTAAATATGAAAATGAGAAATAGAATAACTGATATTAAGATGTTGCAGGCGCATATTTTACAGGACTATTTACGGAGGGCTTTTGCAGAAACATTTGCTGATGATACGTGGAAGTCAATACTATACGATGAAGTTCAAAAGGGTGTGAAGTCTGATTACTCTAGGAGCTATATTGGTGCGTGGGACAAAATGCATTTATTAGGGATGGATCACTATTCAATTGATGATATGGATACAACAATCATTAGTACAATTCTAAAAGGTCCCACAGGTGGCCCTTTTGGCAGATGTAAATTCAAAAAGATAAACCAGTATCTCGACAATCTTCAGGAGGATAGAAACATTGATGCCCATGCAACCGGTAATGAGGGCGATTCTGAACTTCTACAGTGGGCGTACATCTCGTTAAGTAACATGAGCAGATTTCTATCCGCTGTTGCTAAAGCATCAGATTGTGTTGTGTCTGATGAAAATCGAATTTCTTTCGCCCGCAAATATCAAACCGAGATTGCTTCTCTACGATCACAATTTGAAGATGATTACAAAGAAGCTCTCATTATAGCAGCGGAGGAAGAAAACATTATCCGAGATATTGAAAGAATTAAAAGTAGTATAAAACCTTTTAATACATACGTTGAATTATCAAGGCAATACCTAAATAGGCGAGATAATGAAGGTAAAATCGATCTTTTGCTATATAAAAAATTCTTGGAGATAGCAGCCGATGCGGGGATCGTTTTTGCCTGCGCCAGGGTTGGAGATATGTTTTTTACAGGTTTACTAACTGATGTTGATTATATTAAGGCGGCTGAATACTATGAGAAAGGGTTTAGCCATTTAGAACCATCACAGAAATTAAGTTTAGCTAGTATTTATTTGAACAATCTTAGCAATACCACCCACTCGAAAGAAGAAGCAATGGCAATTATCAAATCTTGTGAAAGTCCACGTTGGGAAATTATCACGTACACTTCAAAAGAAGGCTATGAATTTTACACAGTAAAAAGAATTAAGAGAAATTCTTAACGTAAATAAAGCTGAAAATGGGAAGAAAACGCGCTGACTTTAACACTTGCCAGAATTTTTGAACTCCACCAGATGTTCACAAATGGGATTGCCAAAGTTTTTCTGAAAACTTCATTGGGTAACTCACTTTACCTCCCCTGATTGTTTGATAAATATCTACAGATGGATAGATTACTTGATCTCCATCACCATCTCTACTGAATGGTAAAATTGAAATGTTAAGTTCTGAAGCAACCAGAGAGGTCAGCATGTTGGATGTCAAATTATTCCGGGAAAATCCCGAGCTTGTAAAAGAAGCCCTGGCAAAGCGTGAGATGGATTCCAGTATCGTGGATGATGTCATCGCTCTTGATGAGCAGCGTCGCCGCCTGATCATCGACGTTGAAACCAAGAAAGCTGAACGCAATGCCGTCAGCAAGGAAATCGGCAGGATGAAGAGCAAGGAAGAGCGTGAAGCCAAGATCAGCGCCATGCGCGTTCTTGGTGATGACATCGCCGAGCTGGACGAGACCCTTAAGCAAACGGAAAAAGCGCTTTACGACACTCTGGCTGGCATTCCAAACATCCCTGACGCGGATGTCCCGATCGGACCGGATGATAAGCACAATGTGGTTCTGCGGACAATCGGTGACCCCAAACAGTTCGACTTTGAACCAAAACCCCATTGGGATTTGGGCACTGACCTGGACATTATCGATTTCGAAGCTGGCGTGAAGCTCTCCGGAACGCGTTTTTATGTGCTCAAGGGTGCTGGCGCTCGGCTGGAACGCGCCCTGATCTTCTGGATGCTGGACCTTCACATCCGCCAGGGCTATACGGAGTTTTATCCGCCCTGGATGGTTCGCGAGGAGGTCATGTTTGCCTCCGGGCAACTGCCAAAATTTGCCGACAATCTTTACCGTGATCACCAGGAGGATTTCTGGTGGGTGCCCACAGCCGAAGTGCCACTGACAGGTATGTTGATGGGTGAGATCCTCGATGAAACCGCTCTGCCGATGAACCTGACCGCTTACACTGCCTGCTTCCGGCGTGAAAAAATGAGTGCCGGCAGAGACGTCCGCGGCATTAAACGCGGGCATCAATTCGACAAAGTTGAGATGTACAAGTACTGCCTGCCTGAAAACGCGGAGCAGGAACTCGAGAACATGGTTGCGGATGCCTGCGCCACCTGCGAGGGGCTTGGGCTGACCTATCGCATCCTCAAGCAGTGCACTGGCGACCTGAGCTTTGGCTCGCACAAGACCTACGATGTGGAAGTCTGGGCGCCTGGCTGCCAGGAATGGCTCGAGGTCTCCTCCATTTCCAACATTGGGCAATTCCAGGCGAGGCGTGCCAACATCAAGTACCGTCCGGCGGATGGCTCCTCCTTACAGTTTGTGAATACGTTGAACGGATCGGGTTTGGGCCTGCCGCGCACCCTGATTGCCGTGCTCGAAAACTACCAGCAGGCAGACGGAAGCATATTGGTGCCTGATGTTCTGAAGCCGCTCATGGGCGGTATTGAGGTGATCAAATGAGTCCTGACTGGATCCGGATTTTGCTGCTCGTTCTAAGCGGCATGCTGAACGCCGTTGGCTTCTTCGGTCTGTTCCTGGTGTTCTTTCCGGGTTTGACCATCAGTTGGTTGGGTCACCTGGTTTGGGTGATCTATGTAGGTTTCAATCAAGGGCATTCGCAAACTCAATTTGGGCTTACCATCGCGTTTTTTGTGATCAACACTTTGCTAATGCTTGTTGGATCGCTGTTGGACAATCTCCTGGGTGCGAAAAAGACTCGTGATGCTGGGGTTCCCTGGTGGGAGATCCTTGTGAGCTTTCTGGGTATGCTCATTGGCGGAATCTTCCTGACCCCGATCGGCGGGATCGCCGTAGCTCTGGGGCTCCTTTACATTTTGGAATACCGGCGCCTCAATAATGACCGCGAAAAAGCCTGGGCAGCCACCAAAGCCCTGGCCTTCGGCTACGGTCTGGCCGCCGGCATCCGGCTGGTGATGGGCTTTGTGATGGTCTGCCTTTGGTTGGTTACGGTGATTTTCTTGTAATTCCAGTCGCTCACCTTTCACGTTTTCTTCAAGAAGAATCTTCGTAGGTCAGGTTCCGCTTTTGAACCTGACATCACACGTGCCTGCCGATGCACATCCAACCTTTTTCATCCATAACCCTAAGCATTTGCGTAGGCCAGGTTCCGCTCCTGCCCCGCGTCTTTATGCGGGGTTCAACCTAACATCACCCTCGCCTGCTAATGCGGGCCTAATCCTTTTCATCCACAACCCCAAGCATTTGCGTAGGTCAGGTTCCGCTTTTGAACCTGACATCACACGCGCCTGCCGATGCACATCCAACCTTTTTCATTCATAACACCTTTATAGGCCCCTTCATTCCCCGTACGCATACATGCCCTCATGGAAGTTATTCGGATCAATCAATAGCGAGGCATGCTCGTCTTCACCGTAATAACTCCAAAAACTGGACCTTTCCCAATTAAAGTTGTCAGAATAGCCATGTTTGATCGGGTTGTAATGAATGTAGTCGAAACAATGTTGGAAGTCATCCTGATCTTTGATGGTGTGTTCCCAAAAACGTCCCTGCCAGATATCAATGTTTGGTTTTTCCAATATTTTACGGATTGAGGTTGTGGTCTTTCTCTTAATCTCTTTGATTCTTGAGGAGAAATCACGGTCGCCTTCAGCCAGGGTAATCAGGAGATGAATATGATCAGGCAGGATGCAATAAGCGATCAAATCAAAATGGTGATAACTTTGAACTTTAAGCAAGGAAGAGAAAAACGCTTCTACACACCTTTTGTCTTCGAAAAATCCGGTTCTTTTCGATGTCACCAGGGTGAAGAAGTAGGTGCCACCGGCGATGTAATTGCGGATGAAATTTGGCATAAAGGAAGTGTAATTTGCTGGGGTGAAATGCGCAAATGAATCAGCAAAAACGGTTTATGAATAATTGGTTGGGTCAGCTCGCGTTTGTGATGTCAGGTTCAAGGGCGGAACGTGACCTACGCCAATCATTCATCCCGACAGATAGATAAAATTCTCGTGAGCAGGCATTTGTGATGTCAGGTTCAAATGCGGGACCTGACCTACGCCAATTAATCAATCTGACAAACGGAAAAAAGCATGTGATAAAGCTTTCGTGATGTCAGGTTGAACTACGCAACCTGACCTACGCCAATTATTCAATCTGATAAACGGAAAAAAGCATGTGATAAAGCGTTCGTGATGTCAGGTTAAACTGCGCAACCTGACCTACACCAATGATTTATTCCAACAATCAGAAAAACTTGTGAGCAAGAATTTTTTGATGTCAGGTCCAAGGGCGGGACCTGACCTACGAGAATTACTCAATCCTATCATTGGAAAAACTTACTGGTATGCATGCGTTCTTGTTGTCAGGTTCAAAAACGGAACCTGACCTACGCCAATTATTTGGTCCGACAAGAGGAAAATTTACTCGTGGGCACCCGTTTGTGATGTCAGGTTGAACTGCGCAACCTGACCTACGCCAATGATTTATTCCAACAAACAAAAAAATACTTGTAGCAGGTGTTTGTGATGTCAGGTCCAACAGCGGGACCTGACCTACGCCAATTATTTGGTCCGACAAGAGGAAAATTAATCGTGGGCACCCGTTTGTGATGTCAGGTCCAACAGCGGGATCTGACCTACTTTGAGGGCAGAAACAACTACGATCTATGATTTTGTTTGCCTTGCCTGCCTGGCGAGGAAAAGCGCGATCGAGCCAGCGACTGCCGCGTTGAGCGAGTCCAGCTTCCCGTATTGCGGTAAACTGAGAAGATTATCGCACTTCTTGCGTACCAGGTCACGCAAGCCTTCCCCTTCATTGCCAACCACCAGCGCCACACCGCCATCCATTCGCAATTGATGCACAGGACGCGCTTTGGGTGAAGCATCCAGCCCATAGACCCAAACATCCTTGAGCTCCTTCATGCGGTCAATCGCCTGAGCAAGATTGTATTGTGCAATGAGAAGGTGTTCCGAGCCGCCGGAAGAGGCGTGCACCACGCCCGGTGTGATCTGGGCTGCCTGCGAGGATGGCATAACCACCCCATGTACGCCCATCAGTTCCGCGGTTCGCAACAACGATCCAAGGTTTTGCGGATCCTGGATAAGGTCGAGCAAGAGGAAGAAAGGCGCTTCACCACTTGCCTTTGCGTTGGCAAAGAGGTCCTCAAGCGCGGCGTAGGGGTACTCGCTGGCTTCGAGGGCGATACCCTGGTTGTGCCCGTCAATCGCATCCAACTGCTGACGCTGAGCTTCCAACACCTGTACCTTGCGTTCCTGCGCCATTTTGAGGATTTCGGGCAGGTGACCGTCCAATTTCATTCCGCGCAGCAGCATCAGGCGGAAAACGTGCCGGCGTTTGGCACGCAGCGTCTCATAGACCGGGTTGCGCCCGGTGATCCATTCTTTCACCGTTGCTCCCAGGTCCAGGTAGTGCCGTCTTTGCTATCTTCCAGGACGACGCCAAGTGCTTTCAGTTCATTGCGCAGTTTGTCGGAAAGCGCCCAGTTTTTCTCTGCGCGCAGGTCCCGCCGCAGACTGACCAAAAGGTCAATAAACGGGTCTGCAGCATTCGCGCTGCCTGATCGCTCCTCGAGCTGCAGGCCCAGGACGCCGGTCAGTTCGTTGAAAACCTGCTTCGCAGGCAAGAGCTGTGCCTCTGTGGCGCCGTCACTGCGTGCCTGGTTGAGGTTACGCAACAGTTCGAAGATTGCAGCCAAGGCAGCCGAGGTGTTGAAGTCGTCATCCATGCTCTCCCTGAAAGCCTGCCTGGCTTGCTCAGCAGCATTCTTCAAGGCAGTTACCTTTTCTTCCGGCATACCGGTCGCACCGGGAAGAGCAGTTTTTTTAGCGTTGAGCAACCGTCGGTAAGCCTGTTCGGTCTGATCAATGACCTCGTCGCTATAGGAAAGGGGGCTGCGGTAAGAGCCATTGAGCACCCATAAGCGCATCACATCCCCCGGATGTTCACTGAGGAATTGGTCGATGGTGATCATGTTGCCGAGCGATTTGGACATCTTCTCGGCTTTTAAACCGAGCATGCCGTTGTGCATCCAGTAGGTGGCAAAGGTTTTGTGGGTGATTGCTTCGGTTTGGGCAATCTCGTTTTCATGGTGGGGGAAGATCAGGTCGTTTCCTCCGCCATGGATGTCGATCTGTTCGCCCAGGTGGGTCATATTCATCGCCGAGCACTCGATGTGCCAGCCAGGGCGCCCCAAACCCCATGGACTCTCCCAGGCGGGCTCGCCGGGTTTGGCTGACTTCCAGAGGGCAAAATCCATCGGATGCTCTTTGCGTTCGTCCACTTGCACGCGCGAGCCAGCGTTCATCGTGTCCAGCCGGCGACCGGAAAGCTTGCCGTAGTCCTGTTTGGATTCGACGTCGTAGTAAACGTCGCCATCCAGCTCGTAGGCAGACTCGTTTTGGATCAACTGGCTGATCATTGCGATGATTTGCGGCATGTCTTCCGTGGCGCGTGGGTTCTTGGTGGCTGGTTTGACGTTCAGCGCGGCAAGATTGGCTTTGTATTGCTCAATATATTGATTTGCCAGCTCATACGGATCGCGCCCAAGCTCGTTAGCTTTGTTAATGATCTTGTCATCCACATCCGTAAAGTTCATCACAAAATTGACGTCATACCCGGAATATTCCAAATAACGCCGCACGATATCAAACACCAGGGCGGACATGGCATGCCCGATGTGTGATTCAGCATAAACGGTTGGACCGCAAACATACATCCGGACCTTACCGGGTTCGAGGGTTTGGAACTCCTCCTTGGTGCGGCTGAGGGTGCTGTAAATCTTGAGGGTCATAATGCACTTCCTGCTTTCATTCGTGGGTAGGTTTGGCAAAAATCATCCGCCCGGCAGAAGTCTGCAAGATCTTGGTGACGGTGACTTCAATTTGCTTGTCGATGTAGCGCTGACCGTTTTCGATGACCACCATGGTGCCATCGTCGAGGTATCCAACGCCCTGGTTATATTCCTTGCCTTCCTGGATCACCTCAATCTGCAGGCTTTCCCCAGGCAGGATGATGACCTTGACCGCGTTGGCAAGGTCATTGATATTGAGCACTTTGACGCCTTGCAATTCGGCGACCCGGTTGAGGTTAAAATCGTTGGTCAGGATCGGACAGTTCATCTGCCGTCCAAGCAGCACCAACCGGTCATCCACCTCCCGCACACCTTCCACGTCGATGTCGCTGATGACCACGTTCACTTCTTTGTTCTCCTGGAGCTCCCCGAGCACGTCCAAACCACGGCGTCCACGTTGCCGGCGGAGACTATCAGCAGAGTCAGAGACGAACTGCAGCTCATTCAGCACAAAACGCGGAACAACCAGCGTTGCGCCCAGGAAACCCGTTTTGGCGATATCAGAGATGCGCCCATCGATGATTGCGCTGGTGTCCACCAAGACGCGCCTTTCGCTCTCACCTTTGGCACGCGCAGGCATCTTATTGCCCATACTCTTAAGCAGATTCGAGAAATCTTCCCGCCGGGTTACAAACAAAACTGTACCCAAATAACCAAACAGCAGCAAGCCAACGAGCGGCAAAATCTGCCCGAGCGGTCGCGGAAGCAGGGAAAGCGGATAAGCCATGATGGCCGCGATGACCAGACCAATGGTCAAACCAATAAGCCCACTCATTAATGACTGGGCTGAAGATTTAGTAAACAGTTTGATCAAAGTCTGAAAGGGCTTGATCGTAATGTAAGGAGTGATTAAAAAGCCAAACGCGGCGAATATCACCGCGGTGAGACCGGTTACCACACCTTGTGAAAGGGTGAGCACATCAACAAACTGCTGAACAAAATTAAAAATGGGGAGACTGGTGAAGGCTCCAATAATACCAAGTACAACTGCGCCGATGATACGTGAAATTAAGATTGCGCTCATATAAAACCTCCATTTTAACGTGCAGAATAAATTCGAAATGAATAATAATTTCAATAAAATAATAGCACTCTAAGAGACCAGAGTCAAAGGTAATTTCATTTTCTGATGAAGTTCATACACGGATGGCGATTCGAGCGAAGTTCAGCGGAATTTCCGCTTCGTAGAAGAACGTGTCAACAATCGGAAGAGGATCTTGTCGAGACACCGAGTTTTTTAACATTGTCCAGGGTGATTGTTTACACTTTGATAAATCAATGAGATCATCTCAGATCGTAGCGGCAGAACCTAGGGCACCAGCCTGTTAGGGCTGTGTCTGTCATCCAGACGGGTAACCCCGGTTCTGCCATGGTGACGGGTCACCACCGGGTGTGACCCCTGCCTCTAGGGGTTTGAGGAAGAGGTGGCTTTTGTTAGGGAAGACCCCTGTGTCTGCTCTTAAGACTGTAAACAATTACCCTGGATAGTGTGTAAACAATCATAGTTGTCTACCCCCCTGTGTCTGCTCAAAACCTGTAAACAATCACACCGAAAAATGTGTGATCATTCAAACTTTTCTAATCGGGTTATTTAACCCTAAACGGGTTGGTCGGTTTGGGGTTGGGAATTGGCAGGTTTGTTCTCGGGGACTTTTGGTGTACCGTGTGGATAATAAGGCTTGGAGGGATTCGTCAACAAGCGCTGCAGGTTCAGGAGAGAAGCAGGGTCGTAAATCGTGAATCCACAAACATCGCAAATCCATGCAGGAAAGTCCGGTACCATCACAGGCTTGCCATTCGTCCGGGCGGCAAAGCTGCGCTTGCCAGGACGAATCCGGCCGAAGTAGCAGTGCGGGCATACTTCAGGAATTTCAGGGAGTGTTTTAGTCGTTCGCTTCATTCAGGTATTGGGCTCTCAAGGGGCAGCATGGACCAGATCCGGGTTTAGCAGCACACGGATGCGGTCGAGCGGCCAGTATACAACAATTGCCTTCCCAACCACCCATTCCTGCTGCACAAACCCCCAGTCATGCGAATCAGAAGAGTGGTTGCGGTTATCTCCCAGTACAAAAAGCTCTCCATCAGGCACTGTCCACTGGCCATTATATCCAGGAAGCTCAGCAAGATATGGTTCGGTGATAGCCTGTCCATTTACCTTTACGATTCCGTTACCAATCTCCACAGTATCTCCTGGCAGGCCGATTACGCGTTTGATGTAATCTTCGGTGACTGTGCCCTGGTAATGAAAGACAATGATGTCACCGTGTTTGGGCTCGCCAAGTTTATAGGCGAGCTTGTTAACAACCAGCAGATTGCCTTCATACAGCGTGGGCTGCATGCTGATGTTGTAAACCCGAACACGCGAAGTAGCGGCATTGAGCAGCAAAAATAGCACCACCGCCATGAGGATGGTTTCAATCAAATCGCGCCAAAAACCGTGCCCTTTCTTCTCTGGGACAGGTTGGGGTGTTGGTTCAACTATGTTGGTTTCAGTTTCGTTTTGTTCCACAAGCATCCATTCTATCACGCTGTCGCGCAGCTTGAACTCCGGCTATTATAAACCAAACCTGCCAGGCTAATCCTCTGCGCTTTTACGTTCACGCTTCTTCAAAACGATTTGAATGGGCGTACCAGTAAAAGGCACCTCCTTGCGGATCTGGTTCTCCAGGAAGCGCTTGTAGGTGAAGTGACCCAGGGTTGGATCGTTGCAGTACAGCAAAAACGTAGGCGGATCAGTCTTTACCTGCGTGCCATAGTAGATCCGGAAGGGTTTACCAGTGCCGGAAGTTGACTGGTGCATATCCTGGGCGTTGATCAGAATGCGGTTCAACTGGGAGGTGGGCACTTTGTGCAGACGCTCCTGTTGTATCTGCTTCACCAAGGGTAACACCTGCTGCACACGCTGACCGCTCATGGCTGAAAGGAACAAAATCGGAATATATGGCAGGAAGTTCAGCTGCTGGCGGATCTCGCGTTCAAATTCCATACTGGTATTGGTATCTTTTTCGATCAGGTCCCACTTGTTGACCACCAAAATCACGCTCTTCCAAGCCTCATTGATGTAGCCCGCAATATGGGTATCCTGGGCGGTGATGCCGGTGGTCGCGTCTACGACCAACACAGCCACGTCGCAGCGTTCGATCGCCTGCATCGCTCGCAGCACAGAGTACTTTTCGACACCCGGCATGATCGAGCCGCGTTTTCTTATGCCGGCGGTGTCAATCAGCACGTAGTCCTGCCCGTCAATTGTGACTGGCGTGTCGATTGCGTCGCGCGTGGTGCCAGGAATGTTGCTGACGATGGCACGGTCTTTACCAGTGATCTTATTTAGCAGGCTGCTCTTGCCAGCATTCGGCTTGCCCACGATGGCAACCTTGATGGCTGTCTCATCAACTTCTTCTTCCACCTGGGCAGGGAAATGCGCTACAATCTCATCCAACAGATCGCCAGTTCCCGTTCCGTGGATGGCAGAGATGGCCAAGGGCTCGCCAATCGCCAACGAGTAAAAGTCCAGCGCGTTCAGACGGGCAGTTTCGCTGTCGGCTTTGTTGACTGCTAATACGATTGGCGGCATCAGTTTACCTTCCACCTGCCGTTGGCGCTTGCGCAGCATCGTCGCGACTTCCCGGTCTGCCTGGGTCACGCCACTAATTGCGTCCACCACCAACACCACAACATCGGCTTCCTCGATTGCCACTTCCACCTGGGCGCGGATCTCATCAATGAAATCTGCAGAACCGATCGAAAGAGGAACCTGGTCGCGCTGCTTGCTGGGGTCAATACCGCCCGTGTCAACCACGAAAAAGTTAAGTCCAGCCCAATTGCCTTCTGCAACCAGGCGATCGCGCGTGGTGCCTGGCACATCATCAATGATGGCGAGGCGCTGCTCCACCAGGCGGTTGAAAAGGGTACTTTTACCCACGTTGGGTCTTCCGACGAGCACAATGACAGGTTTGTCCATAAAAATCCTATTTGTTTGTTCTTTTCTATCTCGTGATTACGACTTCGATTAATCCGGGCAAAGTGGAGTCAAGCCGCAATTCAGGACGGTCGAGCTCAACTTTGGGGGATAGCTGATAAGTGCCTTCTGTTAGGCCTGTCAGATCCAGGGTGACAAAGACCGAAGCCGTCCCAATATTTTCGAGCAGGTTCATTGGTCCTGAGATGTAAACATCCACAGTTTGAGGGGAGAGTTTTGCCTGAAGTTCGCCAGCCAGGTTGATGGCAGTAACCGGCACGCCGATGATTTGGGTTGAATTATAGATTGCCTCAACCCCCACAGAAACCATAACGGATTGATCGCCGATCACCACGATACCTTCTGGTAATTGCAAGCCCACCCGCGACTCAAAACTCTGCTGTGCGCCATTTAAATTCACCGGTTCGGTCTCAATGAAGGCGGGCATCCCGCGGATCAGGTCCGGGTTTTCGGCATAAACAGTCAGGGTGGGCGGGTCCACCACGATGCTGGTCAGGTGGTAACCCTGCGCCACTGAACCACTGGTGACGATCTTGACAAAAACGTTACGATAGCCAACCAGCTGCTCCACATCAATACTTACATCCACACGGTTCGGGCTGAGCACCACTCCCTCCACCACAACCCCGGCATCATTGAGAGGCTTCAGGTCCAGCGTGCGGTTGATGGTTGTTGTCAGCTCAGAGACGTTGATGGTGGCAGCCACTTCGACCACGGTTTTTACCAGAGATTCGGGTCCCACCAGTTTGGCTTCGTTTAGATTCAGTCTCGCGTTGCGGGTCTGATACCCCACCGGCAGACCACCTGTTTGGATCAGGATGATGGGCATGGTCTTTGAGGCGACCTTCTCCAGCGAGAGGTCCACCGAGGCCGGAGAAATCTCCACCACTTGCACCGGTCGCAGATCCACGATCACTTCTGGGGTGAGGGAATGGTCGCCGGCTTCCAGGCCTGAAAGGTTGATGTTTGCGCTGATCAGGCTTGGATCGTTAGCCAGTTTGGTGTGCACTGATCGCGGAGCTCTTAGCGTAACCGTGACCCCTTCCACCTCCTGGTGCGTGATCACCAGGTCCGGGTTTTGCCCCAGGATCTCCAACTGGACCGGAGTTTCATAGGTGATGACCTGGTTCGGATCACTGGCGGTTACAGATGAGACCCAGACGATGATTGCCAGCACCAACGCCGTCAGCAAGGTGGGCAGGAAGCTGAGTAGTTTACGTAGAAGTTTCATCAGTTTCCTCCTCATCCCCAGGCTTGCGCAGTTTGAAATAGGAAAGCCATGATTTCTGACGGTTCAAAACCTCGTTGGAGGTCATGAAGGCACGCATATTGTTCAACAGGCGTTCGCTATCCAAGCGGCGGATCAGGCGTCCCCGATGGGCGATCGAGATTGTTCCAGTTTCTTCTGAGACGACCACCGCAATAGCGTCGCTGACCTCGCTGATACCAAGCGCCGCGCGGTGGCGCAGCCCCATCGAGCGTTCAACCGTCGCGTTAAGCACGCCGCTGCTCGAAAGCGGCATCACGCACGCTGCTGCTTTGATCTTATTGTCGTCAATGATCACTGCGCCGTCATGCAGCGGAGTGTTGGGGTAAAAGATCTGCATCAAAAGTTGGGGCGTGACCGTGGCGTCCATCAACACGCCATTTTTGTAATAACTATCCAGAAACTGCTTGCGCCGAAGGATGATCAGCGCGCCATGCCGGCGTTGCGCAAGCTGCAGGACTGCATCTGTAATGGCTTGCAGAGTCTGCTCGAGGTGTTCACTGGCTTTCGCGCTTCGATGCTTGAAAACTCCCAGGTCGCTGACGTTACCCATACGTTCAAGCCCCCGCCGGATCTCCGGAGCGAGCACAACAGGGATCGCAAAGATTAAAGCAGGGGAGATAGTATCGACCAACCACGAAAAACCCGGTAAATCCAGCAGCGAGATCAGCAGTGTGACCAGGATGATGATCAGGAAAATTCCGCGCAGCAGGGTTTGGGCTTCCGTGTCGCGTAAAAGATAAAGGATGAACGCAAAAACGATTGTGACGAGCACAATATCCAACATACTGGACCATGTAAAACGCTCCAGGATGAATAGAAGATTACTCCACAGTTCCTGCATACTCGCAATGCCTTCCCTGTGTTAAAGTATACCCTGTAACGCTATGTTTTTCCTGCTTTATCCTTGGATTTTCGAAAAATAGACCTCTCCAGGCATCAAACCATGTTTCCGAAGGAAGTTGGTATAGACCATCGGATGCACTGGCGGTTGGTCGTCGCCATATGTGAATCCTAACAGTTTTGCTTCCTCAGGCGAGAGGAATTCCTTGGTGACGATCAGCATGTCGATCAGACCTGCAAGGTATTTCTTTAACAGAGGGAAACTGACTTTCGAGGGCAGCAGTTCGGACCGAAAAGGCGCGTGTGCCAGGTGCACAGCCATCCCTTGCTCGATTCGGAAGATCATCAGTTGCAGCAACTCCTCGCCGTGGTAAAAAGCTACAACTGTGCGTTGCCCGAGCAAGCGATAAAGGTCCTCGTATTCCCAGGTTTGTTCTGTCTTCTCTTCCATGAAACCAGAAGCGGTTCCAAAATCCTTTGGGTTGAGAGGGCTAAGCCGGATCTCGCCATCCGCGGATAAAACTTCCAAAGCTGACAAGCCCAGAGCGGAGAATTGCTCAAATACCTGGTTGTACGTGTGTGTGAAATTGACATCGGTATAAATGACTTGATCCGCCTGGCGGATCTTGTCAGATTGAGGGGACTGGGCTTTGATGCGCTGCAGGGCAGCGGCTTCATCCAAACCGCGGTCTTCCATCAACCTTTCAAGCCGTAAGTTATCGTTGGCGGCGATTGCCCAACGAGTGTCACAATGCTTGTCTATGCCTGCCTCAAAAAGCTTTATGGCTTCAATTGCAACAACAGACCGGTCGGTTGAGTCTTTCAGTTCAAGTATTTTTTGGGTAACCAGGGGATGGATGATCGCTTCCAACGCGGACAAGGCGGCAGGATCGCGGAAAACGATCCGTCCGAGTTTGCTGCGGTTGATTTGCCCATCGTTGAATTTGAGATCTGAACCGAATCGCTCAAGGATAGGCCCATAGGCAGGATTGCCTGGAAGGTAGGTTTCCTGTGCCACCTGGTCTGCATCAATTGCCAGTGCGCCCAAGTTTGCCAGGTATTGCAAGACGACGCTTTTACCAGAAGCAATATTGCCCGTCAGACCGATGACAAAGGGATCGGATTCCATGGCATAAGTATACAACAACACAGCCCTGTCGAGGAAAAACGACGCAAATGCTATAATCTGGATATGCTGGCAAAACATATTTCTCAGACACTGGTTAAAGATTGTGGCGTCGACCCTGAACTGCCATTGGTGGTAGGAGTTTCCGGGGGAGCCGATAGCTTGTGTCTGCTTCACTGCCTTTTGGAGAGCGGCTTTAAACTCATCGTAGGGCATCTGGACCACGCTCTGCGCGGGAGTTCTGCCTCGCAGGCGGAAGCCTTGAAAAAATGCGTTGCTGACCTCAGTTTGCCATTCTTCAGCCATCGGGAAGATGTGGGGCAATTCGCGCTGGCAAACAAACTTGGCATCGAAGAAGCGGCTCGCATCTGCCGATATCGCTTCTTGTTCGATCTCGCGCGCAAAAACGGAGCTCAGGGGGTTGTGGTGGGGCACCACGCAGACGACCAGGTGGAAACGGTTCTGATGCACTTCCTGCGTGGCAGCGGTTTGAGCGGCTTGTCTGGCATGCAGCCCAGGAGCTTGTTGACCACCATCGAGGCAGAATTACCTCTTTTCCGCCCGATGCTTGGCATCCACAGGCAGGAAATCCAGGATTACTGCCAGGCGCACGGATTGGCAGTGCTTGAGGATGAAAGCAACACTGACTCCAGTTTCTTCCGCAACCGCTTGCGGCACGAACTGATCCCTCAGCTTGAAAAAACTAATCCTGGGTTTGGGCAGAGGCTCGTGCGGACTGCGCAAACTCTCTCGGCCGACCGGCAATTGCTAGAAACGCTTGGAAATGAAGCGCTTGAGCGAGTGCTTGTCCGAACTGAGGAGGACGGGCTGGTTTTTAGTAGAGAAGCTTTCTCAGGTCTGCACCTTAGCCTGCAAAGGCTGGTTCTCAGGCAGGCTTTTACCAAACTGAAACCAGATGTGCGGGATTTTGGTTTTGAAGCAGCTGAAAGAGCACTCACAGCCATTGCAGGCAGCACTGCGCAGACGCCACTGGCAGGGGAACTGTGGGTCTTTTGCTTTGATAGTGAATTTGTGATTGCCCCGCGGACCTATCAGCATCAGCACACCGAATATCCGCAGCTCAAAGACCTCTCAGGGCTCAAGTTGAAACGCGGTGGCAAAATTAGATTGAACGCGGGTTGGGAGCTTTCAGCAGAATTGGTCGAAGTCCGCAAGTACAAGTCCCTGCCTGATGAACTCAAAAATCATCCCATGCATGCCTGGCTCAATCCGCTGGACGTTGAATGGCCGTTGGAAGTTCGCCCGATGCGATCCGGGGAACGCTGGTCTCCTTTGGGCATGGCGCTCAAGCATCAGAAGTTAAGCGACTTCTTCGTGAACCAAAAAATCCCCCAAACAGCTCGGGCAAGGTGGCCCTTGGTGTTGAGTGGGGGATCAATTCTTTGGGTAGCTGGGTTGCGAATTGCCCAGGCCTGGCGTTTGCTTGGAGATGAATGTGAAATCCTGCATCTCCAGCTGCATGCGCCGGCATAGCTACTCGACCCAGTAGAACTGGAGCAATTTCTCCCGGATGGCGGGATAGTTGGGGTAAAGCACAGAAGCTCCGCCGTTGGTCATGCCTGGCACTGCGTCATCAGGGGTCAACCGAAAGGTCGAAAACTGCATATCAACGAATTTATTAACGGGTAAAGCATAGAGGATGGTATCCGATACTTGCATGTCAGTTTTGACTGTTTGGAAAACTGCCCGCACGAAATTATCCAAATTCAGGATCTCGGACGGTTGAAAAGCCTTTTTCGCGATTGCCTGGATCACTTCCTGTGCCCGGCGGGTGCGGTCGAAATCGGATGAATTCAAACGTGCGCGCACGTACCAGAGCGCTTCGTCCGAGTCCATCGGCACTTCACCCGGCTCCACCACACACCAGCCCGAATCATTCATGTGGCACTCGTCTTCCATATGCTCACCCACAGTCACGACAATGCCATCCAGCACGTCAATCAGATGCTTAAAGCCCTGGAAGTCCACCATGGCGTAGTGATCGGGTCTGAATCCAAAATTTGCGGCAAAAGTGTCGCTCAGCAACTCCCAGTCACCGTAAGGAAAGGCTGTGTTTAATCGTTCCTCACCCAAGCCGGGGACGTTCACCCACAGATCCCGCGGGAAGGAGATCAGGTGCACCTCGTCGGTGCGGGTATTCAGCCCAACCAGCAGCATCACATCTGTGCGATAGCCTAACTCGGGACGATAATCCGAACCGAGCAGTAGAATGGTCTTGACTTCATTGGGAATCGGGATGGCATCCGGGTTGTCGGCAAGCAAGGGATCATCCGCGTTGCGCTCTGGCGCTTGCCACAAATTGGTCAGGAAGCCGGGATTGCCTTTGCGCATCTCATTAACGCTCAGCACTGCCAGTAAAACAAAAATCAGGGCAGCCACAACAAGCAGGAAACCCCATGGAAACCGGTGTTTCCGTTGGTTCTTAACGGTGTATGTCATATTCTCTTCAATTCAAAAACGGTTATTAGGCTGTTCCGCCTTCAGCAGTTTCTTCTGGAATGGGATAGCCATTCTCTTCAGCCAGGCTGCGCAGTTTGTTGCTCACTTCGCGCCATTGCACCTTGGAAATGCCAAGTTTTTGGCGAATTTTGTCTTTCTCGACGCCGTTGGTGAGGTCAACAAGAGCACTTGTCCAGCGCAGCATGTCAAAGGAAATGTGCTTTTCCATTTTTGCGGCCTTGGTGACATCCTCAAGCAGATATTCCAGGCGGCGTTGTGACCAGGGAAAAACCTGGTCTTTAATCTGATACTTTTCTGCGTATTCGCGATAAGCAGCCACCCAGTTGGCTGAAACTTCCACCTTGCGTTCCTTGTAGCGGTAGCGCGTCTGGCCATAACGCACGTGGATATATGCCTGGTCGGGTTTTTCAATCTCAAGGTGATTAGTCATCAAGCTCAAACACTCACCCTTTTTCATGGCGGTTTCCAGCACAAGCAGCATCAATGTGTACGGGCGGGGGTCAGGATTGGCGGCTGTACGCAGGGCATCTGCGGCATCCAATGCGTTAGTGTATTCGGAAGGGGTAAGCACGGTTGGCAGGGGGCTGATCACGGTTTTCTGAAGGACCTTCTCAGCAGGGTCGGAATTAAGCACGCCGCCCTTTACCAGCCAGCGGAAAAACGACTTGATGGAGGTGATCCGGCGGGAGAGTGTCTTGGGGCTGCAGGGGACATCGCGGTCCTTCTCCAGCCAGCCAAGATAGTCTTCAAGGTCTTTTGTGGTGATCTTGCCGATGGTCTGATCGGTCGGCAAAAAGCTTTCCAGCAGCGCCAGGTCGGCAGTGAAGGCTTTGAGCGTGTGATGAGATCTGCCCTGATCGCGAAGGTAGATTTTCCACGCTTGGATCGCAGGTTGGAGGAGGGTGCTCTCTTGTATGTGTGCGCTAACGACTTCAGATTGTGCGTTCATAATGACTCCATCGTTTCGTATAGACAAATAATTGAAATTTAAGTCTAAACCCCAAACGGGGGTTTGTCAACCGGGACAAGTGGTATGCAGCTGGCGATTTATTTGCGCAGGTCAGGTTCCTGATTAAATTTTGTCACCACAATGTGTTTGCGTAGGTCAGGTTGCGCATTTCAACCTGACGTCACAAATCTCAGCTTGCATAATCTTTTTCTCTTTTATCCCGTTGTCTTAGGCGGAGGGTGGTTTGGCGTCAGGAAAAATGGGAAATCAGGCGATGGTTTTGAAGCCAACCCACCGAAGGAAGTCTGCGTAGGTCAGGTCATCGTGCTCGAAGAGTATGCGCATTTCAACCTGACGTCACAAATCTCTGCCTACTCATTTTTTTCTTTTATCCCGTCTGCGTAGGTCAGGTTCCGTTGCCTACCCCTGAACGAAGCGAATGGGGTTGAACCTGACATCACAAACCTCTGCATACTTAATCTTTTTCTCTTTTATCCCGTTTTCTTGGGCGTAGGGTGGGTTGGCGTCAGGAAAAATGGGAAATCAGGTGATGGTAATAAAGCCAACCCACCGCAGCACAAGCAAATCTAGCATCAACGCTATCATCAAGGAAGAATGCTGTTTTTGGTGGGTTGGCTATTTCGATGTCAAGACAGGGCAAGATACCCTGACGCCAACCTACCCTACAAGGGCTTAATTTTGACGCCAAAAGGTGTTTGCGTAGGTCAGGTTCCGTTTTTGAACCTGAGGTCACAAATCTCTGCCTACATAATGTTTTTTCTCTTTTATCCCGTTTTCTTGGGCGTAGATACCGTCTTGAATGTCAAGGGTTTTAGCAGAATTGGTTGCCATAATCCGGGTCAAACGGCTTGCCAGACTTCAGTACACCATAGACCAGATGCAGCAATTTCTTCATGGCTGCCACAATCACCTCCATCATGACATGTCCGCTGGCCAACATACGTCTTTTTAGATCCATGACGATTGGGTTATGCTCTGAAGCAACCACGGCTGGCATATACAGACAGGCACGCAATTCGCTGCGTCCTTGTTTGCTGATACGGGTCTGCTTATGCACTGAGCTGCCTGACCTGAATTGTTTGGGAGCCAACCCGGCATAAGCGGCCAGCTGGGAGGCACTTTCAAAGTCCCTGATATCTCCGATCTCTGCTATCAGCTTGATCGCGGTGAGATTGCCTATCCCAGGGATACTCGTCAGCAATCTCTGCTTTTCTCTCAGATCAGGATGCTGGTTCACATGCTCCTGGATCTTCTTCATTAGCGCCTTGATTTGAACATCCAGCTGCTTCAGGTTTTCCTGCAGACTTTCAATCACCACCTGGTCTATCACGCCACTCTTCAGCCGGTTTTGTTCCTGCTGTTTCATACCCTGCAACTCATCCAATCGCCTCCCCATCGAGCGCAAAGCCTTGATTTCAGGGGAAAATGGCTTCCATGCCC
>DAOOPV010000019.1:0-32619 GCA_035388405.1 Anaerolineaceae bacterium
ATAGGACATTTCTAAATTGCTGAGATTAGGACATTTCTAACTTGCCTTGACAGTAGGAAATTGATTAACAATTGTCCTATTTCCACATCCCTTCAGGCTTTTTGCGCCCGGAAGGCTTTCACACCGGTTTCGATCAGGTCGATCAGGGAGCCTAGCAGGACTCCGCCGATGATGATCAGGAGCAGGAGCGGCATGCGGCTGAGTGCGGCAGGCAGCCACTGCAAGGGCGCCCAAACCGCGGGGGCAAATAAGAAGGGAGCGAAGTCGTCCATGAGCTCAACAAAGGCAGGGTTAAGCGCGTTTGGTGTGCTGAACCAGGTGAAAAGGACCACCACGTGCAGAATGTTCTCAAGTGTCGTGGCCAGAAAGACGGGTAGAGAATGACGGCGGGTGAGAAAACGGATGGACAAGTTTAAGACGGCTGCTATAGCCGCGGCAATAAACAGCCATCGCAGACCGATCAACACTTCCGGATTGAAGATTGAAATCAGACCTGAGCCTTTCCATGCGAGTGGGATGTTGACCTGCGGCACGACAACGAACAAGACCAGGAACAGGATCGTGAAGATGAAGCTGACAATTGTGTCGCTCAACTCGATTTCCTGGCGCTTTTCGGGCACAGCGGGTAAATCGTCCAGGTCGTCCGCGGCAAAATCAAGCTTGACGTCTTTTTGATAGAGGATGGCAAAGATCACGGTGACCCAGGCAAATGCGCCGAGTAACCCTTGCCAGATGTTGCCAATCACGGAGCCGAAGAACTGGAAGACGTTGCCCTCAAAACCAATGAATCCTTCCAGAAGGGATGCGATTGTCATCCCCAGAGTGACAGCCAAGAGCACAATTTTCAAGACACGCAAGTAGACCGAGAAGTGCGGCTGACCGATCAGCGCGTCTTTGGCGTGGGGATCGTACTTTAGGGCTAACTCCGCCGGGCGACCGAGTTCCATGAGCACAGCTTTGGTGTCCGCGTCGGTTGGTTGGCCGCCCTGGCTGCGTTCAGCCAGTGTTTCCTCGATCAGGCTTTGCAGTTCCTGACCGACGTCCTGCCGTTTGCTTTCGGGCAGGTGTTTGGTGACTGCGTAGATGTAACGCTTGATAAGTTCCTTTGATTCCATGTCATACCTCCAGTATTGATTCAATGTTTTTGACGGATTCGCGCCAATAAGTGGTGATTTGCGCCAGGAGCTGGCGCCCTGTTTCGGTTATTTGATAATACTTGCGCGGTTTATCGGTGCTTGTGTCCCAATCGCTGCGTAGAAGACCCTGGTCTTCAAGGCGGCGCAAGAGCGGATAGACCGTGTTGGCTTCCAAGGGGATGCCACTGTCGGCGAGTTCTTTGACCAGTTGATAGCCATAAGCTGGCTGCTGGCATTGATTTAGCACCACCAGGTTGGTGACTCCCCGTCGGAGTTCGACCACAAAATTTGCGTAGATGTCGTTTAGTTCGTTCATAGTGCTCCTTACTATATTGTCACAAACAGTATACTGTATATCACACAGTAAGTCAAGAGGGAGTCTTGACGTCGTAAAAGATTTGGTGATAGTTGGTTTGGAATGCGAATACTCTTCGATCATGATGAGCTGACTAGCCACTGGTTGATGGTAGAGTAGGTTAACGTCATAAAGGCTTCGTCTCCAAATGTTACGCTATAGCAAACCCACCGATTGGCTTTCTGTGGTGGGTTTGCTTTTAAACGCTTGCTTGACCCAACATCCACTTACGCCAACCCACCCTACCCGACTTCGTCTGAATTCAATAGGTGTACTCGTAAGTCAGGTTGCGTAGTTCAACCTGACATCGGAAACCTGTTTCGTTGAGGACGTTATTCGCCAATACTCGTGACGTCAGGTTCAATAGAAGAACCTGACCTACGCGTATGGTATCTTTGAAAAAATACAATACAACCTTGTCACTTACTCACATCGACGAAATTCTTCTCGTAGCTCAGGTTTCCCCTTATTGGGGTCACCGGCAGGGGCGAAGCATTCTTTAAGGATGGCTAAATGATGGGATTGCATTACTTTTGAAATGCTTCGCCCCTACGTCTGAAAACCAAAGGTCTGGTCGTAGGTCAGGTTGCGAAGTTCAACCTGACATCGGAAACCTGTTTCGTTGAGGACGTTATTCGCCAATACTCGTGACGTCAGGTTCAAAAGAAGAACCTGACCTACGCGGTTGCGCAGTTTTGTAGACCCATATGGCGGCTGGAGTGAACCCCAGCCCTACGAAGTAGGTCTTCTCTCACCTTCGATACCAGCAAATGTTTATTCGCGGCAGATCGGTACCCTTCTTGTCGTGGGTTGGCTTTTAATCGCTTGCTTGAGCTACCATCCTATTACGCCAACCCACCCTACCCGAAATCAATTCCCGTAGTTCAGGTTGCGGGGTTCAGCCTAACCTGTGCGCAGTTTACCGTGGTGAAGGTTCCAATTGACGGGGAACGAGGGAAGAGGGTATATTTAGCCAACTACACTTTGAGGTTTGTTATGATCTATCATCTGACCACCCTGCCTGAATGGCAAAAAGCGCAAGAAGAGGGAATCTATGTTCCCAGCGGTTTCGAGAAAGACGGTTTTATTCACTGCTCGGATCACTACCAGATCAAATCCACTGCCAACCGTTATTATCGCGAGACGCCCCAACTGATCGTGCTGGAAATTGACCCCAACCTGACCAATGCGGAGCTGGTTTATGAGAATCTAGAGGGTGGCGAGATGCCATACCCCCATCTTTATGGACCTTTACCCGTTGGCGCTGTCAGGGCTGTTCATGAACTTGGTCATCAAGAAAATGGGGATGTCAGCCTGCCAGCAGCGCTGATCCACCCCGAACCGACGCTCTTTGCAGAGCTGCTTTACGGGCAACCCGGGCGTGTTTTCCGCTCGCCAACCCCCGGCAGCAAACAATTTGACCCGGAGGACCAGGTGTTGGGGCTTTACAAACAGGCAAACATCGACGCAGTGGTCGTGCTGAACTCGATCGAAGAGCATCTGCGCTACAGCGAGAGGGACCTGCTGTCGCTCTACGAGCAGGCTGGCTTCCAGGTGATCTACGACCCCGTGCCAGATTTCTCCGCTCCGCCTCACGGCACTTGGGATGATTCATTGGATAAAGTTGCCGCGCTGGTTCGGGAGGGCAAGAATATTGCCATCCACTGCCATGCTGGCGTCGGCCGTACAGGGATCTTCACGGCCTGCCTGGCGCAGGATCTGCTCGGACTTTCGCCTGAGGCTTCGATTGCCTGGGTGCGGAAGTTTATCCCATTCGCGGTTGAAACTCAGTTCCAACAGCAGTATGTCTTTGGTCATAGAAAATCTGTCCTTTAAAGCAAAACACCCTGGGAAGTCAGGGTGTTTTACTTTTTGATCCAAATTTACTTGATCGATAAGGTTAACGAGATCTCGGTGGGTGTAGCCGCGCCTGAAACCACATTGATGATGTAATCGCCGGCTTCAGGGAGCTCTCCCTCAAAGCTGCTCGAATCACCCATGCCAGAGAGCAGCACGGTGCCGTCGATGTGCCAAATTGTGAGTTTGAAGTTCTGTGCTGGTGAAATGTTCACTTTGAGCGTCTGCCCCTCATTTCCCCAGGCGATAAAGTTGTGCACCCGCCCTACGGGTATGATTGCCTTGGCTGTCATACTTGATGTGCCAGGCTCGAAGGACAAGCGCTGCGGGATGCCAAGGTAGAGCGAGTAGCCCGTGTCGTACTTGCCGGCTCGGATGTCGATGTACCAATCGCCCTTTTCCGGGATGTAATCCTGATACCAAGTCCAGCCCTGGTCAAATTCAACCAGTTTTTTGCCGCTGGCGCTTGAGACCGCGATGTAAGCCCCACTGGCGCCGTAAAGAGAGATATCCATGTACTGGTTCTTATCTGCCCAGAAGACATAGCGCTTGGTGGAATTGGCGGTCATTTGCCCTTCAGCAGTGACGTTGGTTGTGCCGGACGCAAAGCTCAGCCGGACTGCCTGGCTGGGAGTAGTGGTCGGCGCGACGGTATTGGTAGGTGGAATGGGGGTGACGGCTACGGTTGGGACGTTGGTGGCGGTAGGTGGGATTGTGGTAACGGTAGGCGGGATTATAGTGGCGGTAGGTGGAACGCTCGTGGCGGTGGCAGGAATACTGGTTGCGGTATAGGTTGGCTGGAGAACGATCGCGGTGGAAGTCTGCTGCGCTTGCGCGACAACGGCAGCTTTGGTTAGGGTAGCTTGTGCAAAGAGGGCTACCTGGGTTTGCGAGTCGGAAGGCGAGGTTGTCGGCTGGGGATAGCTGCAAGCCGCCAGCATGCCTAACAATACAAAAGCGAGAACTATTTTTTTCATGTCTCCTCGATTTCTATGCCATCATGCAAAAGATGGTCATATTTCATGACACTATAAGAATAATACGCTGATTCGTGTCAGAAAGTTCCCTGATTCAGAATTATTGCGGGATTTGGAGATAAGCAGTGTAGTCAATCCAATAAATCACTGCAGCGGTCACTATCGCGAAGGTACCGTAAAGCAACACGAAAAGCCAGGTTCGTGGCCTTTGCGCATTGGCTATTTGCCCGAAGACCTCTTTGAAGGGCTTGATCTGGCTGATGAGCAGGAATGCGATGAAACCAAGCCAGGCACCAAAGCTGTTCAGGATCAGGTCGTCCACGTCGAAGACGCGGATAACAAAGCTCAGTTGGACAATTTCGATGCTCAGTGAGATTGCCAGCCCAATCATAAGCGCCAGCCAGCCTTTGTGGCGGTGAGGGGTGAGCACCGAAACCAGGAAGCCAATCGGAACAAAAATCAGGACGTTTCCAATAATGTTGATGGCCACAATCCAACGGGTGATAGCGTGGTCGACGGCAATTGCCCGCTGCAACATCAGCACTAATCCCCTTAGCGGTACCAGGTTTGGAGGTTCAGGGGTTTGGTCAAGCACCAGGACGAAGGGCTCCAATGTGCGTTGGATCAGAAACCAAAGGAAAAGAAACAGCACCGTCAGTGTCAGCTCCCGCAGCAAACTACCGTGTTTGTGAATCGCGAAGCGAACCAGGCGGGCGATGATCCAGCCGAAGGTTGTCGCCAGTAATAAAAGTTGAATGTCATAGGTTAAGAAAATCATGGTGATCTCCGTGGTCGCATTTTATCTCATAACCCAGAAGACGTTTTTCTCGCGGCTTAGACAGAGGAATACGGGGATGAAGGAAATCAGTCTTAATAATCACGATCTTATAGCAACATTAACATTCTGAATCAGATTCGTGTGTTATTATTTTCTTGTCTGTCAACCGTGGTTTTTCCAGGAGTTGTAAAATGACCAAAACCTTGTTAATCTTGCGACACGCAAAATCCAGTTGGAAAAATGAAAAACTGAAGGATTTCGACCGCCCGCTGAAGCGCCGTGGGGAGGAAGACGCCATCGTGATCGGGAAAGTGCTCGTGAGGGCTGAATTGGTTCCCCAGGTCATCCTCTCTTCTCCCGCAGAAAGGGCAAAGCAAACCGCTGAATTGGTTGCGGCAGAAGCAAAATTTAAAGGTGGTTTGGCATTTGTCGATTCTTTCTACATGGGCGAACCTGAAAACTACATCAAGGCGCTGAATGAACTGCCGGATGAGATCGAACGCGTGATGGTCGTGGGTCATAACCCCGGTTTAGAAGCACTCCTGCAGCTGCTGGACGGCAAGGTGGATTCGCTGCCAACTGGTTCTTTAGCCTATCTCGTGCTGGGTATTAAACACTGGGCTGATCTCACCAAGGCTACCGTCGGTGAATTGATCAGTTTCTGGGAA
The DNA here is from genome assembly GCA_035388405.1 of Anaerolineaceae bacterium. Taxonomy (GTDB): domain Bacteria; phylum Chloroflexota; class Anaerolineae; order Anaerolineales; family Anaerolineaceae; genus Mesolinea. The sequence goes on from DAOOPV010000019.1 coordinate 5,772, forward strand.
CCAGATGAAATCAATCTCGAGGAAATGGAGGTAAAAATGGGCAAGGACAAGGACAAGAAAGACAAGAAGGATAAGAAGGAAAAGAAAGAGAAGAAAGACAAGAAAAAGGATAAGAAGTAAGTTCCTTTTGTTTGTAAGTAATCTTTCTCCAAACTTATTTATAGCAACGTAGCCTATACGTGTGTTTGAGTTGTCTGTTTTGTTAAGCAGAAGAAACCTGGCGATCAAAAACGTGGGCAGGCAAGTCTCCTTCATGGAGATTTTTGTTTAATGTGTTTAAATGGTCTTGAAGGTTATCCTTCTGCCTAACACCGCAACTTTATCGTCATTTGGTTGCGGGGTATAATCGAGCCCGTATTGAACGCGTATAAATAAGAATGGAGCAAAACCTGCCATTACAGGTCGATATTTGAAAAAATGCAGAAGAAACGCTGCCTGATCATTACCAGTGATGCCGGTTTTGGGCATCGAAGCGCGGCTCTTTCGGTTTCGAAAGCGCTTGAAGTTTTGTATCCTGACCAGGTGGAAATCCTGGTGACCAATCCGATCCAGGAAACAGACACCCTCACGGTGATGAAGCCGATCGAAAAGGGCTACGACCGCAGTGTGCGTTTTAGCCCGGGGCTTTACAGGCTCAGTTATGAGGTTAGCGATTCGCGCCTGGTCAGCGAAGTGGTGGAAGGCGCTCTGACGCTCATGCTGCAGAAGATCATGGCAGATACGATCCGCGATTTCAAACCAGACATCGTCCTGAATACCAATGAGATGTTCAATACCCCGATAGGTAAGGCTCTGCAGGAATCCGAGCCCAGGATCCCGGCTTTTACCGTTGTGACTGATCTGGCGGACGTCCACTCGTTGTGGTTCTCACCCGAGCCAGACCGCTTTTACATCGCCAATGAGTGGGTGAAGGTGAAGGCGCTTGAGAGTGGCGTGCCCGAAGAAAAACTGGTGATCTCAGGAATTCCAGTCAGCCCGGATTTCGCCCTCAACCAGGTGGAGAAGCAAGCTTTGCGCGGTTCGCTTGGGCTTGATCCTCACCGCCTGACCCTGCTTTTCGTTGGCAGCAGCCGCGTGAGCAACCTGCAGGAGTATCTCCAGGCGCTGGAAAACGCTTCAGCCCCGGTGCAAGCCGTGGTGATAGCCGGCGGAAATGATGAACTTTACAAAACCTTGATCGGCAGCCACTATGACTTTCCACTGGAGGTGCGCAATTTTGAGAATAATGTGCCCCAGTGGATGATGGCATCGGATGTGCTGGTGACCAAAGCCGGCGGGTTGATCGTCTCTGAGGGTCTTGCGGCTGGCTTGCCGATCCTGCTGATCGACTACCTGCCGGGGCAGGAAGAGGGCAACGTGCGCTACCTGCTCAGCCACCAGGCGGGTGCATTCGTGCAGAATGTCGGCGAATTCAGGGCGATGATGGCATACTGGCTGGAAGCAGATGGCTACCGGCTCAATCAGGTTGCACGGGATTCAGCGGCGCTTGGGTATCCTGAAGCAGCTCTGACCGTTGCCAGGGCAATGTGGGATGCCGTGATTTTGCAGCCCGAGCCCAAATTGCTTCCACCAAAAGCTGGCGGACCTTTTCAATTTTTGACAAAAAACTAATCGAATAATTCATCCAGATCTGGCCGCACCAGGTCCAAAGCGGCTGCTTTGGCTAATAATTCTGGCAGGGTATTGGATTTGAACTTGGCTCGCAAGTTGTTGAAGTGGCGGTGTACTGATCGCGCCTGGATGTGCAACTGGTAAGCGATCTGAGCTGCAGTTTTGCCTGAACACAAGCCCTGCAACGTTTGAAACTCACGGGGCGTGAGCTTAATTTGGGGATAATCGTCTGATGCGGTGAGTGGCGTGACCACCACCAGGAGATGAACACGCACGGCTTGCCATGCCTGGGTGGGAGAGGGCTCATAGGGCAGGTAGCGTTCCCAGTCGCCGCGGTTGATGGTCTGGACGACGGTTTCTGGCCGCTCCGCGATCTCGCGAACCTGGACCTCCCCTTTTTGATTGAAGACAAACATCTGTGTCAATTTGGCACCCACGTAGTAATAGAATATATGTTCTATATTATCATGGGGTATGCTGAGGTTGTCAAGCAGTTGATATCAGGCAGGGAATGGTCCCGCGCCGTTCCGTTTGGCCATGTGGTGGAAGGGATCATGTGGGGAGGGTGGGTTGACGTCAGCAAATTCTTACCAAAAACTATCGGCTTATAGTCAACCCACCAACACAAAAACCTCATATTTAATCGGTGGGTTGGCTTTTAACGGTTATTCAGATTTCAACACGTTTTTACGCCAACCCACCCTACGCACGATTTTTTACATCTATGCGGAAGAGGACACCCTCTCCGCTTCGCTACTAGGGCAGGGCCCCTTCCCTACGGAAGATCCGTCTTGGCATGGGGTGGAACGGGACATGTAGGTAGGGTGGGTAGACGTCAGCAAGTTCTTGCCAAAAACTATCGGCTTATAGTCAACCCACCAACACAAAAACCTCATATTTAATCGGTGGGTTGGCTTTTAACGGTTATTCAGATTTCAACACGTTTTTACGCCAGCCCACCCTACGCATAGTTTTTTCATCTATACGGAACGGCGCAAGTCCTTTCCCTAAGTTAATTGTGGTTGGGTGGTGGGTTGACCAGGTCAGGAAGTCAGCCCCGAGCGTTTTCTTCTTCTGTCCAACAGCACAAAGGCGTAAACCGAGAGTAAGCCAACCAGGACGCTGACGAACCAGGGTGAGCGAATGCCGAACGCGTCGGTCAGAATTCCCGCCGCGAATGGACCAATCGCCATGGCAACATGCCAGGTGAGCCCGAATACTCCCAGGTAACGCCCGCGTTGATCCTGGGGCGCCAGGTTAGCCACAAAAGTGGTCGCGGTTGGGGCGGTGATCAATTCGCCAATTGTCATCACCACCATTGCCAGCCAAAACCCCCAGAATTGACTGCTGAGTCCTACGATCATCATTGCCACAGCGTAGAAAAGCGCTCCGATTGGCATGACTTGCGTATCACGGTAGCGCTTGATGATCCGTGTGATAAACACTTGCAGGAAAACCACCATCAAGGCGTTCGTGGTTGGCAGCCAGCTGTAAGTGGCTTCGGCAATGCCGAAATTCTGTTTGACGTAGACAGCCAGCAGGACCCACATCAAAGCAGCACAGATTTCCATCAAAGTAAACGCGCCAACCATATGGGCGAAGGGCTTGTTCGTGAGAGCCTGGCAGTAGACCTGGATCTGCTCCTTGAGGTTTTCATGTTTGGCGTTCGGATCCCGCACCAGGGTTTCACGCAGAAAGAAGAGCGTGATCAGTCCGTAAAAAGTCAAGGCAGCAGACGCACCCATGAAGCCGATGTTGTAATTGCTGGAGAGCACAATCCCACCGAGGATTGGCCCTAGCGCCACACCGATATTGCGTGCCATGCGGAAAATACTGTAACCCTGCACGCGATCAGCGGGGCTGAGCATGTCTGCCAGGATGGCATCTGAGCCAAGCCGGTAAAGTGGGTTGAACAAACCCGAGGTCAACATCAAGACTGCAAAGTGCCAGTAGGAACCGGCGTAAATGTAACCAAGATAGGCTACAGCCGTCCCAAATAACCCCACCGCCATAACGCTCTTGCGTCCGAAACGGTCCACCAGCGAACCTGCCAGGATCGAGGCGGTCAACCCCGAGAGCGAGTTGATGCTCATCAGGCTTGTGACTGCAGTCATTGGCAGGCTGAGCCTTTCGCTGGCGAAGATGGTCAAGAACGGCCAAACCATGGTCGTGCCGGTGGTTGAAATGATCAGACCGAGCAGCATTAACCAGAATTGGGGAGGGTATTTCTTGAACATGGGCGATATTTAGTTTACGGGGCTGAGATGGGGAAAGCTGCTTCACAGGTGAAATCCTGCGGGGCAAAAAGCGGCTCGTAGGTGTTCATGTCAAAATAGAGCGTGATGGCTTCCGGGATCCCGGTGTATTCGATGCGATATGGATCAACGATCACACCCAAGTCGTTAAACTCTGGAGAAAGACGTGAAAAGAAAACCTCTTCAAAGTTAGGTCCGCGTAATGTGAACAGGTAATTTTCCTGCCGGGTGAGTCCATCATAAAGGTTGGTATTGCCAGTTCGGATGGGATTCTCGGGGCTGGTGCCATAGCTGGCATCCATTGCCACCTCGCAGTACATTAATTGGGAAGGTTCCAGGAAGCGCACAGACTGCTGCAATTGGTTGAAAATTTCCACACCTGATTTCTCCCAAAGCGCTGCAGTATCTTCCGAGGTAGCCAGACCAAGCAGGCTGAAACAGCGTTGGTTCACTTGGATTACCTGGAGGGTGCCGATGGAGGTCTGGCTGAAAACTTTCGTTTGCAGCTGCACCTGCAGCCCGGTGCCATTTTGGATTGTAATCGGCGAAGCTTCACTGTATTGGAGGTCTGAAAGGTCAGCTGCCATCCGTTGAAGGATTGTGTCCACGCAGATTTGGGTGGTGGAACCCGACAGGGCAGGCTCGCTTGCCAGGCTGAAAAAGAGGCTCTCTTCAGCATTGCTGAGGGTGACGCGGGTGTCCCTGATCTGAAGCGCAAGCGGCACGCCGCTTTCATCCCAAGTGGTGACAGGCTCAAAGGAAAACATACCAGCTTGCACCTGCACCGGGCTGCCGGTCTGAATGTAGTCTGGCGGTTGGGGTGTGGGGGTTGGCGCGGGAGTGGAGGTGACGAATTGTGGTGGTTTGTAGATTGGCACCTCGCTTCGCCCTGGCAGCGTTGTCTGGTACTGGCAGGCTGTGAGCAAGCTTGTCAGCAGCAGAAGTGCGGTCATTCGGCAGAGGGTTCGCATGGCTAACTCTGAGGTGGGGTGGGGGTGTAGGCGCTGATCAGGTGAAAGTTCTTCAGCATGGCTTGAAAGGTTGGCTCGAAGGCTTCCCAAGCGGTGCGCGTGCCTGTGCCAAGAAAAATGACAACCACGCCAGGCATCGCGGTGATCACCACCTGTCCAACCAGGTAGGTATCCTGATACGGCCTGGCAATCTCAAGCTTCATGGCGGGATACTTGTCGACTTTGATCTCGCTCTGGTTGATCACCTCGAAAGAATCGTCAAGATGGCTGCTGAGAAAATCCTGGATCAGCGGTTCAGCGGTGTCGATGTGCTGTTCGGTGTTGAACGTGTTGGTGGGAGAAAGGTAGAGCAGCACGCGCAGATCCTCTTCGCTGCTGGTGTAGTCGGAGGGGGTGTAGGTGCTGACGTCGTCTTCAGTTATGCCCTGCCAACCTTCCGGGATCGAAAACTCAAAGCGACCTTGCGGGTCCGGGGCGGACACAAGCGGCAACATCTCACCGCCACCGGAACAGGCGGTTAGCAGCAATACCAACACAGAACAATATATCCAGCCCTTACGGAGCAGTTTCATATGCAAAATTGTACCCGAAATCCAAGCCCAATCACTACTCCGCGCTTATAATCAGCCTATGTTGCCGCAACCCGATGAGATAATATACGACCGGCGCCGCAAACGGCTGATGATTCAAGTGCTGCCTGGGGGTAAGGTGGTGCTGAAAGCGCCAATGGGGACTCCCAAACGCCAGATCACCGGTTTCCTGGAGCAGCATGCCGGCTGGATCACTGAGAAGCGAGCTCTCATGGCGAAAGTCGCGGAGCCAGCTCAGGCACTCCGTTTTGTAGAAGGCGAGCTTCTATGGTTTGGTGGCCGGCAATATCCTCTCCACCTGACTGAGAAGGGTATCAAGGGTTTGGTCTTCAAGGAGGGGCAGGGTTTTCACCTGACGAAAGGCGTGCAAAAATACGGGGCAGAAATACTCAAAACCTTCTATCGCGAAACCACGCGCAAGGCAGTCACAGCGATTGCAGAGAAATATGCAAAAACGTGGGGTTTGCAGGTCAAATCGATCCGCATCACGGGGGCAAAAACGCGCTGGGGATCGTGCAGCCGCAAGAATTCGCTCAATTTCTCTCTACGGCTGGCGATGGTGTCACCGGAAGCGCTTGAGTATGTGGTAGTGCACGAACTGGCGCACACCCGCCACCACGATCACTCGCGGGCGTTCTGGACCTTCCTGGGGCAGATGCTGCCGGGATACGAAACTCAGCGCCGCTGGTTGAAGCAAAACGGGCTCAAACTGCCGGATTTTTAGCCCTTCGCTTGCCCTTTCAGTTCATTCCCCTGCGCGTCAAAGCGCTTGCGCTTCCCCGTCAGGCTCTCAATCCTGATCTCGTAGACTTTTGTGATCCTCAGCGCGCCGTTTGCCGCGAGCTCAAAAAGCGCCATTTTATCCGGTGTGAACTTCTGACAAATACAGCGCAAACCAACTAGCTTATCCGCTGATTCCGTCAGCTCATAGACCTTGCCCCGCACGCAGGCGGACTCAAACTCGGTGGTGAAGACCTTAGAGCCCAACTTTGAAGCAGCCCCGGGTTTGATCGCCATTTTGGCAAGTTCCTCCGGGCTGAAGAGCTCCGGCACCTGGACGTGCGAGACGAAAGTCAGCGCAACCTCCTGCCCATCCGGCAGGTAGTCCACCTTGCTGCCAGCCGTGGCGGAATGGAAGAAGAGTAGGTCGCCATCTCTCGCGATGGAGAGCGGGATGGCATAAGGCTTTCCGCCAGGGGTAACACAAGCCAAGACGCCATACTGGCTGCGGTCAATCACTTCACGGGCAAAATCTTGGTCCATTTCACGGTCTTTTCGGCGCATTATACCCTCCAGGTAATCACACCCCAAGTATACCGCTGACGTAAAAGTTGACATTCTCTGATGAAATTGGCAACATTTGACCTCTATCCAAGCGCATGGAAAGACGCTAAACTATGTCCATAAATAGAACATAAGTTCTATAATAGGAGGCAGCGTAACATGCGACACTCAAACCCCACTTGCCAGGCTTCTACGCAGCCATCCGGAAAAGCCCGCCCAAACTCGGCGGGCTCACTCCGGCAGGCTGATTATGAGCAACTGGACAAACTGGCCGAACGCGAAGCGTTCCTGGCGGATTTTAACCCCGCTGAACGACTGCAGCTTTCTGAAGCTGCCAAACTCGACCTCGACGAAGAGATCAGTATGCTCTCGCGCACGCTGAGACGCTTTATGCGTGCCGCGGAGAGTGCTGGCGAGGAAGATTACCCGGTCAACCTGGCGAAAGCGCTTGATCTGCTGGGACTTACCTGTTCACGTATGGCTTCCTTACTGCGTGTGAACGTCGTGTTGCTTGGTCCGGAAAAGAGCGCCGATTCGATTGAACTGCTGAAGCGCCTGACGGATTTTGGCCAGGAGGTGAAGCAGATGGGTGAGGTGATCCATGACTGAAGCGCTCGCTCTCCCCAGAACTGACTTCAGTTACCAACAGCGCATGCGACTCTCGGAAGCCGAGAGCATGAGTCGCCCTGATTTCTTGCGTTCCCTGCGACAGGTTTCCAACTTCACGCGCGTCTTCGGCGGCATCAAACTGCGCGCTTACCAGCAGGCAGCCGCTAACGCGATCGTACAATCCGTGCTGAATAACCAGGGACTGTCGATAGTTGTCATGTTCCCACGCCAATCCGGCAAGAACCTGATGCAGGCACAGCTCGAAGTCTACCTGATGGCGCTACTGGCGGAAGAAGGGGCAGAGATGGTGAAACTCTCGCCGACCTATCAGCCGCAAAGCCTGAACGCCATGCGCCGCCTGGAGACCGCCCTTGAAGCCAACTTTCTGACGCGCGGCAAGTGGCACAAAAGCGCCGGCAATCACTACCGCTTCCACAAATCCCATCTCACATTCCTCTCGGCTGCGCCTGGCTCCAATATTGTCGGCGCCACTGCCTCCACCCTGCTTTCGCTGGATGAGGCGCAGGATATAGAGATTGCCAAGTACGACAAGCAAATTGCCCCGATGGCAGCCTCCACCAACGCCACGCGCGTCTTTTGGGGTACCGCCTGGAGCGCTCAGACGCTTTTGGCGCGCGAATTGCGGGCAGCAAAGGAAGCGGAAGCACGCGATGGCATCCGGCGGGTGTTTCAAATTACGGCTGAGGAGGTCAGGCGGGAAGTGCCTGCTTACGGCATGTTCGTGGATGAGCAGATCGCGCGCATGGGGCGCAACCACCCGATGGTTCGCAGCCAGTTTTTCAGCGAGGAGATCGATTTTGCCGGCGGGTTGTTCAATCCCAGCCGGTTGGGTTTGATGAGTGGCAGCCACGCCGCCATCGAAGCTCCTCTGCCGGGCAAGCGCTACGCCATGCTGATCGACCTGGCAGGCGAAGATGAAGCCCTGCGCCTGGGTGGGGCAAACGCCGAATTGGAAAATCCCGACCGGGATCTGACTGCGGTGACCGTGGTGGAACTGGATTTTTCGCTGCTGGGGGAAGACCTGGTGGGTAAGCCCATCTACAGGGTAGTCAACCGGCAGCTTTGGCAGGGCGAAAAGCACAGCACGCTCTACGCGCGGCTTTTACGCTTGGCGGAGCTGTGGCAGCCGGAAAAGATCGTGGTGGATGCCAGCGGCGTGGGGGCGGGCGTGGGGTCCTTCCTGCGCGACAAGCTGGGCGAGCGTGTCATCACGCTGCAGTTTACCCGGCAGTTGAAATCACGCCTTGGGTGGGGATTCCTGGCGGTGGTGGATACGGGTCGGTTCCAGGATTTTTCTCCGAGTAGTGCGCCCGACACGTGGAGCGTGAACCCGCTTTTAGGGCAGATGGCTGCCGAGCAGGACTGCCTTCAGGCGCTTTTCTATCGCCAGTTGGCAGGTTTGCAGGCGGAAGTCAGCGCCGGACCCGAGCGATTGCTGCGGTGGAGTGTGCCTGAGGGCGCGCGCGATCCTGAAGGCGGCTTGCTGCACGATGATCTGGCGGTGTCTGCAGCGATGGTCGCGATTTTGGACGAGCAAAGCTGGCTTCTCTCATCGCAGGCCGTGTTGATCCCAGCCAGCGACCCGATTTTGGAAATGGATGGAGGTTTTTAATGAGTTATTTTGTGCGTAACCAGGAATTTGCCTTTGGGATTGACCTCTCGCGTTACAACGCCAGCGCCGATCTCACACAGATGCCTGATTTTGATCAGATTGCAGCCCACGACCCCGCGGTCAACTTCATCGCGATCCGGGCAGGCGTCTCGTGGGGTTATCGTGACCCGATGTTCAGGCACTTTTCCCAACAGGCGCTGGCGATGGGTGCTTGCGTGCTGCCCTACCACGTGCTTTACCCCGGAGAGCCTGCCCTGAAGCAGGTGGATAGTTTCTTGAAAATTCTGGAGGGAATCAAGCTGGACCAGGTGCGCTTGGTGCTCGATGTGGAGCTCGAGCATGGGCAGACTCGGGCGATGATCACCAACACCCTGCTGACCGCGCTTGAATTGCTTGAGCAGGAAACCGGCCGTTTGCCGATCGTCTACTCACGGGCGATGTGGGTGGATGCCAACCTACGCGTGGCGGACCTGCCTGAGGTGGACTGGTGGCTGGCGCAGTACTACTACCGACGTCCCTTCCCGCAATACACGCCCGAATACCCCTGCCCGCCGCGCATGCCCAAAGGCGTCGACCATTGGCTGATCCATCAGACCTCCGAACGGGGTCCGGCGATCGGCGGCGTGGGTAACTACATGGATTACGACCGCTGGAATGGCACACCGGCTGATGTTTTGACTTATTTTGGCCGCACAGACGCAGCCAGGGTGATTTGCCCGCTGGACGGCGAAGTTTGCCCGGTGGTGGGCAAGTGTAAGGCTGATGTTGTGCAATGCCAGGCGGTGGCAGCATGAGCCGGCTGGGTGAACAATTTCGCCAATTTTTCGGACTTCAACCTCAAACTGAAGCGCATCAAATGCAGCTGAGCCTGGAAGAAACGGAAAACACCTTGCTGGTCGGTGCCTGGCAGGCAGGGGAAAGCCCGCGCGACCGCCTGGCTTATGACCGGCAGGACGTGTTGGCAGACTGCATGGATGCCTGGCGCTTCAACCCACTGGCGCGGCGCATCACCGAACTGACCACCAACTACGTGGCAGGCGGTGGGTTCGTGCTCAGCTGCCAACACGCGCCTACCCAGGACTTCCTAGAACGGTTTTGGAACCATCGCCTCAACCACCTCAGCCTGCGGACGGGCGAGCTTTCGGATGAACTCGTGCTGAGCGGCAACTTGTTCCTGCTGCTTTCCACCGACGCTTATGGCATGAGTTATTTGAGGGTCATTCCGAGCGCCGACATTGCCAGAATTGAATCAAGCGAAACAGACGTTGAGCAGGAACTTTTCTACGTGGGTACTGCGGATCTGACGGGCGATGAGAGGATCTATCCGGCTTACCAACCAGGCAGGGACAGACCCGGGGAGGGCGGCGGTTTTGCCCCGGTCATGCTGCACTACGCGGTCAACCGCCCGGTTGGCTCCCAGTGGGGGGAGAGCGACCTGGCGCCGATCCTGAAGTGGCTCTCGCGTTACAGCGCCTGGCTGGAGGACCGGGTGCGACTGAACCGCTTCCGTAACGCATTTGTGTATGTTGTCAGGGCGAGATTTGCCAATGAAAGCGCGCGCTCAAACCGGCAGGCACAGCTGGCGCTTCATCCGCCGGCGCCGGGCTCGGTGTTGGTGACGGATGAGAACGAGGAATGGTCGGTGATCGCGCCAAAATTGGAGGCGCTGGATGCCTCGAGCGATGGCCTGGCGATCAAGAAGATGATCGCGGCTGGCGTGGGGCTGCCGCTGCACTTCCTGGCTGAGCCTGAATCTTCGACTAAAACTACGGCTGAGGCATCAGGCAATCCAAGTTATCGCCGCTTCGCGGAACGCCAGCGGGCGATGTGCTGGATCCTGCAGGATTTGCTGCGCGTAGTCGTTGAAAGGCGGGCATATTTTGATCTGAGCGTTGATCCAAACGCCCCAATCACCGTCTCTGGCGGCGATATCTCCGCCCGGGATAACGCCGAACTGGCGAATGCCGGGCAGAAGGCTGCGGCAATTGCTTCCGGACTACATGAGAAAGGCTTGATCAGCTCGGAGGAACTGCTGCGCCTGGTTTATCGCTTTATGGGCGAGCAGCTGCCAGCGAATGAAGAAAGTCAAAGTGAATCGGAATAATTACAGAGGAGGATTTTGCGTGGGGCAAAGCAATCTTTCTGGAATGGAAGAAAGGAAAGGAGTTGAATGGGTGAATTCAGAGAACATTTGAATCTGGAGGTAAACCCTGTCAGTAACGACCGTTTTGAGATCCTGGCGATCACTGCCGGGGTGGCGAACGGTTGGGAATTCCCGGCGGAGGTGCTGCGCGAGTCGCTGGCGCTTTGGGAAGGCGTGAATTGTTTTGTGGATCACAGCCTGAGCTCCCGCTCGGTACGCGATATCGCGGGGGTGCTGCGCGACACGCGTTGGGATGAAGCTGCCAGAGGTGTGCGGGCTGAACTGACCGCCTTTGGTCCGTCCGCAAAGGTGCTGGCGGAAATCGGCAGGCAGGTGCTGGAAGCCAGCGACGAACCCGCGGTGAGGGTGGGCTTCTCGGCAGATGTTTTATTCAAGGGCAAAGCCGGCAAGGTGGAGAAGATCCTCAAGATTTACTCCGTCGACCTGGTCTACAACCCGGCGCGTGGCGGCATCTTTTTGCGCGCGCTTAATCAACTTGGTATTGAACCGTTACAAATTGGAGGAACACACATGCAATCAAATCTTAACAACGACCTTGATGGGTCAGCCGAAGTAGCAGTGGAAGAACGTCCTGTTTCAGCAAGCCCTGAACTGCAGGAGCAGCTTTCAGAGATGCGGGCAATACGCTCTGAGATGAGCGCTTATCTGCTGGAAAGTTCTTTGGCAAGCACGCGCTTGCCTGTGGGGATGCAGCAGCGCATCCGCAAACAATTCCAGGACCGTACATTTGCGCCTGCCGAACTTAAAGCGGCGCTACGTGAAGCCCACACCTTGCTTGGGGAGTACGATGGTGCAAAAAGCGTGCAGGGACCTGCCAGGATTGAGGGGATGGTCGAACCAAGCGAACGGTTGCAGGCAGCCGTGGATGATATGTTCGGCGCGCCGCGTGAAAAACAACTGCTTTCAGCGTCCGTGCCGCGCCTTTCGGGCATTCGCGAGCTCTACCTCAACACCACTGGCGACTATGACTTGCACGGCGGATACTTCCCGGAGCGTGCCCAACTGGCAACTACCGGCGACTTCAGCGGTCTGGTCAAGAACAGCCTCAACAAGCTGGTCACAAACACCTGGGAAGAACTCGGCAAAGCCGGCTATGACTGGTGGAAAGATGTCACCGTGCAGGAGCATTTCAACAGTCTGCATGAGATCACCGGGACGCTCATCGGTACGGTAGGTGATCTGCCAAGCATTGCTGAAGGTGGACCCTACACCGAATTGCAGGTGGGCGACTCGTCTGAAATAGCCAGTTTCGTCAAATATGGCGGTTACATCCCCCTGACGCTCGAGCTGATTGATCGGGATGAAACCCGCAAACTGCGTTCTTACGCGCGCGAGTTGGCATCTGCTGGTATGCGCAAAATCTCAAAACTGGTGGCAGAGATCTTTACGATTAATAGCGGAACCGGTCCCTACCTTGCTGACGGAAGCCTGTTGTTCAATGCCACCCCCGTAATAACCTCGGGCGGGCATGCCAACCTTGGTACCCTGGCGCTCAACCACACCAATTGGGACGTGGTGAGCAGCAACGTCTACAACCAGCCGATGCTTATAAAGGATGCCCTTTCTTATTTTGGCACAGGACCTCGTATGGCTGTAAACCCCAAATATATCCTGGTGGGGCGTTCGCAGCAAAAGGCTGCCATGGAAATCTGCACCGGTTCGCTGGTGCGTGAGCCTGATTATGTCTACGACAACGTCCTCAAGGGCAGCGCCGTGCCGCTGGTGGTGCCGGAATGGACGGATGCCAACGACTGGGCTGCCGCCTGCGATCCGCGCGTCGCGCCAGCGATCTTCGTGGGGGAACGCTTTGGACTGGCGCCGGAGATCTTTATCGCTGGCGACGAACTCTCACCGGCGGTATTTAGCAACGACGAGCATCGCCTGAAGGTGCGCCACTACCTGGCGGTTTGGGTCAACGATTTCCGCCCCCTGTTCAAGTGCAATGTTGCTTAGGTTGGAAAGGAGAAACGCATGGATAAATGGAAAACACTCTTAGGTTCACGTAAGTTTTGGGCAACCCTGGTGGGCTTGGTTTTCATGATCATTAAAGTTGTGAAGCCTGATTTTCCGCTGGATGGGGATCAATTGGCTGGCATCCTGGCGCTGTTGGTCAGCTACATCCTGGGCACTGCCCTGGAAGACGGCTTGCGCTCCAACAAGTAAGCGATTAATCACTGCCCCGCATGGTTTCAATCCATGCGGGGCAAATGGAGGAAACATGCGAGAAGACATTTTGAAACAAGTGGTTGATGACCTGGTGGGTCCCGGTGCGCTTGCCTACGCCTTACACTCTGACGACAGCCTGACCATCATCGACGCCCGCGGCTGGAAGCGGCAATTCACACCTGAAGACTATCACGCCTTGCACGATCAGCGGGCAAAGACCGGAAACAGGAGGAAAGAATGATCACATTGAGCACCATCACCCAGCGCCTGGGCGCGCAGTTTCTAGATCCACACGCCCTGGCAGCTCCGCAGGAAACCCGCGAGGAAGCAGTCCGCCTGGCCCTCGAGGAGATCAACCTGAGCCTCAACCATGCTTATGGCATAACCGGATTGGATGGCGAGCTTACTGGCGACCTGCCTGATAACTGTTTGCCAGCCCTTCTCAGCGGCGCGGCAGCCATCCTGATCAGCACCGTACTACATTACGACCTCAGCAGCCATTCCAATCTTGCGGCTGACCGGGCACAGCTGCAGCTCTGGGCGGAACACCTCAAGCGCCAGTTCGATTTGCAGATGGACCGTTTGCGTCTGCAGGAACTGCAAAACGCGCAGAGTTCAGCGCATCTTCAATGGGAATGGCAGGAAAGTGAGAGCTGGCGGTGAAAACTCCGATGTCTCTTGGGTTTTTGAGCGACACGTCTGGGCTGGCTTGGTTTGAGCTCCAGGGCGCAGCGATGCTGTCGGGTATGCTTGGTTGTGAGTGGGAGATGCAAACAAGCGCTGCAGAAAGCGTCAAGGAACGCGCCATCGTGAGCGTCAGGGGCTCACTGCAGGAACTGCGAGCGGTGACCGAAGGGTTCCAATCCCTGCGGTTAGCGGCTGACCGGAGAAAGGATCTTTGTTTACGGGTCTGGAGCGAGACGCGTGATTGTTTCCTCTATTCACCCCTGGCGGAATTTGATTGGCACGTTTTGCCAGCGCATCTGCTCTCAACAGAAGGAGGAAGCCTCCGGTTGGAATTGAACTGGGCACGGGAAAATGTTTTCTATGGGGATGAAATTGCCTTGCCGATTTCCAACTCGTCTGGTTCGGGTGTGACAAGTGGGCTGATGCTTTACAACCACGACGATGCTTCCCTCGGGCACGATAACTGGTTTGAGGTCAACCTGCAGGCGATTGGAAACCTCTTGCAGCTCCCGCTGCGCCTGGAGCTGAAGAACACAACCAACACGGAGCCCCTGGCAGACTTCTGGGTCGGAAGCATGTGCTTGCCCGGGAGCGGCAATCTGCCCAACCTGGTCTTTGAAGCGGAAAACGGGATTGGGGGGACCGTGCTGACGGATGCCGGAGCTTCATCTGGGGAATACTGCCGCTACGACTGGAGCGGCAGCGGTTGGCACAGCCTGGCAAGCTGGATGATTTCTGCCCTGGATGTCACCCGATTACAGGGGGTAGGGCTCTTGCCGTTATTACGCTTATTTGGTGCATCCACCGAAGCCAACCTCAAGCTGCGCTGGCAATTACTGGTGGACGGAATCCCGGTCTGGGTTGGACCTGCCACAGACCTGGAATTGGGGCAAGCCAGCCTGCGCATGGACCCGCTGCTCATTCCCTGGGGGGATCTGCCTTTACGCAGCTTTGCTTTGGGACATCAGCTGGTATTACAAGCTTTCCAGGTTGGCACGGGGGCACATTGCCTGCAACTGGATGATTTTTTATTACTCCCGCAGCAAACCTTTGGCGCTTACCATGCCATCGGAGCTTTGAAATACAATGCCAGCCTGATCGATGATCCGCTGCGGCAGGCGGTGTGGTCCGAAAGCGGCGGATTGGAACTAACCACGCATGTACGCGTCGGTCCTGGGCACCACTTACAGCCGGGCACCCTGCAACGGTTTTATTGCTTTCAATGCGAAGCAAGTGGGGTTGCGCCAATCACACGAACCCTCCAGGTCGAAGCCTGGTATCGCCCGGCTTGGAGGCTGCCATGAGCTGGCGCGTTTTTCTGACCGATCGAACGCCTGTGATGGGGTTGAAGCCGCTCAGCCTGTGTTGGGGTGCTATCGGCGGACCACAGCAGGCAATCCTGGGCTTACAGAACGACTTACATGGGTTTGAAGAAATGCAAAGCTGGCTGGGTTCCGGGGTTGAAATTTATGATCCTTCAGACCGCCTGGCATGGTGGGGCTATGTGGACCGTGTCAACCAGCCAGTCGGGACTACGGAGCTCGAGGCCTCCCTGGAAGAACTGGCGAATCGTGTGGCTGTTCGTTATCGGAGCATGGAACCAGGCAAGGATTATGGCGCAATCGCCCAGACAGATTGGAAGGACGACCTCACCAGCCAGGAGATCTACGGCATCAAGGAGCTTCTGCTCGAGCGGGAAGTGTTGAGCGAGGAGCAGGCGCTGCTCCTCAGAGACGCGAGTTTGAGGCGGTTGGCGTTGCCAGTCAGCAAGCTGCTGCCATCTACCAAGGCAAGCAGGAGCCAGGTGATTTGCCGTGGTTGGTTTGAGCGCATGCGCTGGCGGCAGTGGCCGGCGCATACGGACATCCTGGGGCACAGCCCAAGCCAGCAGGGTTATCAGGCCCTGGGGGCAACCCTCAAGCAAAAAAGCCTGGCACAATCCTGCATATTTCAGGATGCTGTAAAGGTGGCTTCCATGAGTGTTCGGATCAGGAAAATCGGCGCCCCGCAGGACCAGGTCCGCTTCCAACTACAGACAGACGCGCTTGGACAGCCTTCAGGGATAATTCGGGCTGAGCAAACCCTGGCTGCAAGCGCGGTCCCGAGCGAAAGTTATGGCTGGGTGAGCGTTGGGTTTGCCGCGCCATGCGCAGTCACAGCCAACGAACGGCTTTGGCTGGTGGTAACGCGTGATGGGGCAGTGAGTTCCACGGCTTATTTTTGCCTTGGCCTGGATGAGAGCCTTGGTTTTTCTGTCGGCAATCTATTGCTACTGGATGCGTCACTAAGCCAATGGAGACAGCGCGCGCCAGATGCGGATCTGCTTTTCAAGCTCAATACGCTTAGCGATTCGGTCGAATTAATGGCACAGGCAGTACAGTCCTCCGGCTGTTTCAATGATTTTTCATACGAAGCTGGGGCAGGTATGAGCTTGCCTTACGTTAGCGAAGCAGGCATGGATTGCCAGGTGGCGTTCCTTGAACTGCTGAGCCTGGGAACGCCTGAGTTGGACAGACTGCTGGTGGAGGTAAACTCAAAACGCCAATTGCGGGTGTTCCCTCAGCCGGCTCCTGGCAGTCCCGTCTTCTGGCTTGGCAAGGATGGAAGCATCAAAAACGAGGTCGGAAAGGATCTTGAACCAGCCTGGCGGGCAGTTGGCAACTGGCTAACATCCGAAACACGCACGGCCTGCTTTCTTGAAAACCTGCGTCTTGATACTTCTGCAGGCAGTTATCAACTTCGTGCAAACACTATGTCATCGAGATGAATAATATAGAAGGTTAAACTTTTGTTAAGAAGTCTTTAACTGATAGAATATTTGTATGATTATTACTCTCACCCCCAACCCCAGTGTTGACAGAACTTTGGTGGTCCATCGTCTCAAATTCAATGAGATCCTGCGCGCCAATCCGGCTCAACTCGATTGGGGTGGGAAGGGATTCAATACATCCAGGGGTCTGACTGTGCTCGGGCAACCCAGCATGGCGCTTGCCTGGGTGGGAGGGGGTGCCGGAAAGATGCTTGAAGATGGGCTGACCAGGCTCGGCATCAAAACGGATTTTGTTTGGGTGGAAGGCGAAACCCGCACCAACACGGTTGTCCAGGAAGAGTCCAATGACTGGTACATGCTGGTCAATGAACCCGGTCCACACGTCCCGCCTGGTGCAATCGATGAGATGATGGAAAAAGCAAAAACCTATGCCAATCCTGCCGATATATGGGTTGTTTCGGGAAGCTTACCGCCAGGTGTGCCTGAAGAATTTTATGCCAACTTGATTCGAATTTTGAAAGCGAAAGGCGTGCACGTGGTCTTTGATGCCATCGCCGCGCCATTAAAACTAGGGGTCAAGGAAGTTCCCTGGCTGCTTTACCCCGAAGTGACTGAAGCAGAGCGTTTGGTCGGCCACGAAATCAGAAACTTCGACATGGCAAAAAGGGCAGCAATGAGCTTCTTGCAACAGGGGATTGAGTATGTGGCTCTGATGCTTGAGAGTGGCGGCGTGCTCCTTTCTTCAAAGAGCCTGATGGTCATGGCTTCGCCCTTGAAGGTGCCAGTATTGCGAGTTACAGGCGCGAGGGGGGCATTATGCGCTGGCTTGGTGGATGGATTTGTTCGCGGGTTGGATCTGGTGGAGATCGCTAGACGCGCGGCTGCTTTCCGTGCGGCATATATTTCCAACAAAGACTACAGCACCATCCAGCCTGAACATATTTTGGAATTGATCCCGAAGGTGGAAATCCGGTCTATTCCGATGTTGTGAGCGAGGGCTCTTTTCCGTTCCTTCCCACCCACAGCGTTCCTGTCATACTCATCATCGCGATCAACCGCAAACTCGCTCCCAGAGAATCCTGTTTGCCAGGCTGCGCATGGTTGAGGAGCGACCAGAGCTGATCTGGATCTTCCCCCTTTTCCTCAAGTAGAGCCAGAGGTACACAGCAGCTGACGCTGGCAAGGCGTGAAAAACCCTCTTCCATATCGCCTTCAAGCGCTTTCCGCTCGGACAATGCGCGCTTCAGACGTGCGAAAGCCAGGTCGGACGTTTCTGCAAAACCATTATCAGGGAATAACAGACCGTCCAACCCAATCTGGAGCAGGTTCAAGGCTTCCTGCCTGCCGGGAAGCCCATTATTCTCACGGAGGTGCGGTATCAACTTATTCCACTCCACCTCGGTTTGGGTCTGCCAAAACGGATCAGGCACCTGTTGGGAGATGATGTTGAACAAGAGGGGGCTAAAGATCTCCGTCCCGTTTTCAGAGTTGGTGTTGAGGGCTTCAAGCAAAGCCTGTGAGCGTTGCTGGAAGATCTGGTCAAGATCGAAGCGCTGCAAACCGCCCCATTGCTGCCGGGCAGCCAGAAGCGCAGCCAGGATCCAGGCTTCCGCGTGCAGATCGGACTCAAGGCGGGGCGAGGTGGGCAGGTCGGGCATGGAGAGCCAGCTGCTGAGGGCGGGCTGATCCTGGGCGGGATGTGCCAGGAGGTATGCCAGCATGCGCTCGAATCTTCCGCGCGAATCATCGCCATTTTGCGCCATTTGCGCCTGGATGAACAATCCCAACCCTTGCGCCAGGCTCGTGCTGGTCAGCTGGTAGCGTAAGCCGCGTTTGTAGGTTTCGCCGCGCAAAAATTCTGTTTGTCCGTCCAGTCCCCGCAGCAGGTAAGCAGCCTGCCAATCCTCGAAGGCCTGGTGTAGGGTTGCCTGCCTTTCAGCAGGCGGTAATTGCGTGGAAATTGGCAGCTGTTGGCTGTAGTTGGAGGCTTGCGGGAAAGGTTTCATCGCGGGAGAGGGATTGAAGTGAGCCTGCTGCTGGCGTCTAAGCTGTGTGCGGTGGGTCAGGATCAACAACCCAACAAAAAGGGCAATCAGGCCGATCAGGCTGAGCAAACCGGTGGCGTCCTGGGGAGTGAGTGATTGGGGTTGCATGGCGAAGGTTTTCCCATCAAATGATACCGCAATTCTCATGTTCATTTGGGATATGTGCATGTAGGGTGGGTTGGCGTCACAAAGCATGTGCAGGAACACACCGGGTGATAGCCTACCCACCGCAGCACAAACACATTGAATCATTTTTTTTGTAAGGCGGACTCCTGTTTATGGTGGGTTGGCTATTTTGATGTAAAGACTGGGTGAGATAATCCGACGCCAACCCACCCTACGAAGGTTCATTCCGACCTCCGCCAACGATGTGAACGTCGGAGTGAGCCCGCGAAAGCTTCACGAAAATCAACGGTTACGAGACGGTCTCATTCCGACCAACACGCTTAAAAAAAACAGCCAGGCGGAGCTGGCTGTTGATGAAGCAAAAACTATTGATTTAGAAATCCGGCTCGCCATAGCACCAAATGATCTCGCCATCGATGGTCACGCTGGCACCCGTAGTTTTGGGTCTCAGTGGGGCGTTGCTAAGAACCTCCAGGTGCTGCTTGTAGAGCTTTCCGGCAACCAGCTCCGAAATGGAGGTGGATTGCCAGGGAGCGTTTCCGAAAACTTCTTTGTAATAGCCATAGCGGCAAGCCATCACCAGCTGCAGCTTTTCCTGCAATTCAGGGTCAAGTTCCCCGTCATCCATATAACGGAAAAGCGTCGGCACGGCGTCATTGGTGAGACCGTGAACCAGGTAAGCAGCGTCGAGTTTTTCACCCTGCACAGCCCTTTCAAGGTTCTGTTGGGCGATCAGGGCGTCTTCATTCAGCCCCACCATCACCAGCGCGAAAGCCAGAAAGCCGAGCATCAACACCAGTCCCAGCCTGCGGAAGGAATTTGTCAGCTCCATGATGATCAGAGCCAGCAAAAGCAGCCCGACAAAAACCATGAAGACATGTGCTGCCAGGCGCAAGCTGGTAAAGCCATACGCCTGCTCATACAGGCGCAGACGCTGGAAAGCCGAAATCAACATCACACCGACTTGTGCCAGCAGTAGACCCGCCATCACCGAAAAAGCGCGCTTTTTTGTCTGTGTGTTGCGTTTGGTGAAGGATGCCAGGCTAAAGTACAACACGCTGGCAATCAACGCCACAGCAACCAACTCAAAGAAACCGCGCCGCGCGTACTCGGCAAAGGTAAAGCCGTCAATGCTCACATTCGCGGAGCCGGCGAAGAAATAGCGGAACTGAACCACCAGGAATAAAGCGAACAGCACATTCAGGCTGATCAGGGCAATGCTGGTTTCTGTCATTCCCAGGAAGGGTTTGAACAGGGGTTTGTCGGGTTGGATGGTCAGTTGTTTTTCGCTTTTTGTCATCGCGTGCCAGAGCGCGGCAGCCCCGAGCCAGGTGAGCAGCAGAATAATCAATGTGTGCGGGATGAAATTGTCAAAATTGTCGAACTTTAGCCAGTCGAAAGCAGAGCCGAGCATGTCTGAAAAGATCTTGTCTGCCGAAGCCAGCAGCAATCCAAATAGCAGCAAGAGTGGGATGGTGAGCAGCACCCCGCGAAGGATTGCCAGTCCGCGTTTGCTTTTTTGTGGATTATGCTCTTTACTGTCCTGGGAACTCTGAATGCTTTCCAGGATCAACAGTGGCGTGCCAACCACACCGGAGGGGATCAGTTTGAAAAGTTCCCCAATTAATTCCCGCAGGCGGAACTGCATCCACTGCCCGTTTAGCAGGCTGGCTGTAACCAAAAGCATGCCCAGCCCGCTCACGAGCACAAGCGCGGTGGTGGTGGCGCTGGCACTGCGGAAGCCTGTCAGGAGAGCTGTTAGGCTGGTGAGGGCTATCAGAGTGATGCTTGTTTGGGGGATTTTTTTGTCTTCGAGGCGCGCGCTCACAATCGCAGCGATAAGGAAAAGGTTTACTGCAACTGCCCAGTGCCAGCCCCACATCTTTTCAAAGAAGAGCAGATCAAACAGCACTGCTGCCGCCAAAGCGATGAGCAGGATTGGAAACGGATGCTTAAGTTTGCCATCCATCTCGGCAGCTTTCTCTTCTGTGGGGGACGAAGTAACTTGACCTTCATCGATATCACTTTTGTTATCTAATTCTTTTTCTTCCATAAGTACCTTTCTTAGACGCGCATTATTCCTTTTTAGGACCGATGCGTCCGGTAAGATGTGGTCATGATATCACCGGTGGGGTTTCTAACCCTATCAAAACCTATCTGAAAGCCCCAAAACCTCGCTGAAATTTTGAGGTCGTACAAGTCTGCGTTATAAGCAGTGAGGACGGATATGCTATACTTTCATGAAATACGCTTGATGAGGATACCATGGATAAAGTTATCATTGCAACCGATTCTTCCGCTTATCTACCCAAGGAATATGTGGATCAATTTCAAATTCCAGTCCTGCCGCTGACAGTCAATTGGGAAGGCAAATCCTACTTTGACGGGATCGACATCCAGGCTGAAGAGTTTTACCTGCAATTAGGTCAATCCAAGAGCATGGCGACCACCAGCCAGGTGACCGTGGGGCAATTCCTCGAGGTCTTTGGGAAGTTACTGGACGCCGGCAAACAGGTGCTCTACCTGGGCATCTCCAGTGGTATCTCAGCCACGATCAACTCCGCCCTCCAAGCTAGCGCCGAACTGGGCAATCCCGAAAACCTGATCGTGTTTGATTCGAAAATTGTTTCGATGGCGCTCGGATTGATGGTTTTGGAAGTCGCACGCGCGGCTGAAAAAGGCGCAAGCCTGAAAGAATGCCACGAATTAGCCCAGGACGCCTACGGGCGTATTGGCGTCTTTTTCACGGTGGACACGCTCGAATACCTGCATCGCGGCGGACGCATCAACTCCGCCAAGCGCTTGCTTGGGTCGGCATTGAACCTGAAACCGATCATGGAAATCCGTGATGGCAAAATCGAATTGGTTGAGAGCGTCATCTCGCGCAAGAAGGCGCTGAACCGCATGGTGGATCTGATTGAAAAGGGCGTAGACGGACGCAGTCCTGTCCGTCTGGCACCTTTCCACGCCCTGGCTTTTGACGACATGGTCATCATGGAAAACGTTGCTAAGGATCGGCTGAACCCGATCGAGATCATCCGCTCGGAGGTCAGCCCGGTGATCGGCAGCCACGTCGGTCCGGGAACAGTCTCGATGGCCTACATGGTTGGCTAAACAAGCTTACAGAAACCCCCAAACTTATCTTTCTGATGTTTTTTCACGGGCTTTGACTATTAAAGCCCGTGATTGTTTCTATTTCGATGCGGAAAGCTGGAGTATGCTGATAAAAAGATACGTCATCCCAATTATTGTGCCGTATCAGAATGTTATCTTTTCAGAGTAAGGATCTTTTGCCGGAAAAAAAGTCCCTCTTTTGTTGAGAAAACGTTACATCATGGTTATTGTTGTAAAAACCAATAAATTCGAAAAAGAGTGCCAAACCAGTCAGCGCTCCAGCAACAAGATCATCGACATTCTCTCTAAATACGAAAGATAAAATTCCAAATTGATGATTCAGAAGAACGATGACCAAGCATATCATTCCCAAAACAAAATGCGAATTCAGTTTTTTTGCTTTCACTTTCTTCTCCTTCTCCGATATTTCGATAATTGTGCTGATACTGTCTTGAACAGCAACTATTTCTTCCTTGTTCATCCTGCTTCCGTGGAGAAACTCTGATACGCTGATGCCTAATTGGTCAGAGACAGCTTCAATTAACGACAGGTCGGGCATACAACGCCCCGTTTCCCAACGAGACACACTTCGGCTGTTTACCCCCAGTGCTTCTGCAAATTGTTCTTGGGTCATATTCTTTTCTTTTCGTAAAGATGCAATGAATTTGCCTGTCTTATCCTGATCCATTTGTCTCACCTCACAGGAATAATACCAACTTTGGAGAAAATGTACACGACACAAATAGAGAATCTGACTAAAAATACCACAAGACACTTATGTCTATTAAGTCAGCAAAACTTTTTCTGTAACTTTACTGTGTCCGACCCTAACACAGGTGTATATTAAAATCCAAAGGGAGACAAGTTCTTTATTAATCGTCTCCCTTGGTAAGTGTTTGATTATAGGATTTTCTGATTAAGGATTCACCACACGTCCCATGAAGGTAATGGTGTTGGTTGTGGTTTCGTAGATCACATAGATGAAGGGCTCGTCAAGGCGGATAGTGTAACTCTCGCCGGGCATCGAGGTCAGGTCCATTACCACCGCGGTTGCTGCGGCGGCTTCAGTGCCTTCCTCGTTCACGTCGATGGTCGCCTGGTGTAAAACCGATCCGATCATCAATTCGGGTTTGCCTGTCATGCCTGAAAAATCTGCTTTTTGGGCATCAAAAGCATCCGGCATGCCAAGAGCCGCTAGTGTATCGGCCAGACCCAAACCGCTTTCAGCCTGGAATTTGGGCATACTCAGGTCAACCATGGCTGAGGAGGACTGGAGCAAGGTCAGCAGCTGTTCCAAATCTGCGGCTGTCAGCTGCGACTCAAACCCTTCAAAGTCAACCAGTGGCATGATGGCTGCCATGGCGTAGGTGCCGCCCTCATAGGGCAGCCTGATTGCATGGATCTTATCGCTCACAAGGGCAGCAGTTGTGAAATTGCCGTGCATGAAAGGTACGGTCTTGTTGCTGCCATCGGCGAGAGTAAAGCTGCCATCCTTGGTGTCTTCTTCTTCAAAACGATGAGACCATGCACCTTTAAAGTAGATGGCATTGGTAAGTACAAGGCGGGTCATATTGCTGAGCACGCCCTCTGGAATCAGCTCCTGGATTTTTTCGTTGGTCTGAGCAGCCACCCAGAGATTGATAAGGGCTCGGGCTTGCTCGGGGTCGTTGAAATCCACCAGTTTCAGCCCGGCGTTGTAATTGGCTGACAGGGTATCCAGGAATGCTTGTTCAAAATGGTAGTCCTTCTGAGCCCAAAGGGCGTTGGCGATGTTGAAGGTCAGAGGCTGAGAGTCCTGGTTCGGAGTTTCAGGTTGATAGGTGAGCGCTTTGTTGAGAGCGTTCATCAGATTATGCGTTGCAGGATCGTTGACATCCACGCCCAATACGCTCGCCATCTGGCTGGCGGTTTCCCCTTCAGCGCCGGCACCCGTCATCAGCAGTGCCTGAAAGATGCTATACGGCGAGTAAATCAGGTTTCCTTCTTCATCCCGAACCGCTTGGTAAAGGGCCAGAGCAAAAGCGTTATTGGAATGTGCGAGTTGCTTTACGGCTTCAGGATCTGCCTGGGGGTCGACGATGTACGCCACAGCGCCACTGGCATCCGTGATTTCGCCTGGTTTTTCTTCAACGATGGGTTCTTCCGGCTCATCCACTGGGTAGGGTTCTGTTGGGCTCTCAATTGGCACGCACGCTCCAAGCATGAGGGCACTAATGATTATGATGTAGAAAAGGACTTTACTTGTTTTCATTTTTTCTCCTATTGCGGGTTGTTTTTATTCCGCTGAGATTTTGACGTTAGATCCAACCGGTTTGTTCCCACTCAATTTCACGGTTGCATCACTGTTCCCATAAAAAGAATGGTACCAGTGGCTGTGTCGCGGATCTGGAAGATAAACGGACGATCAATCTTGATCTGCAGGGGTTCGCCACCTGGGGCGGATTTCTGTTGCACGACCGCAATCGTTGCAGCGGAAGCTTCCGTGCCCTTTTCGTTTACGTCGATGAAGGCTTTTTGGGCAATCGTGCTGACGTAAAGAGACTGATCCCCACTGATGCCCGAGAAATCGGCCTGATCAGTGAAGGCAAGCCGCATCCCATTGGCATTTAGAGCTGGGATCAGATCCATGGTCGGGGTTTCGATGCGGAATTTTGGCAGGCTCAACGAGATGTTGGTCAACTCCATTTTGGGCAAATCAGCCTGGGAAAAACCTTCGAGGTCGTTCCAGGCTTCAAGATTGGGCATCAGGATTTCCATGACCATTGTCCCGCCTGCATAAGGCAGTTGCACCACGGTGAGCTCCTCATTGATACTGACGTTTAACCTCTCGCTCAGGTGCATGGTTGGCACGTTTTTTTGCGTGCCATCGAGGAGGGTGAAGGGAGCGTCGGCTGTAGCAGACTCGTTGAACGTGTATTGCCAGGCAGCCTTGAAGTAAACCGCATTGGTCAATGCCAGGGCGGTGTCTGAGTTGAACATGGCAGGATCCGCGAGTTGGGTTATTTTCTCGTTTGTCTGTTCCGCGATCCAGGTGTTGATAGCGTCAGCAGCAGCGCTGGAATCGTTAAAATCGAGAATTTTCATCCCGGTGTCATAGTTTTGGGAGAGCGTGTCCAGGAAGGTCTGCTCGTAGGTGCCATTTTTGTCAGCCCACAGAGCGTTGGGAATCCTCAGGTCAAATACCTGACCATCCTTATCTCCTGTGCCAGCCGAATTGACCAGCTGCTGGTTGAGCGCGTTCACCAAGCGGTGGACGCGGGCGTCCTCCCAGGGCAGGCGCATCGCCAGCCGCATTTCGCTGGCAGTCTCGCCAGCCGCTCCGGCAAAGAGCATGCTGAGTGCCTGGTAGAGGCTGTAGGGCGACATAACCAGGTTTTCTTTGGGATCAATCTCGTGCAAAAAGATCGCACCCGCGAATTCGTTCTGGCTTGCCACCAGTTCCTGCAGTTCGGATTCCGTGAACTCTGGCGCGGTTTCGTATGCCAGTTTTCCCATCAGATTTCCAGATTGCGTGGAAGGCCCAGGGCTGACGGTACATCCAGTGAAGATCATCAAGCACAGAGCTGCAATTGAAATTTTGCGAAGCATAAATCTCCTCCAAAAAAAGGTTCTGATTATGGACGATTATTTACCCGGTAAGGTTCCATTAGAGGTTAATCAAGTCTGCCAACCGGGCGGTTGGCAGACTTTTTGCGGAAGTTTTGTCGCTGATAGAGGGTCAGCGATTTGACCAATTTAGAAGATCGCCCTCAGGCGATAAAATGCCAGGCCCACATATTCCCAAAGCACAGCAGCCGATTGGTTGAAGGCTTCGCTGGTGGGCATGAGCTTGGTGATGACGCTGCGCCAATCCCAATCGGTCAAAGTTTCCCAGTCTTGCAGGGTGACACGATAGTCTGTTGGGGCAGGGGTGACTTGGAAGCCAAGTTGGCGGAACACAAAGTATGCCCGATCCATCTGGATGGCGGAAGTGATCAGCAAGAAATGCTTGACATTTTGGAGTGAGAGAATTGGCGCAGTTAGCTCGGCATCAGAGGGCATGTTAGAAGATTTGTCCTGGACCATGATGGCATCAGATGGCACGCCGAGTTCAAGCAGAAGCGTGCGGGCGGAAGCCGTCTGGCTGGAATCACCGCTGATGATGATGAGTGGCGCGGCTTGCTGCTGGTAGAGCGTGGCCGCGTACAGCAGGCGGTCTGCTTGTTCCTGGACTTCCACGCGCTGGCGGGGAGTGTCTGCGGGTAGGGTGCCATGCGCGAGCACCACGATGGCGTCCGCTTTTGTTTCTGGGGTAACCGGCATATGGCGCCATTCCATAGAACGTGTGAAGAAGGTAGAAAAGATTGGATTACCAAGCACACCAACAAGAATTACGCAGATCAATACGAACCAGGTCGCTGTCTTTGGATGTTTTTTGATCAGGAAGATGGTGAAGAACAACAGCAGGGCAACAAACCCCAATGGGCTCAGAAATTGTTTGAAAAAGCTGATAAGTATTCCTGACATAATAAACTCCTTTACTGACTTATTGGATATGTTGCAAGAAACGCGCCAACAGCAGACCGATAAAGGAAGAATGTTTATGGGGGAGTTAATACGAGAAGCCTGATGGAAAGATGGTGCTAATAGACGAGTGTATAGGGGGTGTGGCAGTCTGGTTTTTCAGCTTTCCCCATAGGGAACCTATGAAACCTCAGGGCAGGTGGGGACCGCTTGCGGTGGATGAGGTATGCCTTGACCAACCTTCGCCCTCACCCCGGCTACGCCGAGAGGCTGACCCAAAAGGGTCAGTCTCTTTTCAAATTAAGGGGGATGTGATTCAA
>DAOOPV010000020.1:0-32421 GCA_035388405.1 Anaerolineaceae bacterium
CCCGTGTTAAGGAACGCAAGAAGCCAGGTCTCAAGCGCGCCCGCAAGGCCCCGACTTACACCAAGCGTTAGATTTGGTTCCCACCTGCCAGCTTGTCTGGTATGTTGGAATCGGGTAATGTTACAATTAAAAGGCTGCCCAGCTTAAATTGGGCAGCCTTTGCATGTTTATTGAGGGAACTAAACTTATGACTGGACTTGGAATAACGATTGTTGGATTAGGACCCGCCGGGGCAGAATACCTGACCCGTGAAGCCTGGGCTCACCTTGAGCACTGCGGTGAAATTTGGTTACGGACTAAGTTCCACCCGGCTGTGGCTGGCTTGCCAGAAGGCGTGCAAGTGCGCAGTTTTGACGAGATCTACGATTCCAAGGATCATATCGGTGAGGTCCTCGAGACGATCGTCCAGCAAGTAATGGAGCTGGGAAGGCGCGGGCAAGGGGTCACCTATGGCGTGCCCGGCAGCCCGTTTGTGGCTGAGGAGACCGTCAGTGAAATTATGAAGTCCGTAGAAGGCAGCGGCTTGCCGATCCGCCTGATCGACGGCGTCAGCTTCATCGAACCAGTTTGTTCCGCTTTGGGGATCGACTTACATCCGCAAATGGTACTGGCAGACGCGCTGCACATCGCGGAGCTTGAAGTGCCATCTTTCCCTCCAACCATTCCAGCCATGATTTCCCAGTTAGACAGCAGCTTCGAAGCCAGCGAGCTCAAACTGACGCTCATGGCAAATTATCCCCAGGAGCACCCCGTGATGCTGGTGCATAATGCCGGCACTTCGGATGAGATTGTTGAGAAGCTGGCGCTTTATGAGATTGACCAATCCGTCCATTTGGGCATGCTGAGCTGTTTGTACCTGCCGCCCTTAAGTCAAGGCACGTCGTTTGAAGATTTCCAGCAGATTATTGCCCGCTTAAGGCGCTATGATGGCTGCCCATGGGACCGCGAGCAGACCCACCTCAGCCTGCGCCTTTACCTGCTGGAGGAGGCTTACGAGGTTTTGGAAGCCCTGGACCAGGAAGACAGCGATCACCTGCGCGAGGAACTGGGCGATCTCCTGCTGCAAATCGGCTTGCATGCTCAGATTGCAACGGAAGACGAAGACTTCCTGATGAGTGAAGTGCTGCAGGGCATCAACGCCAAGCTGATCCGGCGGCATCCGCACGTTTTTTCGGACATCGATGTGGATTCAGTCGAGAATGTGCTCACCAACTGGGAAAAGATCAAGGCAGACGAGCGAAAAGATAACGGCGAGACCCAAAAGGGGATGCTGGATGGCATTCCGCTTAGTTTGCCGGCACTAACGCAGGCAAACCAGATCCAACGACGGGCCAAACGGGTTGGGTTTGACTGGCACACCATTGAACCCGTCATCGCCAAGGTGCACGAGGAACTGGGCGAACTGCGCGAGGCCCAAACCGACCAAGAGCGGCAGTCCGAAGCCGGAGATGTACTGTTTGCGGTGGTCAATTTGGTGCGCTGGCTGCAGGTGGACCCCGAAATTGCCCTGCGCGAGACAAACCTGCGCTTCCGCAAGCGCTTTGCCTACATTGAAAAGCAGGCTGCAGAGCAGGGTAAGAGCGTTGACCAGTTGAGTTTTGAGGAAATGGACCAACTTTGGGAAGCTGCCAAGGTGGCTTTCAAAAATGAAGAAAATGAGGATAATGGGCGTGGATAATTCCGACGAACGCCAAAAGCCTTTGGATGTGAGCAGCACTGGGAGCGCCCAGGCGGGGCGGCAGATTGCCCGCGCCGCTGGGATCGTGATGATTGCTTACTTCCTCAGCACGCTGGTGGGTATCGTGCGCGGCATGGTGGTTTCGCAGGCTTTTGGTACCAGTGTTTCCTTGGATTCGTTCAATGCTGCCAATCGTGTGACTGAGCTGCTCTTCAACCTGACGGCTGGAGGCGCTTTGGGTTCGGCCTTTATCCCGATGTTCACCGGCTACCTGACCCGCAAGGACCAAAAAGGCGCCTGGAGGCTGGCATCGGGGGTGGTCAACTCGGTCTTGATTGTTCTGATTGCAGTTTCGACCCTGATGTGGATTTTTGCGCCATTCCTGGTGGAGCGTGGATTGTTCGCGCTGGTGCCAGATTCAAGCGCGGCGCAGGTGGCTGAGACGGCTCGCCTGCTGCGGATCATGCTGCCGACAGTCATCATTTTTGGCATCAGCGGATTGGTGATGGGCATGCTTAACGCGCACCAGGTGTTCCTGTGGCCGGCATTGGCGCCCGCAGCCTATTCCTTGGGAATCATTCTCGGGGTATGGCTGCTGCCAGAAGGCTGGGGGATTACCCGCCTGGCAATTGGCACCGTGATAGGCTCAGGCGGGCATTTGCTGCTGCAACTGCCGGCGCTGTTCCGCCTGCCCGCCCGAAAATACGAGTTGGCTGCAGGGTTCAGGGACAGACCTGTGCGCAAAGTGCTGCGTTTGATGCTGCCGCGGATCTTCGGCGCGGGCATCGTGCAGTTGAATTTTGTGGCAAACACCATCATTAGTCTTTCGCTCGGCGCTGGCTCCGCAAGCGCCCTCACCTGGGCGTTCACGCTGATGCTGATGCCCCAGGCGGCAATCGCGCAGTCGGCTGGCACAGCCTCCCTGCCGACGCTCTCGGCTCAGGTGGAACTGGGAAAATCTGACGATTTCCGCCAAACGCTATCAAATATCATCCGCGTGATGCTCTTGCTGGCACTGCCCGCGACGGTTGGGCTGGTTTTCCTGCGCGTGCCATTGGTGCGAGTTTTGTATGAACGCGGCAGTTTCGACGCTACTTCAACCCAGATGGTTGCCTGGGCGCTGCTTTGGTATGCCCTTGGGCTCACCGGGCACAGCCTGGTGGAAGTGCTGAGCCGCGCGTTTTACGCCATGCACGACACCAAAACACCCGTGTTTGTGGGGGTCGCGGCAATGACGGGCAATATCCTGCTTTCCTTTTTCTTCTCAAGTCTCTTCAGCCAGATCGGTTGGCTGCCGCTGGGCGGACTGGCGCTGGCGAATACAGTAGCAACTGCGGTGGAGTGCCTGGTTTTGTTGGCGATTATGCGCCGGCGATTGAGCGGCATTGAAGGGAACCAAATCCTGCGGACGGGAGCCTTGGCGCTGGCAGGCAGCACCGTGATGGGGCTGGTATTGTTTGGATGGATGACCCTGTTTGGGGAATTGAACAAATTCCTGGTGTTGGCTGTGGGTGTGGCGTTGGGGGTGGTGGTCTATGGGGTGATGATGTGGCTGTTGAAGGTGCCGGAAGCAGGCGCAATCGTGCGGCGCATCAAAGGCAAGCTGGCCGAAAAAGGCTGAAAGTATTGCAAAATCTGACCAGTTGGTCGGTTGAAGTAATGAATAGCTGATCTCCCTCTTTCTTTCCTGCAAGATATGACAAGCCTAAGTATAGGGTGGGCTGCTGAAAAGTTATCCACCAATTATGCTCTTGGTGTGATTTTCCTCGATCGACTTTTGAACTGCCAGTAAAAATGGATTAACTCCAAACCATCACCCACTGCACCAGGATTGCAATTGAGACACCGAAAAACACGCCTGCAATGGCTTCGCCGGGGGTGTGACCGATGATCTCGCGCAGGTACGAAACCTCTTCTTCTTCCAGTTTCTTTAACTGAAACAGTTCACGCACGATCTGGTTAATGCGTTCAGCGTGGAAGCCCGCCTGTCGGCGGACGCCGGTGGCATCGTAGACAATGATGGCAGTTACCGCAAGCGCCAGGGCAAAAATCGGGCTGCCCCAGCCAGCATTTAAGCCAATGGAAGTCGCAACGGCGGTCATCAGCGCCGAGTGCGAGGAGGGCATTCCTCCAGCGCTTAAAAGCAGCGTCCAGTTCCAGCGTTTGTGACGCAGGTACTCGACTGGCACTTTGATGAGCTGTCCCAGGATCCAGCCGAGCATGGTTGAGACACCAACCGGGTTGGTAAAGAAATCGAGAAGGCTCACGCAGGCTCACCATCTGTATTCGCTGAGGTCGAAGAAAGCGTCTCCACGCGCAGTTGAGCGGTCTCCAGCAGTTGGCTGCAGATGTCGCTCAGGCGTTTGCCTTCTTCGTAGAGTTTCAGGGCCTCTTCAAGCGGCAGTTCAGTGTTTTCGAGCTGGGTGATGATCTGCTGCAGGGAGGCGAAGGCGGCTTCAAAACTTGGGGTGGGTTGATCGGTCATGGGGTATCTCCTGAGATAGTCGCGGCGATTTTGCCATCGCTCAACTGGATCTGGATGGATTGATTGGGGCTGGTCTGATTACGGCGCGAGATCAACTGGTGGGTTTGGGCATCGGTGACGATGGCGAAGCCGCGCCGCAGCACTGCCATGGGGCTGACGCTTTCCAGGCGGGCAACCTGGCTTTGCAGTTTGAGCTGATGCTGGGCCAGATAGTGGCTCATGGCGCGTTCGAGACGTTCGCGTGTCTCGTCCTGGAATTGAAGGAAAGTGCGCACACGCTGTGCTGGAGAGTGCCGCTGCAGGCGATTTTCTGCCAAGAGCAGGTCCTGGCGCAGGCTTGTCAGCTTGCTTTTTAGAGAAGTGGCCATAAGCTGGTTGGTGGCGATAAGCTCAGCCCTTAGGTCAGAGCTGGTGATGGGCGTGGCAAGCTCAGCGGCAGCAGTGGGGGTGGGGGCGCGCAAATCAGCGGCAAAATCGGCGATGGTGAAGTCCGTTTCGTGCCCCACGCCCGAAATAACTGGCACGTGCGAGGCGCGGATGGCATAGGCAACGGCCTCGTCGTTGAAGGGCCACAGGTCCTCAATCGAGCCGCCACCGCGGGCAAGAATGATCAAATCCAGATCGGGCAAGGTTTTGAGAGATTGGAAGGCGCCGACGATGCCACCAGGGGCTTCGGCACCCTGCACAGCCGTTGGAGCAAGCGTCACGCGCGCCAGGGGCAGGCGCCGACGCAGGGTGTTCAGAATGTCCTGCAGGGCAGCTCCGCTGGCGGAGGTGATGACGCCGATGTGGCGTGGGAATTGCGGAATGGGGCGTTTCAGTTCGGGGGCAAAGAGCCCTTCCGCTTCGAGGCGGGCTTTGAGGCGCAGGAACTCCTGGTAGAGCTGACCTTCGCCAACCGGCTGCATTTCGTCGACGTAAAGCTGCACCTGCCCGCCGGCGGGATAGAAGCTCATGGCACCGTGGGCTTCCACACTCTGACCGTCCTTGGGGTTGAAGCGCAGGCGGAAGGTTTGACCCTTCCACATCACGCAGCGCAGTTGGGCATCGTTGTCCTTTAGGGTGAAGTAAAGGTGACCGGACCGCGGTTGGCTGAAGTTGGAAATCTCTCCCCGCACCCAGACATCGCGCAGGATCTCGTCGGTCTCGAGCAGCTCGCGCAGGTAATTGGTGAGCGTGGTGACGGTGAAAACCATGGGTTGAAGTGGGGGAAAGTCGAATTCAAGCATGAGTAAAGTATAAGCGATTAAGGAAAAAATTCGATGGCAGAGGCCAAGTTTTAAGGGTGATAGAACTAATGGCGTAGCATGTAGGGCGGAATGATGTGCTGTTCACCACTCCGCCTATTTGTTGGTTTACGAAGTTACTATATTTCGTCGGAGTGAGCCCGCGAAATGTGATTTGTAGGGGGAGGATCTTAGGCGGTCTCATTCCGACCTACACTTTCGATTGACCCAGGCAGATACAGGGTATAGCCTTACTTTACAACGTTAATCAACGACTTTGTGCTCAGACTTTGAAATCGTATAATTTAAAACATCTATCTCGATTGAGAGGAGAAACATGAAAAGAATCCTTCTACCTATGATTATCCTTCTGCTGACGCTGAGCGCCTGCGTTACCACCTCGAACACCAACGTTGAAGCCGAACTGCGGGCAACATTGGTGGCAGTGAACGTTCAATCAACGGTTCAGGCAGAACAAATTGCCTCTTTACAAACCCTGGTGATGCAGCCAACGGCAACCTGTCCCGTCTGCCAGGCTTCCGAGCCTACCGCTACACCTATCACGCCTACCGAGACACCCATCCCGCCTACCGAGACGCCTATAACGCCTACCGAGACACCCGTTCCAACCGCAACTGTTCAAGCCACCGGCAGCGTTTCGGGGAGGTTGGGTTATCCCTCGGAAATGGTCCCACCGCTGCGGGTCGTGGCATTTAACATCCTGACAGGTGAGTTTTACTGGCAAAATACCGTGCTGAACCAAATGAATTACCGCTTTGAAGCGCTGCCAGTGGGCACGTACCATGTGTTGGCTTACCTGATTGAAAATCCCACCCGAACCTTTTACGCGGCATATTCCAATTATGTCACTTGCGGCTACCTGGAGAGTTGCACGGACCACACTTTGGCACCTGTCGAAGTGAAAGCGGGAGTGGAAACTACCAACGTGGACCCGAACGACTGGTATGGTGCGGATCCGGAATCACTTGGTTGGCCGCTCGACCCGACGATAAACTGGAACTAGCCCGGCCAGCCCTCTTTGCGAAACTAAAAGAGTTGTGCACTGCGCCGACGCAGCACCCGGAAGGTTTCTGTTTGTCGGAGTGAGCCCGCGAGAGGTGATTTGTAGGGGGAGGATCTAAGACGGTCTCATTCCGACCTACGACTCCTCTTTTTCCAAGCAAGCAATTGCGTAGGTCAGGTTGCGTTTTTCAACCTGACATAACGAACCTTGGCATGTGCAATATTTTTGATAAGGAGTCCATACGTCAGGTTCAACTTCGGAACCTGACCTTCACCAATATCACTTTTTTACAAAAAAACTTCGGAACCTGACCTACGCAAACATCGTTTTTTTGACAAAAGAACACGAAAAGATTAAATGTAACCAACACTTATCTTGATGTATTCTCCTCTTATTCCGAGCAAGCAATTGCGTAGGTCAGGTTGCGTTTTTCAATCTGACAAAACGAACCTCGGCATGTGCAATATCATTGATATGGAGTCCATACGTCAGGTTCAACTTCGGAACCTGACCTACACAAACATCATTTTTTACTGCTGCAAGTCATCAGAGTTTAAGATTTCACCCTCAATCGGGCGCTTTGAAGTGTCGCCAGTGCGTCGGATAAGGTTGACCACGCTCCAAATGGCAATACCTGCCAGAACAGCAATACCAAGGATCATGAACCAAATGGGACCGTTATTCACCGTTGTGTCGAGCAGGTAAGGTAGAAACGCATCCTTAAGATTGGGAAATTCTGCTTTGAGGCTCTGCAGCACTTCTGTGTTCTCCGCATCCGTCAGGTTAACAATGTTGCCTGTGACGGGTGCAGGAGTGAAAATATCGCCTTTCCCTGAACCAGGATACTTTGCCAACAACAAGCGGTCATCAAAAAGTAAGGCATAATATGAATGAATCACCTTCTCGCTGCCGTCTTCTTGTTTCTCGTAGTAGTAGAAGTTGGTGTCCAACGCTACATTCGGATGGATCGTGACGAAGGTGCGTAAGGTGTCATCGGGTCCCTGATACGAAAACAAGTCGTCAGCAGGCACCTCGAATGGACCTTTGTAGTGGTTGTAGAGAGGTTTGAAGCTGAAAGCCACCAGGAGAGCCAGGAGCAGGAGCGTGACTGTGGCTGTCAGGATTGCGCTGAGATTGGTGTTTTTCGTTGCTTTTTGGGTCATAGAAGACTGTTCCATGGGCGGCTCCTCAGGATATGGATAGGATAATTATACAGCCTGTGATTTTGGGGTATGCATTGATTACCGAAACCTTGTCCCTTTCATGTAAAATATATGTGTATTCACGATTCAGCGGAGATGGTTATGAAACTCAAGCTCAGGCATAGTTTAATATTTATGTTGATTGTGATGCTGATCGCAGGTTCCTGCACTGCACCTGCAGCAAGCGTTGAGGGCAAGCTACAGGTGAGCGCAAAACACCCACAGGTGGGTATTCAGCAAGGGCAGGTTTTCGATTTGGAGTTAAAGCTTTCCAATCCGGATACTGTCAATGCCACTGTGCAGGAGATCCGCTTTGAATCCAATTTTTTTGAATGGGCAAGCTACGAGGGCTCGATCCCCCCGTTGAGTATGGAAACACAGGCGAACGGGGATGGAGTCATCAAGCTGGCAATGACCATCGCGCCAACAGGGGTTGAGGACTTTGTTTTCCGTTTCAGAGCCAACAAGAGTGGTGATGTGCAGGGAAACTGGCGGGTTGTTTCAGGTTCGGTCATTACAGCAATAGAAACAAAGATGAAAATTGCTGGAACCACCCCCACAGGCTGGGAGCCAGGTGTCTCGCCGGAAGAGGAAGCACCTGACCTTGGCGCCATCCCATTTCAGGCGGTGGTACTGATCACTGCATTTGTGAATGACAATGGCGAATCTGTGCCGCGCTGGAGTGGTTCGGGGACGATCATCAGTCCGGATGGTCTGATCCTGACCAACAACCATGTGGTCAGCTCGACCAGGTATGAGGAGGTTGTGGCGCTGCTCGTTTCGCTGACCGTTGCCCAGGACCAGTTGCCGGTCGATAGCTACTATGCCCATGTGGTTCAAGCAGACGCAGCCCTGGACCTGGCGGTCATTAAGCCTGCCTGGGATATGGAAGGAAACGAACTGGATTACAGCCAGCTTAAGCTCCCATTTGTGCCTATTGGTGACTCAGACACACTCGATTTGGGTGAGTCGCTTGTGATCCTTGGCTATCCGGGCATCGGAGGCGGGACGATCACGCTCACGCGTGGTGAGGTCAGCGGATTCACGTCTGAGGAACCCTTTGGCAACCGGGCGTTCATCAAAACCAGTGGAACGATTGCAGGTGGAAACTCGGGTGGGCTGGCGGTTGATGAAGAGGGTCAAATTGTTGGAATCCCGACCCAGGTGGGTTACGGAGAAGCCTTACTAGATATTGTTGATTGCCGGCCTGTGCGGGATACCAATCGGGATGGCTATATTGATGATAATGACGATTGTGTGCCTACGGGTGGGTTTATCAATGCTCTGCGACCGATCAACCTTGCCCGGATGATGATTGACGCCGCCAAACGGGGCGAAGTGGCTGTCAGCACGGGAGAAAGCCAAAATCAGGTTTATCAAAATTCGGGAGAGATTGTTTTAGAGGATGATTTTTCAAATCCTGACAGTGGTTGGCTGAGCTCTAGCGATGAGGATGGAAAGCGTACCTACGAAAATGGTGAATACACAATTGAAGTAACCTCGTCGATGTATTGGTACTGGTCGGACCAATACTTTGCCTATGACGCCCTGATGGCTGAAGCAGATGTGCGCGTGGTGAATTCGGTGGGGGATGCGGATTATGGATTTATCTGTGGTCTGCAGGACGACCAAAATTTCACCGCGCTTGAGATCAGTGAAGACGGTTACTTTACGTTTTGGAAGCAGGCGGGTGATGATTTTATTACCTTGATCGACTGGACTTACAGCGAGCAACTGGCGGGGTCTGGTCCTTATCGCCTGGCAGCTCAATGCAGCCGGGAGAAACTGATGCTGGCGGTGGATGGCGTATTGCTTGGAGAAATCCAGGATCCTGATTTCACGCCAGGCAGTTTTGGTATGATAGCTGGAACTTTCGATAATGGGGGTTTTAAGGTAGCCTTTGATAACCTGGTCATCATGATCCCATGAGGTGAGACATGCACATGAAAACGTTGACAATCCATCACCTGGTAAAAGGGGAAGACCTCAACCACCACCGCACACTGTTTGCGGGGCGAGGGGCTGAATGGCTGGTGGAAGCGGGGTTTATTGCCGCTGCTGACCTGCTGCCGCCGCAATACGTGCTCTGCCTCAAAATCCATGGCATGACCTTTCAGCGACCGGTAAGACCGGGAGAGGTTGTGCGCTTTGACTCAAAAATCGTCCTTACCGGGCGCTCACGACTGATCGCGTACGTTCGGGCTACCACCAAAGAAGAGCTGACGGTGGATGGGTTCCTGACTTTTGTGTACGTGGACGACCAGGGCAAGTCACGCCCTCATGGGATTACCATCGAAGCAGAAACACCTGAGGAGATCGAACTGCAGGAACGAGCCAACCAGCTTTAGGTCTTGTTTTGCATTTTCCTTGAATACTTTAGGATCGTGATGACACTTCGAGCGGAAGTGTTGGAGTGGTGCTGAAGTAAATAGCTTCGTTTTGTAGATTCTGGTAAATTCGCAAATTGATCAGATTCTGTGCCTTCACCAGGATTTCATAGTCAGGTGAGGTCACGAAATACACGATCTCATACACCAACCCAGCTTGTGCGTACGTCTGAAAATGCGCGCGTGAAAATCGCACATTCTCGATTTCCTGGAAGGCATCCTCGATCAATTGAGGGATCTTTGCCAGTTTTTCGGCAGGCGTGTTGAAGGCGATTTGGAGCGTGAATGAAACGCGCCTTTCCTCCAGCCGGCTGAAATTTTGCAATGGAGCTTTGAGCAGCTCAGAGTTGGAGATCGAAAGTTCTTCTCCCGTCAGATTACGAAGCCGTGTGGTTTTCAGACCGATCTGCTCCACTGTGCCGCTAAAATTGCCCGTTTTGATAAAATCACCAGGTCCAAAAGGCTTGTCGAGGTGGATCGTCAAGCTGGAGAGCAAGTCCGCGACCAGGCTTTGAGCAGCCAGTCCGATGGCAATTCCACCAAGACCAAGGCTGGCGATAATCGCGGCGATATCAAAGTTTGGGATGCTCTGGAGGATGACGAGCACCACCACCATCCAAATCAAAACGCGGGCGATGATGGCAATACCGCGCAGCGAGGTGCGGCGTGTGTAATCATCATCAGGCAATTTGGCGTTTTGCTGCGCGTTCCAATGGTCAACGGCCAGGTCCGCCCAGCGACCTGCCTGGATGGCAATGAGGGAAATCAGGGAGATCCTGAGGAAAGCGTTGACCGGCGCGGAAATATCAAGGAAGCGGGATGCAATCCAGACCGCTGTGATCAGAATAGCCGGCAACATCAATTGGCTGAGCAGCGTAGTGAGCAGGTTGGGGTTGGGATTATGCCGCGTTTTATTGCGGAAAACGGTTCTCAGAATTACAAGGAGCACCACGGTTACCGTAAAAGCCAGCGAAGCCTGCAGCCAGCGGCCGAGTGAATTGCCAAGGAAAATCGTATCCATGCGCAGTATTGTAACATCAAGTAAATCAATTTCCACGCAGCGTACTTTGTCATCGCGAGGAGCGAAGCGACGTGGCGATCTCAACATCATGCCCTCCCACGATTGGATTGCCGCTTGCCCCATGCAGTTATTTTGATTCTGTTAATTGATGAAAAGCAGATCGCCGCTCAAAAGAGCTTGCGATGACGGGATTCTGTCTTTGCGAGGGACGAAGCAATCTATACTGATTGCCCAAAAACACGTGAGAGGTTCACACAGGCTTCGTAAATATTGACGGCGATCCTCTTCCTCAAACATAATGGTCTGCCAGGAGTTTAGATTGCTTCACAAAAGAGGTTCGCAATGACAAGATTCCATCTTTGCGAGAAGCGAAGCAACGTGGCGTTCTCAACCTCAAGACCGCCACTATTGAATTGCTGCTACGAAACTATATGGAACACGGAAGGGGTCACCCTATCCGCTTCGCTACCAGGGCAGGGCACCTTCCCTACTTGTGTGGATACGGGTAAGCCGACGAGGTTTGCCGTATAATAGTCGCAAAAATACACATAAATTTCGGGTGACACATGGGCAGACAGGAAACCAAATCTGATTACTTAGTCAAATATCGCTATCCGCGCAACCAGTTCCGGAGGGGTTTATTGCGGGGAGGGATTGCTTTCCTTGCCAGGATTTTGGTCGACTACAAGATTTCCGGCACACAGAATCTGCCAAAGAAAGGTCCTTTGTTGATCGTGGGCAACCATTTCCATTTTTTGGATACCATCGGGCCTATTCACAGCACGAAATATCCGTTGGAATTTATCGGCGATGCTGAAATGCCCAATGCGCCGATGAGCATGAAGATCTTCCCACGCATTTGGGGCGCGTTGCGCATCATGCAGGGCACACCAAACCTGGAAGCGATGAGAGCGGCTGAAGCGGTGCTGGAACAGGACGGCATCCTGGGGATCTTCCCGGAGGGTCACGTCCACAAGCCGCCGCTTGGCACCCCACTTCCCGGGGCGGCATTTATGGCGCTGCGATTGGGGGTGCCAATCCTGCCGATCGGTACCTACAGCGAGGATGCCTGGAACCTCTTTGGGACCATCAGAGAAAAGGGGCGCAGAGCCCGCGTGGTGACGCAAATTGGCGAACCTTTTGGTCCGCTGGATATCGGCGAGCCCGGCAAGTTGCCCGGGCGCGTTGAGGTCAAAGCTGCAGGGCAGATGATCATGGAGAAAATTGCCGCGTTACTTCCTGTCTCCGCCAGGGGTCCTTACTTGAAGGATCTCTCCTGATTTCCCTCAATGGTTAATAGAATACCAACAATGGACTGTTATCATATTTGCATTATTAAGCCGAATTGGGCTGGATTGGATTAATGATGGATTATAAGGATTATTACAACACGCTTGGTGTCAGCAAAACCGCGACTGAAGGTGAGATTAAAACTGCCTATCGGAAATTGGCGCGTCGCTATCACCCCGATGTGAATAAAGACCCGCAGGCTGAAGATAAGTTTAAGGAAGTCAATGAAGCCTACCAGGTGCTTTCGGACCCTGAAAAACGCAAAAAGTACGACCAGTTTGGCTCGGAATGGCAGCGCTATCAGTCTTCCGGCGGGCAGCCGGATGGTTTTGACTGGGGCAGGTGGCAGCAGGCGCCGCAAGGTGGTCAGCCAGGATACCGCACTGTTTCGCAGGAAGAAATCAACGACATGTTCGGAAATCTTGGGGGTTTCTCAGATTTCTTCAACACGCTTTTCGGGCAGGGTGGGTTCAGCTCAACTCCAGCTTATAGCCGCGGTGGTCGGTCACCGCAGCGAGCCGCGCGGACCCCACAGCCGATGGAACACGAAGTGGAAATTACCCTCGAAGAAGCCTATTCCGGCACAAAACGAACATTTCAGTTTGAGGATGGCAGAAAGATCGAAGCCAGCATTCCGCAAGGAGTAAAAACGGGATCCAGGGTGCGCCTGAGCGGGCAGGCAGGTGGGGCAGATTTGTACCTGAAGATAAATGTATTGCCACACAAGACTTTTACACGTAAAGGGGATGATCTGACCCTGACAGTACCGGTGGATCTCTATACCGCCATCCTGGGTGGTGAGGTAAGTGTTGAAACAATGGGAAAACCTGTGCGCCTAACCATTCCGGAGGGAACAGACAGCGGTAAAACTATGCGTCTCAAGGGGCTAGGCATGCCGAATCTCAAGAATCCTGCAGAGCATGGCGACATTTTTGCGCGCATCGAAGTGCACCTGCCTGCCCACCTGACACCAGCAGAGAAAGAGAAATTCCGCGAGATCCGCAACATGCGGCATGCTTAGCCCAAGCCTCTATAGTGAGCAAAGGGCAAGGTTGTTACAAGTATAATTTGAGGATTATCGATTGCTATGACTGACTCATTTCGAAAAAACATCACTGTCTACGCCGGCTCGGCTGATAACCTGAAGCAGGTCTATTTGGATGCTGCCTGGAAGCTGGGAGAGACCCTTGCAATGCAGGGTCGTACCCTGGTGTATGGGGCTGGGAAAACCGGCATGATGGGAGCGGTGGCTGATGGCGCGCTGGCTGCAGGAGGAAGGGCGATAGGGGTCATCAATGACGGTCTGAACCTGCCTCACCTGGCGCATGCCGGACTGACTGAGCTGGAAATCCTGCCGGATATTCACGCGCGGCAGGCACGCATGACCCAATTGGCTGATGGCATAATTGCTTTGCCTGGTGGGTTTGGCACATTTGCCGAAATTTTCGAGGCGCTCACTTGGGCGCAAATCGGCCTGCACGATAAGCCAGTCGGACTGCTGAATGTGGAGGGATATTTCGATCCTGTAGTTACCCTGATTGAGAAAGCGATTGCAGAAAACTACATTTATCCTGAACATCGCCGCTACTATATTGTGGCTGATGACCCTGCTTCGCTGCTCACGATGCTGGATGGTTTTACCCCACATAATGGCAGAAATCTGTGGATGGAACGTCCATGACCCCGGTTAAAACGCTGCTCATTGATCTGGATGACACAACCTATCCGACCTCGGTCGGCGTATGGCCGCTTATCACTGAACGTGTATTCCAATACATGTACGCTGTGGTTGGGATTCCAAAGGATGAGATCCCCGAAAAACGCGATCGCCTCTTTTTGGAACATGGCACAACCATGCGCGGTCTGAATATTGAGTATGGCATCGATGTAGAGGATTACCTGCAGTATGTTCACGAAGTGGACCTCTCGAAAGTTATTCAGCCCGACCAGCAGCTTCGGCAGGTGCTTGGTTCCCTGCCCCAGGATAAATGGATCTTTACCAACGCCAGCCGGCAGCACGCGGATAATGTGCTTGGGCTCCTGGGTATCGCCGATTTGTTTATGGGCGTAATTGATGTTTTGGATACCGAGCCATGGTGCAAGCCCCATCCTGAGGCTTTTGAGATCGCACTGAAATTGGCAGGCGGACCCGAACCAGCAGAGACCTTATTTGTGGATGACCTTGAGGTAAATCTGGACGCTGCCAGGGCGCTTGGGCTTCAGACACTGCGTGTGTCAGGACAAATGATTGAGTCGAACCACCCCGTCATTAATAGTTTGGTGGAGCTGCCAACCTTTTTGTCAAATAATGGATTCAAACAAATAGACCAGCTGCCGTCATAGAACTGCAGTTTAGATGGAGTTGTAATGGAAAACAAAGTCGTTCGTTCATGTTTACTCGTTTTTCTGGCAGTAGTTTTACTGGCAGGTTCTTTTGCCCTTGGTTTTGGCGCAGCAAGTGTTCTTCCAAAAAACCCTATCCGCCAGGCACTGGGTTATGACACCTGCCCGGCGTATGTACCCCAACCTGAAGGCAGCCAGCCACCCGACGTTGCCAATACACCACCGGCTGAGGGTGAGCTGCCGCCAGCCCCAACCCCCACCAGTTATTGCCTGGAATATACCAGTGCTTCCACCCCCGAAGAACTGAAAGGGCTTTTTGATCCTTTTTGGGAGAGCTGGAGATTGTTGCACGAGAACTTCGTAGACCAACCTTTGGATGATGTTGCGTTGATGCGCGGTGCCATCCAGGGAATGCTGGCAGCCACAGGCGACAAACACACCTCCTACATGGACCCCGAGCAATTCAAGCAGGCTAATACCGAGATGGAAGGTGAATATACCGGCATCGGAGCCTGGGTGAATACCAGCGGCGATTATGTAGAAATTATTTCACCAATGAAAGGCTCTCCAGCTGAAGCCGCAGGCTTAAAAGCTCAAGACCTGGTGATTGCGATCAATGGTGAGGATATGACCGGCATCCCAGGTGACCTGGTTTTGAAAAGAATTTTAGGCCCTGCGGGTGAAACCATTGTGCTCACCATCCGGCGCGGTGAGGAGGCCTTTGACGTTTCAATTACCCGTGCTGTGATCCAGATCCCGGTGGTGGAGTACGAGATGCGTGAGGATGGCGTCGGTTACGTGGCCCTCTACACCTTCAATGAACTGGCTACTGAAAAATTGAGGGAAGCTTTGAGAGACTTGTTGTCACAAAACCCCAAGGGTATTGTTTTTGACCTGCGGGGTAATGGAGGAGGCTATCTCGTGACTTCGGTTGAGGTCACTTCGGAATTCCTGAAAAATGGAGTGGTTCTTTACGAGGAGTATGGCGACGGCACACGCGACTCCTATCCAGTATTAAAAGGCGGTCTGGCAACCGAGATCCCGCTGGTGGTGTTGATCGATGAAGGTTCAGCCTCAGCATCCGAGATCACAGCCGGTGCGCTCCAGGACTACGGACGCGCGAAATTGGTCGGTATGACCAGCTATGGAAAAGGCTCAGTCCAAAACTGGATATCTCTTCGCACTGAAAAAGGCGGTGTACGCATCACGATCGCGCGCTGGCTGACCCCCAACGGCAACCAGATCGACAGCATCGGTCTGACGCCGGACCTGGTTGTGGAATACACCCAGGAGGACTACGACGCTGGTCTTGATCCGCAACTGGATGCTGCTGTAGAACTCTTGCTCAGCGAATTGCCCTAAAATGCGCTATGATTTTGCCAGAAACTTATAGCTGACACGGAGATTAAAATGAACTTTGAATACTTACTCTACATGATCCCCGGACTTTTGCTGAGCCTTTTTGCACAGTCTAAAGTTAAATCTGCTTACAGCAAGTGGAGCCAGGTGCGGAATTACCATAACCTGACCGGCATGGACACTGCTGAGCAGCTCAAGCCGCGTGTGGGACTTGACAACGTCAAGCTTACCCGCACCAAGGGCACCCTGACAGACCACTATGACCCGCGCAATGACACCCTGGCGCTTTCGCAGGGAGTGGCAGATCAGCCTACCGTTGCGGCGATGGCAATTACGGCTCACGAGCTTGGGCATGCCATGCAGGATAAAACCAGTTACGGTCCGATGCGCTTGCGCAGCGCGATCGTGCCAGTTGTGAGTTTTGGCTCCAACTTCGGCATTATCCTGGTGATGATCGGTGTCGTACTGAGCATGGCAAACCTGGCAACCATCGGCGTCATCTTGTTCTCATCGACTGCGCTCTTTTCGCTGGTCACGCTCCCTGTTGAGTTGGACGCTTCCAAGCGTGCTCGTGAGATGCTGGACCAAACTGGTTTGGTTGCCAACTCGGAGGAACGAGCAGGGGTGAAGCAAGTGCTGGATGCGGCGGCATGGACATACGTGGCAGGCTTGGCGACCTCCATTCTACAAGTGCTTTATTACATGTCGGTGGCTGGTCGCGCCAGCGGCAGACGCCGATAATGATTTTCGATTGTGAGAAGAGCTCCGGTAAACCGGGGCTCTTTTTTGCTATGCACCAGCAAAATGACGCAAGCCATATAATATGACGCCTTACTCAGTTATAATTTCCCCAACAACCTAAAAGGAGTAAACCATGACCACACCCCCACGATGGGATCTTTCCAACCTTTATCTTTCTCTTGATGATCCAGCCCTCGCGGCAGACATCGAAGCCGTGAAGCAATCCATACAGCAAGCTACAAAGGCCTTTGAAACCGAATACCTGCCTTTACTTGACCCTGCCACATCTCCCGAAGCGCTCAACCAGGTGTTAAATACCTACGTGGAAGAAGCCAACGCCCTCGAACTGAAGGCCGGCAAGATTTTCGCATTTTTGGGCGCGATCACTTCCACGGATTCTTTCAACAAATCCGCTGAACAGCTGCACTCGAAAATGGCCATCGCCATGCTGCCGTTGCACGACCTAAGCGTGCGCATCAGTGCCTGGCTG
This sequence comes from Anaerolineaceae bacterium, assembly GCA_035388405.1. GTDB lineage: Bacteria > Chloroflexota > Anaerolineae > Anaerolineales > Anaerolineaceae > Mesolinea. The sequence continues at coordinate 17,247 of DAOOPV010000020.1, forward strand.
GGCGCGCTCGGCGAACGGCTGGAAAAGGCACTTGAAATTCCCGGACTGGCGCATGATCATGCGTTTCGTTTGATGGAAGTGGCGCAGGAAAGCCGCTATCTCATGACCGAACCCGAAGAGATCCTTGCCAACGAGCTGACCCTTTCTGGCGGCAGTGCCTGGGATGACCTGCAGGGCGTGCTCACTTCGCAAAAAAGCGTCGATTTTGAATTGGATGGCAAACTGCAATCTCTGCCTCTGCCAGCGTTGATCAACCTGCGCTCGCATCCAGACGCAGATGTCAGAGAGCGCGCCTACAAGCGCGAGCAGCAAGTGTTCGAGGAAATGAAAGAACCGCTGGCTGCCTGTATGAACGGTGTCAAAGGGGAAGTCGTGACGCTCGACCGCAAGCGAGGACGCGAAGATTGCCTGCATTCATCTCTCGAAATGGCGCGAATTGACCGCGGCACGCTTGAAGCAATGCTGGGAGCCATCGATGACGCCCTGCCGATGTTCAGACGCTATTTCCAGGCGAAGGCGCGCATTCTCGGCTTCGATAAACTGGCCTGGTGGAGTTTGTTTGCCCCGATCGGCGAAGTCAACAAAGAATATTCCTTCGATGAAGCCCGCGATTTGATCCTGGAGAACTTTGGCACTTTCTCGCCCGAGATGGCAGAATTCGCCCGGGGTGCATTCGAGAAGCGCTGGATTGACGCCGAACAGCGTCCTGGAAAACGCGGTGGAGCCTTCTGCATGGGTGTGGATGCCGTGCAGGAAAGCCGCATCATGGCGAATTTCGACGGTTCGTTCGACCAGGTGATGACCCTGGCGCATGAACTCGGGCATGGTTTCCACAATTACTGCGCCTACCAGGCTGAGAAGACTCCCATGCAGACCAATACCCCCATGACCCTGGCGGAAACCGCCTCGATCATGTGTGAAACGATCGTTTTCAACGCAATCCTCAAAACCGTCAGCGATCCGCTTGAAGAGCGGGCAATCCTGGAAACCACCATTTCCAGCGACGCGCAAACCATTGTGGACATCTATTCCCGCTTTATTTTCGAGAAAGCGGTGTTCGAGAAACGCAAGGAATCAAAACTGTCAGCCGATGAGATCAGCGATTTGATGCTGGATGCTCAGCGGAAAACCTACGGCGATGGGCTTGACCAGGACGTTTTGAACAAGTTTGCCTGGACCTGGAAGCCGCATTACTACAGCACACAACTGTCCTTCTACAATTACCCCTACGCCTTCGGCAGCTTGTTTGCCAAGGGTCTCTACAGCGTTTATCGCGAGCGTGGAGAGGCTTTTGTGGATGATTACAAAGCCCTGCTAGCTAATACGGGTGAGGCTCAAGCAGCCGACCTGGCGGCACGCTTTGGCATCGATATCCGCTCAAAGGCTTTTTGGGCGGCATCACTGGCGCAGATCGGTGAGCAGATCGAACGATATATCACTATTTAATACTTAAAGAAGTAAGGCGGAATGGTAAACAGCCATTCCGCCTTGAATTCTATTGATTCTCATAATACTATCTAAGTGCATTTTTCAGAAAGAACAATAATGAGCGAACAAGATCAGCAAGCGGATCTGACCCAACCAGAAGAGCTGCCGCTGGGGAAGGGGTGGCTGCGCAATTATCTCCCGATGGGCATCGGGCAGATTGTCTCGCTGGTGGGAAGCGCTTTGGTCCAGTTTGCCCTGGTCTGGTACGTGACCAAAGAAACCGGCTCTGCCACCGTGCTTGCCACTGCCACCACGGCTGCGATCGTTCCCAACATCCTGCTTGGACCTTTTGTGGGCGCGTTGGTTGACCGCTGGAATCGCAAGCTGGTGATGATCATCGCTGATCTGGTTGTGGCACTGGCTACGGTGGTGCTGGCAGTACTTTTTGCCACCGGAGTAATCCAAATCTGGCACATCGTTGCAATATTGCTCACGCGCTCTGCCGCTGGCGTGTTTCAGGGTCCCGCTCGCACCGCCGCCACCACGCTGATGGTGCCAAAAGAACACCTGAGTCGCCTCGGCGGGGTGAACCAGGCTGTGGATGGGATGATCAACGTGTTTTCGCCGGCTCTGGGAGCTTTGTTGTTAGCAGTACTGCCAATGCAGGGTGTGCTGGCGGTGGATATTGTCACTGCGGGGATCGCCATCAGCATGCTGATCTTTTTCGTCAAAGTGCCGCAACCCAAAACAAAACCAAAAACTGACAAAGTCACCCCCAGGTCTCTCCTGGCGGATGTGCGTGAAGCTGTACGCTATATTGTCACATGGCCAGGATTGTTGTTGTTAGTCCTGATGGCAAGTTTGTTGAATATGTTCCTGGCACCAGGCATCAATCTTCTGCCACTGCACGTGATCGGCTTCTTTGGCAAAGGGGTCCAGGAGCTGGCATGGATGCAAGTGGCAATGGGCATCGGGGGAATCGTCGGCGGGCTTTGGCTTGGGGTTTGGGGCGGTTTTAAGCGCAGGGTGTGGACAGTGCTCTTGGGCATTATCGGTCTCGGTACTGGCATGCTTGCCTTCGGCTTGGTCCCGGCGGATCGCTACACTCTGTCGCTTGTGGGTCTGGGGATGATTGGGTTGATGGCGTCCTTAGCCAATGGCTCGTTGGGTCCGCTCATGCAGACCAAGGTGCCCTCAGAGGTGCAGGGGCGGGTCTTCATGCTGCTCTCCAGCTTGACGCTCGCAATGATGCCAATCGGTTTGTTCCTGTCAGCACCAATCGCGGATCACTTTGGTACGCAGGTCAGCTATATTGTAGGTGGATCAGTCTGCCTGGTTATTGGGCTTCTCGGGTTGATGAACAAACACGTCAACACTCTCGACCTTCAAAAAGAAGGCGGAGCGTTAATAACCGGGGAAGACATATCGCCACCGGTGGAGAATTAACTGGGTATGACTTTGCCTCAAAGGGGAGTCGAAGTGAGGTAGGTGGCGAGTTCGCTGGTGCTCGTTAGGATCTCCTGGGTGCCAGCCTGGCGAAGTTCCTTTTCAAGACCAAATCCGCATAAAACAGAAAGCGACTGCGCGCCAGCGGCTTTGGCGGCACGCACATCCGTGACGGTATCGCCGATCATCAGGCAGTTCTCGACTGGAACGCCAAGCCGCTCTGCGGCAAACAGAAGCGGATCGGCGAAAGGCTTGGTACGCCGGCAGGTCTGAGAGGTTACAACCACCGGGAAGAAATCCTCGAGTTGATTAAGGCGCAGGAAATGGCGGGTGGTGACTTCGTTGCGGGCGGATACGATCGCCAGCGGAAAGCGCACGCTGAGCACCTGCAGCATGGGCAGGATGCCGGCAATGGCTGGGAAGTTCTCCAGTTCTGCTTCTTTTTGATTTGCCCGTTTATCCAGGAAAGAAGCTAAATGGGGGTCCAGATTCAATTGGTCTGCCATCTGGAGCAGCCAGTTTCCAGGAGATTCGGCAAAACGCACGAACGCGCGTGCCAGGCGATGGGCACTGCCTGGCTTGAACAGACGGTCAAGAAACCCGAGCTTGCTGGCAACACGGCTGACCATGTGATCATCGCTGTCAGAAAGCGTTCCATCCACGTCAAATAGCAGCGCGCGAATGCGCGCCCGTTCGAGCGGGAGAGGGGGATTCTGCGAGTTCATACTGCTTTTTTCTGTTTTTGAACGTCCGATCATTCTTCTGGATCAGGCGGGGTGAGAGGTTTGGCAACCAGGGGCGCGTCGTCCTCGGGCAGAGGGTCAAATTCAGGCAACTCGTCTTCATCCACCTCAATCTGTCGCAGTGGTTTGGTCGGCAGGGGTTCCTGCAAACGGCGAATCGCAATTTCTGCTTCTGCTTCTTCTTCGTCGAGATCTTCGTCCTGATCCTGGAAACTTTCGAAGTCCAGCTCAGTAGCATGGCGAATAAGGGCTTGCATAAAGCCCACCATGCGAGCGGCATTCTCGAAGGACAACCGTTCATTCACACCGTGGACCGTTTCCTGGTCCTCATGGTTGAGCACCATGGGTGTGAAGCGGAAAATATAACGGGAGAGGTTGGTGTAATGGCGTGCGTCGGTGGCACCATTCATCATGAAAGGCGCAACAAGCGCCTGGGGATAGGCTGAACGTGCCAGACGTGAAAGCAGGCGGAACTGGGGTGAGTCGATGTTCGAAATCTCAGTTGGGTCCCAGGTATGGTCGCCTTCGAGGGTCTCGCCATGCGCGGGCAGGACTTCGAGTGTTTCGTCTGCCACCAGGTCGTAAATACGTTCATATGTCTCGCGGACGGTCTCACCCGGGTAGATGCGCAGGTTGATCAACCCTTCAGCAGTGGCAGGCAAAACGTTTTCAGCAGTGCCAGCGTGGATCATGGTGGGGGCGATGGTGGTGCGGGTGTTGGCGTCGGTGATCGGCTTGACGCTCATCTTGCGCTTAACCGCGCCGCCAAACAGCCAGGTGTTGGCAAGCATCATGCGGTCCAAAAAAGGCATCTCGTTCCCGACAAAACTCATCATGAACTCGACCATGTCCAAATGCTGGGGGAAGGGGTTGTTTTCGAGCGTGGCAATCGCCAGGCTGAGCGCGCCAATAGCGGTTTGGTTGGAAGGGGTGGAGGCATGCCCCGCCTGGGTGGTGGCTTTGAGTTTGAGCGTGAGGTGACCTTTTTCGGTTACGCCAATCATGGCAACTGGAGGCTTGATGCCGGGCAAGCTGCCTTTGGTGATGGAGCCGCCTTCGTCGAGCAAAAGCGCCAGCCTGACACCACGCGCGTCGAGCACATTGGCAAGTTCAACCGCGCCGCGTGAACCGCTGCATTCTTCATCATGTCCAAAGAGAAGATATACCGTACGGCGTGGTTCAAATCCGTCGCGGATCAAGTTATTTACCGCTTCCATGATGCTAATGAGCGAACCCTTACAGTCCAGCGCGCCGCGTCCCCAGACGTAGCCATCGGCAACCTCGCCAGCAAAGGGTGGGTACGACCAGCCGGAATCGGTGGCTTCATTTGCAGGCACCACGTCCTGATGGGCAGCGAGGGCGATCGGTTCAAGATCGGGATCTGTGCCCTTCCAGGTGTAGAGCAGCGCGCCGCCGTTGATAACCTCACGGGTCAGGTGATCTTCCACCTGGGGGTAAAGCACTTGCAGCAGGTTGCGTAGCCCTTCGAAGGGCAGGGGGTCCACCTTTTCGGGGTCAGAGTGGCTGATGGTTTTCATTTGGATTGCCAGACCGATGTGCCTGGCGACTTCTTCACCGTCTACTTCTTCGAGTTCAATCAGATGGTCTTCGGGGAGTTGAATGGCAAAGTGACTGGTGCGGTAGAGCACAACACCGACGATCACAATGACAATAGCTGCCAGCGCAATCAGAATGAGTGTAATTGGATCCATAGTATTCCTCCAGAACGTTAGAAACGTGCTGCCTTTTGTCAATTGTAACGGATAATAGCGCAGGTGAGAAATCGAAGAAGAGATATTTTTTGTGTATAACTACATAGAATCTAAATGATTTTTTGTTATGTTTCTACCCTATAATTGAGGTGATATGACAGAAACAATCCTTGTTGTCGATGACCAGTCCAGTGTGCGCACCCTGCTGAAAGATTACCTAAGCAGTCAGGGTTATCGTGTGGTTACGGCAAACGACGGCCAAGAAGCCTTGTTCGTCGCCCGCCATGAGCACCCAAATTTGGTGCTGCTGGATATCATGATGCCAAAAATGGACGGTTACCAGTTTTTGAGTTCTTTCCGACGGGAAAACCAGGTGCCTGTGATTGTGCTGAGCGCCAAGGAAGAAGAAACGGATACCGTGCTTGGGTTGGAACTCGGAGCGGACGATTACGTGATCAAGCCTTTTCGGATGCGTGAGTTACTGGCAAGGGTAAGGGCAGCTTTACGGAGGGTGGAGACCCCAGTTGAGCCAGCGAGCCTCCTGCGGGTGGGCGACCTGGTGTTGGACAGGGCTGCGCATAGCGTTAAAGTCGGCGAAAAAGAAGCCAGCCTGACCGCGCTGGAGTTCGATTTGCTTGAGGTTCTGATGGCTACACCTGGCAGGGTTTTCTCACGTACAGAACTTGTGGATCGCCTCTACGAGAGCGGCTTTACCGGACTGGAAAGTACGCTGAACGTGCACATCCGAAATTTACGTTTGAAGATCGAGCCTGACCCAGCCGCGCCGCGCTACCTTGAAACCGTCTTTGGCGTCGGTTATCGCATGAACAACCAGGAGCGTCCTTGAAAACCTCGATCACCCTCAAATTAGCGGTGGCTTTCATAGCAGTCTCCCTCCTGACGGGGCTGGCTCTGGCATTCATCTTTCGCTCCCTGATTTCGGATAATTTCGAGCGGTATGTGCTCGATCAGCAGTCGCAAACCAAACTCAGCTTGGTTGAGGCGTTTTACGCCCAAAATGGCAGTTGGGAAGGCGTGGAGCAAGTGTTGTCCGCAGAGAACGGCATGATGATGGGTGGGCGTGGATCCGGACGCGGCCAGGGGCAAGGCGGTAATCAGACCCAGCCAGGTATGCAGGTTGGGCAACGGTCCTTCGGACTGGCAGACGCAAGTGGCGTCGTACTGGTGGCTGCAGAGGAGCTCTCTCCGACCGGCAGCAAACTAACGCCTGAACAGCTTGAATCTGGCGTGCCAGTACTTTTTAAGGGCGAGCGAGTGGGCACCTTGCTGAGTTCACGTCTGCTCAGCTACTCCGGGCTGGAGCAAACCTTCCTGGACCAGGTCAACCGCGGTCTGCTCTGGACGCTTTTGGCGGCGGTGTTGGCAGTCTCGCTGCTCAGCCTGCTGGTATCGAGAAACTTCACCCGACCAATCAAAGCCCTGACGGCTGCTTCGCACAACATGGCAGAGGGTAAGCGCATGCAGTTGGTGGAAGTCAATTCAAGCGATGAATTGGGTGAGCTTGGCACGTCTTTCAATCGTATGAGCCAGGAGATCGAAAACGCGGAGCGGCTGCGCAAGCAAATGACGGCTGACATCGCCCACGACCTGCGTACGCCCCTGACCGTCATTGGCGGGTACGTGGAAGCCGCCAGGGATGGCGCGTTGGACCTGACGCCTGAAAGGTTGGATGTGCTTGGGCTTGAAGTGAACCGCCTCAACCGCCTGGTGAGCGACTTGCGCACTCTTTCGCAGTCCGACAGCGGCGAGCTCTTGATCAGCCGCGAAGCGGTAGAGCCAACAGGCTTGTTGACCAAGATCAGCGAGGTTTTTCGCCTGCAGGCTGAGCAGAAGGGGATTAATCTCAAAGTCAGGGCGGCTGAGGAGCTGCCCATACTTTATGGCGATGAGGGGCGCCTGATGCAGGTTTTTGAGAACGTGGTCGCCAACGCGATCAAGCACACTCCGTCTGGCGGGCAGATTTCGTTGGGTGTCTCGGAAACGGAAGATCGTCGCGCGTTGTTGTTTAAGGTTGCGGACAGCGGTGAAGGCATCCCCGCGGAGGAGCTGCCGTTGATCTTTGAGCGCTTTCACCGGGTGGATAAAAGCCGGCATGCCGATAGTACTCAAAGCGGGCTGGGGCTGGCGATCGCCCGCGCGATCGTGGAAGCGCACGGCGGCAGGATCTGGGCTGAGTCTAGGTCTGGCGCTGGCACGACGATTAGTTTCGAAATCCCCTTAATTTAAGAGGAGGGAATAAGAGCCGTTCGTGCGGTGGGGGGCACTCCCAACGCAGCGACTTTGTTCTCGCCGGTGTCCTCACCGAGCGAGGCAGTTGACCGTTAGGTCTCCTGCGGTAGAGGTAACCCCCTGAGAACCACCGTCTCGAGGGCTGTGGTTACCCGAGCAGACACGGGGGTCTGCCTCTACAACTGCACAGAAGGGTAAAATGATGCTGTGGATCCTAAACCCTCATCCTTACATCAGCGAAACCTTCGTGTACCTGAATTTGATTATTCACAGCCCGGTGCCTATTTTGTGACGATTGTGGCGCAAGATCGAAAATCAATATAGGAAAGGCTATTGATGGGGAAGTGGTATTGAATGATGTAGGAAAGATGGTAAAGGAAGTGATTGACCAGATCCCTGAGCATTATCTGGGCGTCAATGTCGAATTGTTTGTGATAATGCCCAATCATGTTCACCTCTTATTCCTGATATACGACGTAGCGGCAGGCCCCCGTGACGGTGTAGTGGCAGACCCCCGTGACGGTGTAGTGGCAGGCCTCCGTGACGGTGTAGTGGCAGGCCTCCGTGACGGTGTAGTGGCAGGCCCCCGTGCCTGCCAGTCAGACCAGATCGACGACGGTCAACCACGGGGGGTTGACCCTACGAAGAATAAATTGTCTTTACCAGAAGTCGTCCATCGAATCAAATCCTTAACAACCCATCGTTACTCGATAGGTGTTATGTAAAAAGGTTGGTCTCGATTTGAGAACCGTCTTTGGCAACGGAATTATTACGAACACATCATCAGAAACTAACGGGATTATCAGGCGATCTATGAGTACATCCTTGCTAATCCGATGAATTGGGAAAAGGACGAGGAGTTTTCTGCCTCGTAGGTTAAATTTTCACCCCGTGGTAACTTTTTACCTTTGACCCAACGGGCAGACATTGCCATAAAGAAGGTGGTTCCCAAGCCGTTGGGCAGACACGGGGGTCTGCCCCTGCCATGTAATCAGAAGGCTTAGGGGTCTCTACAGCCTCAGTTCTCGCTAGGTCAAAAATACGTACGAGAACAAGCTCCTAATAACTCGTTACCCGCTTACTGCTCAATGCGTTTGATCTGTTTGCGCATCCAGAGCGCTCCGCCGGTTTGGTAACGGCGTACGACCATCATTGAGCATGGCACGACCTCCATCAGGTAATCGTCGAGCCTGCCGAAAATTTGGTCAGGCGTGAGCACTTCCTCTGCCGCGCCGATGATCATCAAATCGTAATTGCCTTCCTGGCATTCGGCCAGGATCCCGTCGGCCACAGATTCGGTTGTGCGAACTTTAAATTGGAGAATATTACCGATATCGCCCAACTCCTGCTCAACGATCTCATGCACTTGTAATTCCTCGTCCTCAAGCCGTTCCTCATCCACTTCGCCGCGGACAAGCCTGAGGGCGACTATTTTACCTTCCTCACCAGGCAGGACGATATCCCGCGCCATCTGCAGCGCCAGGCGCGCGTTTGGACCACTGCCAACCGGGACCAGGATGCGCCGAATGGGGTTCGACAGCCCGCGGTCCCGCAGGACGGCAACGTTGCGGTTCGCCATCATCATGACTTCCTTGAGGATGTTATTGGGGTATTCCACCTTGGCATGTTCCTGCGGGTAACCCAACATCACCAGGTTGACATCTTTGTGGCGGCTAAGTTCTGAGAAAATCCCTTCTTCAACCCGACTTGCAGCCTTTAATTTGGCATAGATGGGGACATTTTGCTTCATGGCTATGGGGGCGATTTCTTCAAGGATTTTTTGTTGTTCTTGTTTTTTGGCTTCTACAAGCGCAGGCACATCAGTGGTGCCAAGATTAATGGGAGTCTTAACCACCGTGAAGAGGCAAATGGCGGTATCTTCCTGCTGGTCAACCAGTTGAGAGGCAAGATTCACCAGGTGTTGCGCAGTGCTGGCACGCTTGGCTGCTACCAACACGCGGCCACCGCCTTCCTGAATCTCAAGCCTTGCGTTGAGATCCTGGCGTGTTTTAATTTGTTTCGAGATAAGGTACGCCACACTCAGGACTGCCAACACGATGCCCAAAAAGAGTAACGCCCGTGGATTGGCAAACGAAATGATCAGCACACCGGTCAGCGCCGCGGCGATGACAGTGAATGGATACAGCGGCACTTTAAAGGGGCGCTGAATATCGGGGAACTTCTTTCGCAGCCGCGGCATGGCCAGAGTCGCCCAAAAGAGCACAAACATGTAGCCAGCGCTCGAGATGAAACTGAGGAAGTCCACTACGCCGATCGCCGCGACAAGCGCGCTGATGATCACCACCATCACAACTGCCACCCAAGGCGTACGCCACTGACTCAGGCGCGAGAATTGACGCGGCCAGACGCGTTCCCGGCTGAGCGAGAAAGCTTCGCGCGTGGCTGAGAGCATGGCTGAGTTAACGGATGTGAGGGTGGCGATAATGCCGGTGATGCCCATGATGGGCACGCCGATGGTTGGCCAAAAGCGGGAGGCGGCATCGGTGAGGGCGGTGTCGGAGCCCGCCAGCTCCCCGAAGGGTACTGTGCCAACCGTGACCATCGTGACTGAAGAGTAGATCAGGGTGGTGAGCAGCAGGCTTACGAGGATGCCAATCGGAATATTCCGACTGGGCTTAGTAATCTCTTCAGCGTCATCAGCGATGACCTCAAAACCAACGTAAGCATTGTAAGCGAGGGCGATGGCGGAGAGCATGCGCCCCAAGTGGGCAATGGTGCTCTGATTATCGAAGACCTGACGACCGGAGAGAAAAGTTGGCAGGTTGAAACCTCCAGTACCGAAAAACCCTTTGAAGATGAAAATACCGAAAACGATTAGCAAAAAAGCGCCAAGGACCACCTGCAGGTTGCCAGCGCTTGTCACGCCGCGGACGTGCATCGCGCCTATGATCACGATGACTGCTATCGCGACCGGGATGATGGGCAAGGTGGGAATGAAAATGGAGAGTGAAATGGCAAAACCAACAGCGGATAGGGCCGCGTAGAAGGTGCTGGAGAGGGCGTCCAGCGAGCCAACAAGAAACATCAACCAGCCCTTGCCAAAAGCTTCGCCCACGTAGGTCATTGCGCCGCCGGTGACAGGGAAGGTCGTGGCAAGTTCGCAGTAGTTGAGGGCGATGCTGAGCGTGAGCAGGCCGCCAAGCGCTAGCGCCAGTACGGCTTCAGGACCGGCGATTTTGGCGACGTGACCTGTGAGAACGAAGATTTCCGCGGCGATGGTGCCGGCGGTGCCGAGCATGATGACCTGCAGGAGGGTTAGTTGACGCTTAAGCTTGCGTTTTGCCATGTTGTCTCCAAAACAATTACCTGTTTTCTGGCTGAAATTATAGCACTATGAGAATCGTTGGAATTTTCCAATGATAAATCGTGATGGAACGAAGCTTACACCCTCCTCAATTCTATTCCAACGAAATCCTTGACAAAACTTATTGATACCAAATCTGCAATTAGTAATATAATTGACAGCACAAAACCATAGTAAAACTCTGAAGTCCGATTGAGGCAACTGGTGCCTGAATCGGACTTATGCATTGAAGGGACATGGGTCAAAATGGCTCAAAAAAGAACGCTTAAAAGACAATTGAATCTATTGCAGGTGGTCATGCTTGGCACTGCCGGCACGCTTGGATCGGGTGTGTTCATCCTCACCGGGCATGCCGCGGCTGTGGCAGGACCTGCCGCGATCTGGGCGGTGTTGGTCGCTGGAATCCTCAGCTTCAGCATCGCTCTTAACTATTGTGAACTTGCTACCACCTATCCCGAGACGGGCGGCGCGATGACATACGTGCGGGAAGCCTGGGGCAAGGGCTTGCTGGCATTCCTGGTTGGCTCGATGGACAGCATCTCGAGCACCTTTTACACGGCTCTATCGGCAGTAGGGTTTGCCTATTCCGTTTCGGTTTTCGTGCCTGCTCTTGGCGAGAGCCCCCTTGGTATTGCGGTGGTAGCTATTGCTGCCATCCTGCTGTTTGTGATCCTCAACATCCTGGGAGTGACCAAGGTAGGCAATATCCAGGTGGTGATGGGCGGCAGTCTGCTGGTGGCTTTTGCGATTTACCTGATCGCAGGCTTCACCATGCCAAATGGCTTCAGCACCGCGACGTTGCTGCCAGCAGGAAAGTGGTTCACCTCGGAAAGTCCAGTCACCAATATCGGCGTTATCCTCAAGACAATCGCGTTGATTTACGCGATGTATGTGGGTTTTGAGGTCATCGCGGATGACGCGGAAGAGGTCAAAAACCCGACCAAAAACATCCCTCTGGCGATCATGATCAGCCTCTTTTTGATCGTTGTGGTTTACACCCTGGTTGTCATGGTGGCGATGGGCACCTCGAGCACGATCGCGGGCTCTGAAACGGCAATTTCCGACACGATCCGGATCTTCCTTGGCACGCCTGGCGCGACCTTGATCGGTATCGCGGGTATAGTTGGGGCATTGACCTCGATCAACTCCTCCATGCTTTCAGCTACGCGTGAGAGTTTTACCCTGAGCCGCGATGGCGCCTGGCCGGCGTTTCTCGCCCGCCTCAACAAGGTGCGGGTGCCTTATAACGCTATTTTGCTGATCGGCGGCGTGTCCATGTTTATTACCCTGATTGGCGCGGTGGATTTCCTCAGTTACATCACCTCCGGCGGTTATTTGTTCGTGCTGTTGCTTTCGAATTTATCGATGATCACGCTTCGCAAGAAGTACCCCTTCATCCATCGTCCTTTTAAGGTGCCGGCTTTTCCCTTGACGCCGATTATTGCCTCCCTGGTGTGCATTGTTGTGCTGCGTTACTCAGAGGTTAGGGCGTTGATATTTATGGGAGTGATTCTGGCGATTTTTACTGCGTATTATTTCATAAAACTTGGCGTGGGATCATGGCAAGCAGAACACAAACGCAGCCTGGACCCCGGGCGATATCGCCTGGTGGTGCCGATGCAGGATGAGAGTGGATTAAATAGCGTGGTCAGGCTGGGCGCGCGTATTGCCAACGCGGATAACGAGATGAACATGTGCTTGCTGCAGGTGGTTGACAAGGAAACGGCGGAAGACGAACAGGCTCGTGAAAAACTCAATCGTGCCAGGCAATACAGCCTTGAGAAGTTCATCAAGTATGCGGTGGAACGCAATGTGCCAATGTATTCCAAGACGGTCAGTGGGTCTTCAACTGCAGATGGAATCATCGATGAGATGCGCAGCGACAACAATGTGCGCTTGCTGCTGCTTAAGTGGCCTGTCAGTGAGGACAGGCAGGTTAAATTTGGAGAAAACCTCGAAGCGATCATTCGCTCTGGATTGACGAATGTGGGGGTGTTATTTGACCGGGGCATCGATCGCATTGAGGATATCCTTGTGCCGGTTGGTGGTGGATTGCACTGCAAATTGGCTGTCTCACTTGCAGAGAATCTGGCTCAGGCGGATCACGCCAGCATCGATTTTATGCGGGTTGTCGACCAAGACCTGGATGACGAACTTTATGAAGACCAAATGGCTTTCTTGCAGGAAGTCGTGATCACGGAGTTGGGCAACATCCCTGGCAACGCCAACCTGCATATCATCCGCGGGGAAGACCCCGCTACTGCGATTGTGGCAGAGGCTCAGGCACGCGATTACGACCTGATCATTGTGGGCTCTTTTGAAGGGCAAGCCAAGCCTGGGCTGCCTTTTGGTGAAGTGGTCGATAAAATTGTCAGGGGTTCAAATACCTCTGTACTGGTGCTGCGCCAGCATGAAAGCCCGGCGGCTTCGTGGCTGAAACAGCAACTCCGCGGAACCAGCAGAAAGTCTTAACCAGACTATTTTCGGAGAATTTACTCGCGAGCCCCATCAATGTTTATTTGTTGATTGGGGCTTGTGATTTAATGTACAATGAACATAGATCGTGAAAGAGGTGAAAAATGAATAACCGTTTCAGACTATTAGCTTTCTTGTCTGTTCTATTGCTGACGACCATGGCTTGCAGCATTACCCGCCGCACTCCGACCCCTCCCCCTGTGGTCGATGGAAAAGATCAGAACGTTCAGGTCACCGAGGTCCGTCAATTGGTGGAGTTTACAAAGATCGACATGGATGGCGGGGCAAAGGTGAACCTGGTTCAGGGCAACGAGCACTCCATCACAGTTGAAGGTTCCCGCCGCGTTGTGGACCAGGTTGTGACAGAAGTGAAAGATGGGATTCTTGAGATCCACTACCGAGACAGAGACCTCTTTGAAAATTGGTCTGAGCGCCTGACGCTGACAATCACTTTTACCAGCTTGAGAGAGTTCATCCTGGATGGTGGGGCTGAACTGAAAGCGGATAACCTTAGTTTGGAAGATCTCAATATTGTGATTAACGGCGGAGCCAGCGTCAGGATGACCAACTTATTGACCAACACCCTGGGCATGTCCCTGTCGGGTGGAGGCGACATCCATGTCTCCGGAATTGCTGAGAACCAGACCATCGACGTCTCGGGGGGGACCAACTACCAGGCGGAAGATCTGAAGAGTGCCAATGTGAGCGTTGAAATTGCCGGCGCAGCCAACGTGGTTGTGTGGGCAACTGAAACGCTAAACCTCGACCTGGCAGGCGCTTACAGCGTGAGCTATTGGGGCAGCCCGCAAATTACGCAAAGCATTGGTGGAATTGGCCAGGTGAAAGCGCTGGGCGAGAAGTAGTTATTTGAGGCCGTTAGCCTGCCAGGCTTCAGAGAGGCGCTGGTAAGTGAGCCCAAGATCCTCGGGCATGACGCGCGTTTGCCCGATGACGGACATAAAATTCGCATCGCCCTGCCAACGGGGGACGACGTGCATGTGCATGTGGGCGGCGATGCCGGCGCCGGCTGCGGAGCCCAGGTTTAGCCCGACGTTGAAGCCTTGGGGGTGATAGACCTCTTCCATCACGAGCACTGCTTTTTGAACCAGCTGCATCATCTCGTTGAGGGTCTCAGCGGGGAGGTCTGAGAGCTGATTGGTGTGGGTGTAAGGCACGACCATCAAGTGCCCGCTGGTGTAGGGGAAGAGATTGAGGATGATGAAGCAATTTTCACCGCGGTGGAAGATCAGGTTTTTAGGGCTGTCTTGTTCTTCGAGGGCGAGGCAGAAAGCGCAACCTTCGTTGTGTTTGTCCCGTCCAATGTATTCCGAGCGCCAGGTGGAGTAGATGTGCTGCATGGGGACAATTTTAGCAGAAATTGGGGGAGGTGAGAGGGGATATCTTGTTCTTGCAAGGTCTCCCGACCTTGCAAGGATTTTGATTTTCCCATCGATAATGATGGGTAGGGGCGAAGCATCTTAACAAATCCAAACTGCTTCATCAGGTATGCTAATAAAGGATGCTTCGCCCTTACGGTGAAATCGCGCTTTGGGAGCAAAGGAATGAGAATCTGCATGGGCTAACGCTTGTGTCGTCAGGTTCAAAAGCGGAACCTGACCTACGCACGAACCCACGTGATGTCAGGTTCAACCCCGCAAAAATACACGGGGCAGGCTGCGGAACCTGACCTACGCACTGATTCTGGTGTGGGGCAGACCCCTGAGTCTGCCCTGCGAAAACGGGTAACCACAGGGTGTTACCCCTACCAAGGTGACCAAGTTGTTAATTGTCTTCAT
>DAOOPV010000021.1:0-31297 GCA_035388405.1 Anaerolineaceae bacterium
GCCGTAGTTGGTATTGTTGATGAAAATAACCGTGATCTGCTCACCGCGCGAAGCAGCGGCAACGATCTCGCCCATGCCCATCGAAGCAAGGTCGCCATCACCCTGATAGGTGAAGAGGATCTTGCCGGGCAGGGTGCGCTTGATACCGGTCGCCATGGCCGGCGCGCGGCCGTGGGCAGCTTCGACAAAATCAAAATCGAAGTAGTTGTAGGCAAAAACAGCGCATCCCACGGGAGCAACGCCGATGGTGTTCTTCAGCTCGCCCATTTCTTCGAGCACTTCCGCGATCAGGCGGTGGGCAACGCCGTGGGTGCAGCCCGGGCAATAATGCGTGACGCGGTCGGTGAAACCAAGCGGGCGTTTAGCGACAACTTTCACATCTGTGTCTGTCATGATCTACTCTCCTGTTCCCACGAGCGCGCGCATATCAGCCAGCCATTTTCCGCGCGCGTCTGCGTTCACATCGTGCTCGCCAGTTATCAAGCCATCGATGGCATTGGCGATTTCGTCAGGATATGGAACCATGCCGCCCATGCGACCGTAGAAATCAACAGGTACGCGTTTTGCCACGATCGAGATGATGTCATCCAGCATCTGACCGTTGCTCATTTCAACCACCAGGAAGCCTTTGACCCTTTCTGCCAGTTCGTCCACAGCTGTGGTGGGGAAGGGAGAGAGGCTGATGGGGCGCAGGAGACCAATTTTGTGACCCTGTTCACGCGCGGCTCGCACCGCCGAGAGGGCGATCCGGCCGGCAGTGCCATAGCCGATCACGACATATTCTGCGTCTTCAAGGTAATAGCCCTTGTAACGCACTTCGTTCTTTTCAACTTCCTGCCAGCGTGTCATCATCTTGACGTTGAAGCGTTCCTGGGTGGGAGGGTCTATGTTGATCGAAGTGAGCACGACCCGTTCTTTGGAATCCGGGCTGCCAACAGCGTATGCTGGCGGCGTGGTGCGCAGTGGTTGGAACTCGGGCAATTGCACGGGTTCCATCATCTGCCCCAGGGAGCCGTCCAGCAACAGGCAGACAACCATGCGGTACTTCTCGGCAAGGTCGAAAGCCAGGCTGGTGAGATCGACCGCTTCCTGCACGGAGGCCGGCGCCAGCACGATCAGGTGATATTCACCATGACCGCCGCCATGGACCAGCTGGGTGTAGTCAGCCTGGGAGGGGGCGATGTTGCCCAAGCCCGGACCACCGCGGACAACATCCACGATCACAGCGGGCAATTCGGTGCCGGAAATGTAAGAGAGACCTTCCTGCATCAGGCTGACGCCGGGGCTGGAGCTGGAGGTCATGGTGCGCAAACCGGTGCAAGCGGCGCCATAGACCATGTTGATCGCGCCGAGTTCGCTCTCAGCCTGCACGAAAGCACGCCCCAGTTCGGGCATGCGCGCGCTGAGGTGCTCAAGCAGCTCGGTTTGGGGAGTAATGGGATAGCCGAAGTACGAAACCAAGCCCGCGCGTAACGCGGCTTCAGCAATGGCAATGTTACCTTTGATCAGTTCGAGTGCCATTACGCGCCTTCCCCTTCTTTTTCAGTTCCAGGCCGCACACCGCGGAAGACCGTGATGGCGGCATCGGGGCAAACCACGGCGCAGGTGCCGCAGGCGGTACAGTTTTCGGGGTGAATCATGAAAGCGGGGTGATAACCCTTTACGGTCAGCCTGGTGAGGTCAATCGCGAGCGTTTGCGTGGGGCAATCGGTGACGCAGGTTTCACAAGCCTTACAATACAGTTCGTTAATTTCTACCCATCCCTTGGGTGGCATGCACATCCTCCTGATAAGTAATAGTTTCTGCCATATTGGGTGAGCACGGCAGCTTGACTTCCTTAGTATATCGCAAAAGGAGGAGCGGGTTGGGGATTGGATGTTGGCGTGGGTTGGGGATTGGATGTTGGCGTGGGTTTCGGATTACGGATGGTATGCAAAATCAAATCATCCCACCAAGGCCAAAACACGATTATCTTGTAGGGTTGACGCCTGCGTCAACTATGATGGTGAGGAAAAGGCAGGCCTTTTCCCTACGTAGAGAGAGCGCCTTTGCAGGGTTGACCACGTCCTCTGCCAACCTTGCAACTTTCCCTACCTATCTTCCGGGTAAACGGAATTCAATAAGGCCTTCATTTCATCCTGCACTGCCTGCGCCAGCTTCCTGGGGTCGAGTGAGGGATCCAATTCGATGGCGGTCTTTACCTTGCCGGTGTCGATCCGCAGAGGCAACCTCCAGGCGGGGTCCTTGCTGACGCGCTGTTTCACAAACTGCCAGCCCATGGCTGCCTGGTGGCGGCGTTTTTGCGCCTTTGGCAAGCGCGCCGGCCAGCTATGCCAGGCTTTGGGGCTGAGAGTCTGACTGATCAGGATCGGCAACAAGCGCGTTTCGGGAACCTTGCTGAGGAAGATGCCAACGCTGCCAGACCACTGCTCCAGCGCAGCTGCCGCCCCGGGCATCAATGACGGCTCCGGTTCAAGCCTGCCGCTGGGGAAGATGATCACAGCCTGCCCCTCCTTGAGAGTCTGGATGATGTGGCGCATTGCTTCGAGGCGCAGGCTGGTATCTTTCTCAATGGTTAGCAGGTGCCTGCTAATATTTGGCAGGACCCGAAAAAACTCTCTGCGCGCAGCGACAACCCGCACGTCCTCCCTGCCCACTGTGACAATCGCGCCAATTGAGTCGTACATACCAGGGTGATTGGCAACGGCGAGCAGTGGCCCGGTTTTGGGGATCTCATCAGTTGAAGTTAATTCAAATCCACTTGTGAAAAGGGAAAGCGCATCCCTGGCTGTCTCAATGAATGAGCTACGCTCGACCTGCCTGTCCCACCGGCTGAGGAGATCTGCCAGCCAACGGGTGGTCTTGCTCCCCAGAAGCGTTACCAAGTAGCGCAGCGCTTTAACCCGGTTGACGTTAAGGGTAGTCAGGATATCATCAAGGATCATCCTGGCAAGGGATGTGGGTTTCGCAGACGGGGGTGGAGGATTAGGTGATATCGTCATCGCATAACAAGTTTATTGTACCTTCCAATGCCAGGACTGGGCAAAGTTTTCGCACAGGGTGGACACTCGAGAGGCGGCAAATGAGAAGCAATCTTCTGGCAAGATACTTGCAACATAATCCATGAACATTATCTATAGCATAAGGTGGACTTATGAGTAACCAAACTTACACTCCAAATACTGAGCCTTCGCCGCGCAAGAGCCATGCGACCAAGCTTTGGATACCGATCTTCCTGCTGGCAGCGGTGGCGGTCTATTTGATATTTAGTGACAACTCAATCACATCCCCCAAAGATATCATCATTCCAACGCCTCCACTCGAGCAGCAATCGCCACTCGAAACACTGCTCTACACCCAATTGCCAGAGCTGATCCACAACGTGGGAGAGGATAACTGGACCCTTGATGATGTCCATTTCAATGAGAACAAAACGCAGGCTGTGCTGTGGATGGCAGAAAACGACCCCGAGACCGGTGAAACGCTCGCAAGGGAGCCGGAAATCGTCCTGGCAGTCTGGGACGAAGCTGCCGGCAGCTGGAATTTGCATCTCACTTCCGACCCTGAGTTCAATGACTTCTTCATGACGACCGATTTTAAAGATGACGAAATCGCGGAGCGTTTCAACTTTGAGGCAGACCCCAAAGCCGGACCAACCAGCGTGGTCTACGGGGGTTACAAGCTCCCCTGGAAGGGTGGTCTGACCAAACGCCTGACCTGGTCAGTGGGGCATAGCTCCTGTACGCCACAGTATTATTGCACCTACGCCTTCGATTTTGCTGATGGAACTATGTTTGATTTAACGGCAGCAAAAGGTGGGTTTGTCTATCATTGGCGCGACACCTGCAACAATGGCGACTCTGGCTGCACCAACAGCATCACCTTGCAAGATCGGTCCACCAACCCCTGGACCTACCAGATTTACCTGCATATTGCCAAGAACAGCATTCCAAAAAGTGTAAAAATCAGAGGTGTTTACGTTTGGCAGGGAATGAAAATCGCGAATGTAGATGACACGGGCGCCAGCACCGGGCATCATGTGCATTTCATGGTGGTCGAACAAACGACGCTCAACGCTTGCAAGAATTACTGCTTTGGCAAGGCGATGGACATCACCTTTAGAGATGTGGACATCAACTGGCATTCCGGCACACAGGGCGGCCGCCCGCGCCTGGCAGCTGAGGTTGAGTGGTACGGCGGCTCAGGCAGGACCAACTATGCCAGTGGAAACACATTTAGAGCAGGACCATGGAGCCGGATCATTCCACTCGTTTTTCGTTGATTGTGAGCCAGAGTCTGTTTTCGTTTTTACCTGACCTGTTCAAACCCGGCAACTGCCTGCGGTTTGAATCGTTACCTGGCAAAGACGCGCTACAAAAACAAGCTAACTTCTTCCTTAAAGCGGTAAAATGATAAGGCTGGGTCAGGTTAGGTGAGAGTCTGGCTTTTTGTGCAGAGAAATCTCAATCAAGACAAAAATTGAGGAACTGGTAAAACAACAACAAACGACATGGATGCCAATTTACTGAGTGACCGCGAAATCGAGGTTCTGCGGCTGGTGGGCCAAGGGAAAAGCAATAAAGAGATCGCCATGGATCTTGATATTAGCGTTAATACGGTACATGTGCATATTAGCAGAATATTCAAAAAAATTAACGTAACCTCTCGCACTGGGGCAACACTTTACGCCATCGAAAATGGCATTATCAGCCCTGCTCTTCCACCGGATAATCAGGAACCTGAGAGCAATACTGTTGAATCCGACAGTTTACCAGCCGAAATGAAGTCTTTCTTTAACAGGACAACCATTTTGGGAATGATAATATTGGCAATTATCATCTTTTCCTTCGTTATGTTCATGTTAAGCCGACCAAACAAGCCCACAAAACCCGCTGCAACACTAATGGTCGATTTCACCACCGAAGATCGCTGGGTTACCTATGCCCCCCTCCCATCATCAAGATCAAATATGGCTGTCACCACATATGAATCAACCATTTATGTCATTTCTGGCGTCTCAGATAACGGAATCTCAAACAGAGTCGAGGCTTATTCACAAACTACAAATAGCTGGACAACTTTACAGGACAAACCCACGCCCGTGACCGAAACAACAGCTGAATTGGTAGGCGAGAAAATATTTGTACCGGGTGGAAAAACAAAAGACGGTGTGGTAACGGATAAATTGGAAGTTTTTGATCCCAGACGAAACCTCTGGGAAGAGAAAGCAAGTCTCCCGACTGGATTGAGCGATTACGCTTTAGCGACATTCGGGGGAAGCCTTTATCTTTTTGGAGGTTGGGATGGGTCGCAAGCAAGCGATATCACTCTCAAATACAATCCGGAACAAGACAAATGGTCAGAATTAACTGGTTTACCCCATTCAATTACTTCAGCGATTGCGGTTCAAAGTGAAAATAGAATTGTTCTAATAGGTAATTCGGAACAAACGACTTCACAATTATCTATGTTGAATTATTTCCCGGATCGTGATCAGACTGGTGAAAATCCCTGGGAAGAGGGAGCAGGTTTACCAATCACCGGTTCAGTATCTTGCCTGTTCGAACTTCTTGGAGAGATTTATACGGCCGTTGATAGTGAAGAAGGCACACAATTCTTTATTTATGATGCCCAACAAAATGTTTGGAGTGCAATAGGCAACAACAAGTCGCTTAACACAAAAGACTCACGATGCTCCGTCATTGGCGGGGAGCTATACATTTTGGGCGGTAATAATACCGATGGAACAAATTCCGATCAACTGCTGGGTTATAGGATGATTTATTCCATATCACTTCCGGGAATTGTAAAATGACTGCAGTTAATTTTTACCGCTCTAAGCTGACTTCTTTTTTATCAAACCCATGTAAATTCCTTTGAAATAACCAGATATTCCTTTGGTCTCTCCGCGAAGCAGCAACGTAATTGTCGTCTTCAGTGCGCTTCCCAAGCGAAATAATGAAATTGGAATAGCGTTGACGACACTAATGTGTTTTTGGAAATAGAGTACACTGGACAAAGCATAATGATAACGTTCTCTCTCACTGTCCTGTCCGCCACTACTTCGCGAAACTTTATGCCACAACTTTGCAGTAGGAATTACGATCATTCTCCACTGGGATTTATTTATTCTCATGCATAAGTCAAGGTCTTCAAAATATAGAAAGAAGCGCTCATCGAATAATCCGACCTGTTCTAATAAATCCCGCTTTAGAAGATAACAACAACCAGATATAAAGGTTCGCTCAGTTGGACTCGTAATTTTTTTCCGTTGGCTGTGGGACTCCAGGGGCATTAGAAATAACTTATTAATGTTCCCACCACTGGACCAGACCCGATTAGGGGCATCATAATAGTAAATTATTGGAGCAGCTAGACCCACTTTTTCGTCTTTAAACGCTTCGACCAATTCATAGATCATGAATTGGTCAGCCTTGGTGTCGTTGTTGATTATTAGAAAGAAATGATAATCCCCCATCAGCGCTTTTTGCAGTCCCAGGTTATACCCCCCCGCAAAACCAAGATTTGTGTCCGAGCGAATATAGTTAATGTCTGGGTATTTTATACTAAGATTTACCAGCGGCTCAATATCCGAACCGTTGTCAACAAGAAAGATTTTTGTTTTTACAATTTGCTGATCAAATATAGAATCTATACACTCTTGGGTATCAAGGTAATTATTCCAAGCAACTATTACCACTGCTATTGTAAAGTTCACTTTAAGTGATTCTCCAATTGCTTATGCTATTTTGAGAGGTGACCCAAATCGATAATCGATCCAGACTCTACCACGATCCACAAGTAGTCTTGTCCATCTGTATTCTCGACAAACTTTGTGTTGCCTGGTGGAGTCCATAAGGTCAGAGCATAAATACCAGGTTCGACATCAGTGAAGCAAAAATACCCTTCTTCATTCATCTCAGATCTTGGATTAGTCTGGTAAGAAAAAGACATCATAGCGGGCAAATCCTTTCTGCCAGCAGCAATATTTTCTGAAAGGAAAAGAGCTGCTTGGGGAGGTAGGTTTGTTTCTTTGTCTAGAAGGTAACCACAAACCACCCCTTTTCCTTCAGCTGGCTTCGGGATTGTCGGCGTTTCAAGAACTACTGTACTTGTTGGTATTGCCAAAAATGTTGATTGTGGCGCGGTAGAACCAATCTTATTACAACCAGATAACACACAGATTAAAAGTAACAGCAACAGAGATGTCTTCGTAGAGGTTTTCATGGAGGATTCCTTTTCTGTAATTATACACAATTGACAATTCTAGGAATCACTACAAAGCCTCGATTAGTCAGAAAATTAAGTTGATCCGGGTTTCTCCATCTCAAGAATTTTCCATTATCACTCTATCCGTATTGCTTTTTTGGATGTGGTATATTTTTATCTTGAGAGGTGATTAGTGAGTGATTCTGCTTCAGATTTTACACAATCAGGCACATATGGCGGTTTAGAATACCCGGATTGTTGTGTTTGTGACACTTCCAATTATTGCTGCCTTTTTGCTGCACCTGTCCAGAATCATCAAAAAGGCGTTTTCGACCTCGATGTTTTCCCTATCGTCAAATGTAATCAATGTGGATTGATATATGTGAATCCGAGGTTATCACTTGAAGCTAACAACAAATATTACGAATTTTCACTCATTGGTGATCAGTTTTTCTTGGACAAACATTTCTTTGAGACATATTCTGTTCACCAGAAGCAAATTGACAGGTATATCCGGATGATCAAGAAAACCAAATCGCGAGGAAGGTTACTCGATATCGGTTGCGGTAATGGTTATTTCTTAACACGTGCTAGGGAGTCCGGTTTCCAAGTAGAAGGACAAGAGATATCTCCCCTTTTTATTGATTTTTGCCGTCATACTCTTAATCTGACTGTTTACTCTGGAGAATTGGATTCCCTCGATCTGCAGGCTAGTTCATACGATGTAATTACTATGTTTGATGTAATTGAACATGTTTATGCTCCCGGTAAATTACTAAAAGAATGCAACCGTTTGTTAAAACCAGATGGAATACTTGTTGTTACAACCCATGATATTGGCAATTTCCTCGCAAAACTTTATGGGGTAAAGTGGCACATGATCTATCCAGTTGGCCATGTATGGTATTTCAATCACACAACTTTAAGCTCGTTATTAAGCAAGGAAAGGTTTAGAGAATTGTTTAGTGGTTCAGCATACACCGCTGACATAACTTGGTCGAAGTCTGTAATCAATATTTTTTCTTCCATTATCAAATCAGTAATCCTTCGTAGCTTAATAATTTACATCTATCATCCCCTTACGAAGATTTTTCCATTTCTTGTAAAGTGGAATATTACAATCGGTAGTCAAATTATGAACCATGAAAAGTTATTGTTTTTAGCAGGGGGTCAAGTGAATTTAAATGACGAAATTCTCTCCATTTCTCAACCAAATAAATAACGCATTTCCAACAACACCACAGGGGATTATTGCCTCTCTCATTCTATGAATTCGTTTGCCTTAAGGGAGAAAAAAGTAGAGGCTGGCAATTGCCAGCCTCTGTAAAAAACCTGTGGGTTGATCCGCTAATTGACGATAAAGCCTTCAGAAACTAGCAATGTATCAACACCTACAGTAGCACCCAATTGATTGGAGGTGCCAACAAGCAGTGCTCCTGCGGGCCCTGCACAGGTTGCGCCACCGACAAAGCCATTACCGAGCAAACCTTGATGGTTTAGAGTCCAACTGCCATCAACTGGGATAGCAGCACTGTTGGTGATTGTTACACTAACAGGACCAGTCGTGGCAGTACCGGTGAAGAGGCAACTCAAAGCGCCGGCAGCAATTCCAGAAGTGCCGACGTTGACGATACTATGGCTGGTGAAGTATCCGTAGTTCCGATCCATGATCAAAGGATACACAATTGTCGAGCCACCTTGACCAGGGTCAAAGGCCACGTAAGCTCCACCCTTGACCTGTGTAGGTTGAAGCTGGTTTACGACCGCTACCAGTGGGGCTGAAGTCGTATTCGCAGTGACTTTTCCGGATCCGATAAATGTCTGACCCATAACACAATTAGTAGCGAAAGCAGGATCTCCAGATTCGTTCTGGCTCTGATAGAACACGAACTGAGAGAAGGTCTTGGAGGTCCCTGCAGCCAGAGTACGGGTCTCATAACAAGCAGTGCCACCCAAGGAGGGTGTATAACTAACGGTTACGACAGAAGCCGTAGCGCCAGTATTCATGATCTGAACGCCAGTAAAGTATCCATAGTTGTTCTGGTTGATCAAAGGCATCAGAGGATTAGTGGCACCAGAGCCAAACCCAGTATATGAAAAGAGGGTTGAACCTTCCTCAACCACAGTTACTGCAATTGGGGCTACAGTCGAAGTAAGCGTTGCTGAGAAGACTTTTGGAGTATGAGCCTCAGTTTTCTGACTCACAACAACAGATTGTCCTGGAGCAATCGTGCCGGTACTAGCGGTTGTACCATCAGAATAATTGACAGTCACTGCAGTACTTGCGGCGCCAGTATTCTGGACGTAGAAGAAGGTGTTGTAACCGTAGTTATCCTTGAAAAGTGTAGGTAGATATGCTGAAGTAGATCCTCCGGTGAAACCAGAATAAGCCGCATAACTTATTGGAGTGGTCGCGGCGTTGAGCCCAACAAGGTTGGACATCGCAGCAATTTGCACATCGGAAGAAATTACAACGGAGCCATTGAAGCCTGAGGCCACAGGCATTGTGCTTCGATAGTAACTTTTAGTCTCATTCGCAGCGATAGTGTCGGTGAGGGGAGTACCGACTATTGTGCCGCTTAGATCGTAGAAAGTAAGGGTGATGGTGCCTGCTGTGCTGGTCAGGTTTCGCACTTGGATACTTGACTCATAGGTAACAGGCACTGCAGCATGTGCAGGTGTGGCGACTATACCAAATGCTAAAGCTAAAATAAACAGTACTGCTAAGAACTTTTTGAACATTTGAACCTCCATTAGAATATTTACTTTTATTGTATGTGATTTCCGGGCTAATTCAATAACTCGTTTGGGTTATTTGCTTTATCAAAGTCCTTTTTTCACAAAAAAGAGATAGTAAAAAAGGATTATGTTCTTGAAGAAGCGTCATGTGATGCAAAGATAGTCATGCTCGTACTTTTGTTCAACATGGTAGATACCAATATATATGGGTAGAGAAGCAGTCTGAAGATTGACGAATAATAAACGTTCTTCATTAATTGTCTGGATTTCTTTGAAAATCTGCTCGCTTGCAACCAAAAGTCTAGAGAAATCCTAATCGCCCCTAACATACCCGTAAAGCTGATTAATCTTTCAATATGCAATCCCTGGGTAGTAAGTAACATTTTAATTGCTGTAGGTGAGAAAATATGGCAATGTCTCGGTACATCCCATCCAGCCCAATATTGTTTAAAAATTTTTCGTTCCCACGAATCTGTGTTCGGCATAGTTATCACCAGTTTACCATCCTGTTTCAGTATGCGTTTTATGATTTGCAGGGTCTCAACAGGATCTGGGAGATGTTCAAAAACATCCCAAAGGGTTATGACATCAAAAAAATGTTCCTTAAATTTTGTTTCATTCAGGTATCCTTTGAACACATCCAGCCCCAGTTGATCCACGGCAACACCAGCTGCATACACCGAAGGTTCTACGCCATAAGCTTCCCAACCATGATTCTGCATTTCTTTTAGGAATACGCCTGTCGCGCAACCAACGTCCAGTATCTTGCCATGCCTCTTTCCAGTGTAACGTTCAATTTTTTTACGTCGTTTAAACACCCCAAATTGCCGGTCGAGGCGCTTGATAGTCAGCTTTTCTTTTCCAATCGGAACCGGGTAAGATATGTAATTTTCCGGGTAGTATTGATTTATTTCGCCGCTTGAAAGCAGTGGTCGGACAGAAACAACACCACAGTCCAAGCATGTAAACAAGGAAAATTCGCCCTGAACATTATGTAAGCGGTCATTTCCTTCATAAAGAAAGTTAAGATTCTCGCTGTTGCAACATTTGCACTTCATAGATTCCACCTTCATTTAATTCCTTGGATCTCGTGATCTGTGAGAAATAAAAGTTTTGCAGTTCTTCAGCCCTTTTTTTCCAGCTATACTCATAATTTTTGCTGGCTTTGATAGCATTCACGCCCATCTTGCTTTGCTGTTCAGGAGATCGAAATATTTCCAAAACAAGATGGCGTATGCTTTCTGGATCATCCAATCCAACAAGCCCTACCTGCAATGTTTTTATCCAATCTGCCAAGTCACCAACATCTGTACAAACTATTGGTCTGCCAATAGTCAGGTAATCGCTGAATTTTAACGGCATTCTCCCATAATTCGCCTGGGTCATTCTCAGTGGAAACCAGAAAATATCGCAAGCGGATAAGAAATAGGATACATCTTCATAGCTAACCGGTCCGGTACAAATAATTGCTCCATCCGGCTCCAATTGGTAATTTGACCTGCCAACATGTAATAATTTGGCTTCTTCGACTAATTTATGCAAAGTGTTGAATGATGAATACATCAGAGCTATGTCTTTTTCGAAGCCGGACCCGAGATAACCAATTATCAAATCCTTTTGCTGCAAGTGCTTTTCGGTACGAGCCACATCAATCGCGACCGATTGTATGTAGGGATTACATAGACCGTTTGGCAATAATAAAACCCTTTCTTGAGGATAACCTCTCTTTACGCATTCATTTGCTAGCGTGGAACAGATGGCCGTGTTCCCATCGCTGTTTTGAAAACGCTTGTTTTCGAAATATGTTTCAAAAAATGTCAACAAGCTTTTCTTTATGCCATTTGGCCTTTCTTCTACAGATCCACCCTTACCCAACCAGTCCGCCCAATCGGTAAAAAAGGCGGCTCCTTTTCTCTGCAACACTCTTGCCGGAAAATATGTGGTTGGTCTGCATTCAAAAATATGTACCAGGTCAAACTCTTTGTTCCTGAGCCAGAACAATCTGAAGATCAATTCGTCGAATCCCCATCCAGAAAGAAATATTCCTTTAACTAGCCGGGGGAAAGTTACTACTTTCATTCCATCTTCAAGTCGCTCCCGAGTGCGACTTCCGTCATTTTCTGCTGCCAAAATCGTGACCTTATGCCCTAACTCGGTCAATTCTTTGCCGAGAAAATACGCCCTTAGATAGGTGCCTTTTCCTTCTTGATTGAAGGTAATCAGGACAATATTTAGTTTGTCACAAAATTTCTTGTCTGCGTCTTTTGACTCAGACACGTCTTGTAAAACACCCGAGATAACAAGAAAGTAGCCAAGAGACAATACTATTTCACTGAGTATATAAACCCACCTCAAACCCTCAATTTGCCAAACGGGAAATAGCAAGAGGCTGGCTGCCACTTTGAAGATAAGCGACACAATTTGAGGGACAACTCGTGCTTTCTGCCTATTACTGACTATTATAGTTACCGTAAAGCCAACATTCAGGGAATTTATCATAACAATCACAGCTGTTCTGGAGATTAATTCAGCAACCATCAGGTATTGATTGCCAAGAATTAATTGGATCACATTCTGGCCAAACAATGTGATAGCCACCCAGCCAGCCAATCCTAGCAGGAAGAATCCGGATATGGTCCAAAGTAATGTTTTTCTATGACCAGGACCGGAGTGATTTCGCTCTCTTGATAAGGAAGGTACCACAACGTTCATCAATGACAAAATGATGGTGTTGATCACATTATACAAACTAATCATCAATGAATAACTACTGATAGTTTCTAAACTTTTGGATAAAAATGTCACGAGTGTAACATCGACATGGTGGAAGACAATGTTTATCAGGTCAGAAGCATGAAATGGGGTCGCACTGGTAAATGCTTTCTTAAGATCGTCTGGCGCGATTTTCCAGTTAGTAAATTGAAATCCAAAAATCACCCCAGCAACAATCAAAACGAGCAAATCTATCACTGTTCGTAAGGTAATAATGAGACTAAGGTTGTTGGCAGACAAGAAATAAAGCCCAATCAGAGAACCCAATCGAGAGAATCTACCAATTAAGAGAATTGCTGATGACCATTTGAATCGATTAGTGGTTAGCAAGACCGTATATATAGAGTTGGTTAAAGACTCAAATAAAGTGCTCAAAATCGCCAAAATCAGGAGTGGCCTGAGGAAAATATCGGGCTTAAGCAACGGGGCGATTGAAAACAGCAAGATTGCCCAAAGTATCCCAAAAATCAGCTTAATAAGCAGGACAGTCTGTAAGACATCCTTGCTGGAAAGTTGGTCATCCGAGGTTTTTTTCAACAACCAGGTGTCCAGTCCCCAGTTAACAGCAAACGCACTGATTGCGCAAAGGTTAAAGATGGCGACATGTAAGGCGTAGGTATTTGGACCGATCCATCGTGCTAAAAACGTCAAATAGCCGACAGACAGTAATTGGGACAGTGCCGCTGTTAATCCAACAACAACGACTGATTTTCCTAGGCCTTTATTTTTCCTGTCGTCCATGGTCTACAATGCAATTCTCAATTATAAACTCCCGTACAAGCAAATATCTTAACGTAATCAAAGCCTTAACAAAATATCCAAAAGAGGCTGCCAGGAATTATGCAAAATGATCTCATTTTCCGTTTTTGTGTCCAGCTTTCCATGTGAAATGTCGTTGATTTTTTCTGCAAGTTCTTCAGGATCTCCATTTTTCACAACACTCAAGCCCCGTTTATACTCCAGGACAAGAGGATCAGTGATCACATCAGTCACGACTATTGGCAATCCATAACTCATCGCCACTTTAACCGACCCACTTTGTGTTCCAGCCAGGTAAGGAGCCACAAACAAATCAGCAGCTTCAAAAAATTGACTTGCTTCAGTCTCTGGTATGTAGCTTGCGCGGATTGTCACCATGTCCTGGACTCCCAGTTCAGTAATCTGGTTTTCATAGGCGTCCTGATCATCCCAAAATTCTCCTGCAACCAAGAGGTGAATGTTTGACCCCTTACTTTTGAGCAACCGCATAGCTTCGATCAGAGTGTTTAATCCCTTATAAGGTCGAACAAAGCCAAAAAACAAAGCCAGAGGAACTTCCAATGGTATTCCAAATTTTTTCCGTACTTCAACTTTACTCAATCCGCTAACAGGGAATTGTTTATAAACCGGATGTGGGACAGTCACTAATTCAGCCTGAGAGCTGACCGCGCTACGAAGGCGTTCAGCTTGGATTTCGGTCATAGTCACAAAGGACCTACCTCCGCGTAATGCCCAAGTGGTAAGTTTCTTATCCAACCAGGTCGATTCGTGTGGGAAAGCGTTATGGATCAATATTTTTGTGGATATCTCGGCCTTGTTCAACCTATGGATGAGCCATGAGGTGGCTGGAGCCCAAAACGTAGTCCACCACTGATAAATAACGATATCAGGCAGAAAACGTTCTATCTGTATTACAGTCTTTCTCCAATCCTTTAGGCAAAAAGGGCTGTAGACAAAATTTGTATTCACTTTGGACAGATCTTGAGTGTAGTCTTTTTCAGCTTTGCCAGGATACAGTAGTTTTGGATATTGTTTCCGAAAAGATACTACTTTGACATCGTGACCCATTTCCAATAACTCTTCAGCCAAAGAAGCAGAGAAACGAGAAATGCCCCCACGATAAGGCGGCATCGGTCCAATTAAAACGATTTTCCTCAAGTTCGTTGTCACTTTCGCTTATTCGTTAAGTGGTAAATTCCTTCATTATAGTAACACGTGGTTAATAAACTTATCGAAACTAAAATTCACAGGCTTTAGAAATTGCTTTTCTCTTATCTCAAGATTTTATCTTATTATTGTTTGTCCTGGTTCTAGCCCCAATTACTTATCTTAATTTTCTAATTTCGCCTTCATGTGCCACTAGCTTATTTGACCACACGAAATTTTTCCGCTGTTATAATTTGCAGTCAGAGAAAAGGATATCATTCTTTACAGGAATTCTTTGTCAACACATTATGAATCGTCGCAAAGCTACAAACTCAATTGTAATTTTCCTTTGTCTTCTTTTTTTTGTGGCTTTCTCTCGAGATAAAGCGACTGCCCAATTAGATCCAATCCCCTTGGTATCGATCACTTCAGGTGAATCTGTTGGTCAAACATTCACCTCACTCCATCGAGGACTCAATGAAATAGGTGTCACTCTATCATCTGAGAGTCCTGTAACTGGGATTTTAAAGTTGGATCTTTATCACAATGTCTCAAAAACATTGCTATTATCGAAAGAATATTCCGTTGCCGTCAGCGCACCAATGTATTTTGTCCTCGAATTTGAAACTCAAACCGACTCATATCTTAAAGATTATTTTCTTGAACTAACTTGGGCAAGCTCAGACCCTATTAGTTTTCAAACTAACGCCCCCGAAAGTTATAGCATGGGCGGTCTATACATTAATTCTTCACCCGTTATGTCTCAATTGTCGTTTAGCTTAACCTACGATCGCCTGCAACTTTCTCTTGGGTTAATATTGAATATATTTAAATGGCTCTGGCAATTTTTGCTGACAGTATTGATTTTGGTTTTACCGGGTTGGACGATACTGACCTATTGCTGGTCTGGGTGGAAAAATTATGACTTCTTCTTGAAGCTTGCGTTAACCTTTGGGGTTTCCTACGCTTTGTATCCTATCCTATTCTTATTTACTGATTTACTCAACTTCCACCCAGGAGAGCCATTTTTTGTTTGGACAGTAATGGGATTATCAGCCTTTTTTATGATTACTTACTACTGGCCAGATTTGAATCATAAGAAAATTTCTATAAAAAAGTTGGTTCAAAGTTTTCAAATAAATTCTGAGAATTGGCAAAATGTGTTATTTATCTTCATTTTATGCATTATTTTCTTGGTAAAATTTTGGGCAATCCGTACGCTGGATACGCCAATGTGGGGAGACTCATACCAACATACAGTAATAACCCAATTGATGTTGGATAACAAAGGTTTATTTGATTCGTGGCAACCTTACGTTCCGTATGAATCTCTCACTGTGCATTTTGGTTTTCATGCCATCTCAGCGGTATATGCCTGGATAAGCAATCAAAGTGCGAGTCAATCCGTTTTATGGATTGGTCAAATTAGTAATACCCTTGCCGCATTAAGTCTTTACCCTATCGCATTTAAGGTTTCGGGCAATAAAAAATGGGCTGGCATAATTGCAGTAATTCTTGCCGGGTTAGCATTGAAATATCCTAATTATTACGTAAATTGGGGTAGATACGCTCAACTTAGCGGACAGGTCTTGCTTCCTTTAGTTGGCTTTCTGTTAGTTGAGTCCTTATTTTCAAATAAAAACAGCATAAAGAATTTGGCCATTGTTTCTCTATTTCTTGGAGGAATGGCCTTGTGTTATTACAGAATGCCTTTTTTCCTCATCATATGGCTACCGCTACTACTTGGAGAAATGTTGGTTTGGTTTAAAACCAAAGAAAACAAGTTCTTACCGTTATTCACGAGAATTGCTCTTATCTCGCTTGGAATGGTGGTGTTGTTGATTCCTTTATTTTCGCGTATTTTGGGTGGCACACTCGCTGAATCCGTGGGTTACGCACAGTCACCAACTTTAAACGAAGCTACTTCAACGTTTATCACAAATTTAAAATCGACTAAAGAATATTACTCACAACCGTTAGTGATTTTGGCTGTAATTTCTGCCGTGTTTGGCTTATTGATGAAACAATGGCGCGTTTTGGCTACTGCGTTAGGACTGGTTCTATTGCATGCCTACAACATCGGTACTGTTATCAACCTCCCCTTTTCAAACTTCATAGACAATTTTTCAATCCAGATCATGGCATACATTGGATTGAGCGTAACCATAGCCTATCTGTTTGCGCTGATATTTGATGGTCTGAAAAAAATTCATCGTGGGATTCCAGTGTTTCTCCTTTGCGCAATTTCCCTTTTCTTTGCGTTTACAGCAAAAAACGTTACAGACAAAAAACATGAAATGGTCACAAGGCCAGATTTGCGAGCTTTTAATTGGATCGTCGAGAACACAAGCTCAGATGACTTATTCCTGGTAAATGGGTTCACTATTTACAACAACACTTCTGGTGTAGGTAGTGATGCAGGATGGTGGCTCTCGCTACTTACTGATCGCGAGAATACAATGCCACCGCAGTATGCTGTGTTAAACGAAAAGCCCGAAGCCCCAGACTATACTGATTGGACGGTAGATGTTATTAATCTGTTTGAAACTCATCCGCCCATTTCCGACGAAGGCAAAGCCGCTATGTGTTCTTGGGGTATCGACTATATTTATATCGGTCAAAAACAAGGCTCAGTAAATGATTCGACTCCTTTGTTAAATTGGCAAGAATGGAGTAGCGTGCCACATCTTACTTTAGCGTTTGCAGAAGATCATGTGAGGATCTATCAATTTGATTCATCCCTTTGCGTTGGAAGCAGGTAGATTCTAAATGAATATTTTTTTTTCAAGAGTAGGTATTGGAATTAGGTTCATTAGTTCCATTTTTTTACCCGTCCTCTTTCTAAACCTTCTCTCCCAGATAAAATTGATCAATAATGTGTATCTAATTTTGTTTGTGGCAGCGATAATTTTTACCAGTTGGCTGCTAAGGTTAGATCCATCCGTTAACTATCACGAGTTTGGAAATCAATTCTTGTTGCTTATTTTTTCAATGTTGTTCCTGGCAATTTGTATTTTCTTCGATGAAGAAATATTTGGCTGGCTGTTTTTATTTTCCTTTTACACTTTTTTGATCTTAATATCTGAGGGATTATCAAACCAGCCTTCCTGGTTAAAATGGTTTGGGAGAGTTATTCTAACAGTTGCCTCTGGGGCTTTCCCGGTATTATTTAATCAAATCTTAATTCGTTTCTCTGAAGAGGAGTTTTTCACAGCACTTTTTATCCTTTTCTTTAGCATATTTTGGTTTCTATTGTGGTTTTGTTATCACATATTCGTTCGAAAGCTTCCGCTAAAAAGTAAAATTAACCCCTTTCCTCGCTTATCGCTTTCACCCAAGACCACAATTCTGGTTATTACAATCTCAAGCATTCCTTTTTTGAATTACGTCTCTTTGGCATATCAGAAAAGCTTCTATCCAGAAAATATTGAGGATACTTTTAAGGAAATCAGTGAGAAGAACCCGTTTATCTGCGAGACCCTGCCTAACCAAGAGCAGTCTGAAATAATTACAGGACAAAGTGTTCAAGAGCGATACGCAAACAATGTCGCTAACAAAGATAACCTTAAAACCCTAGACTATGGTTTTCTCGCAACCTACTACCAAACTGATGCATTCTTCTCATCATTCAAAGAGCATCTCTTACTTGATGCAGAAGCTATGTCTTACACAACTCCCCCTGGAAGTGTTAAATGGGATCAATGGGAAGCTTCACAAGTCCTATATTATTATCTGAAAATCCGGGAAATAAAACCCAATCTTTTCAATTCTCATGAAACATCAATTATTGAGGACTGGATATCAGCAATAAATACCCGTGCATTAAAAGTAGGCTGGGTTGATTGGATGTATGGACTTGCCTTTTCGCATAAACCCGTTGGAGCATATCTCAATCAAGATATTGGAGCTGGGCTTTACGCAATCCTAAACCAAATCCCTTTTCTCGATGAAACGCTCTATTCAAGAAACACAAATTTTCTTGATCAACACGACCGCGGATGGATAAATAACTTTCGTGTAACCGATGATGCAATTTCATATCAACCAGTCTGGATTACTAACTCTTATTTTCAATCATTACTTTCTGAACAGGTCAATGACACTAATCTAAGATTGTCCTTTGAGTGGATCAAAGCTCAAGCATTGCCCAATGGAGACTTGCAAACCTACAACTTTCCAGGAAAAGTTTCTATTGCCCCGATCATGCTTTTTGGAGCAAACTTGCTTGAAGATGAATCCCTTTTATGGATCTCTAATCAAAGTATGCAAACATTGGGCGATACGTACCGATTTCCTGTTCAAGTAGGAACAGAAGAAAAAATTTCCCGTGATCTAACGGCCAACATTCCCGACATTGGAACATGTCTGTTGTATGGTGATTCTGGATTACCAGAGCAGAATGGACCCCTCGCCCCAGATAAGATTGTCTTCCGAAATGGTTGGCTTGAAGATGACCTATATATTTCACTAAACCTCCGTTTCACAGGTTGGCATCGTTACAAAGCAAGCAACTCAATTTCATTGATTTATGCAGGTTCTCCTTTGGTTGAAGAGCAACACACACAAGAATCGATTTCGTGGCTGCCGATTGGAAGGGCTTTGGTTCGGGATAAACGAATTCCGATAGAACAATTAAACACTTTGCTAATCCCCAGAACGGGTCTGGATGCAGTTTTAAACTCACTGGTCAGCCTCTTTGGACCGTACGCACAAGACCCGCCTTTTTATGCAAAAGTTCAGAAGTTTGAAACGTCTGAGTCTTATGACTACAGCTTGACTCAAATTGAAGATTGGAACGGGTGGACATTCGATCGGTCTATACACTTTTTTAAGGATGGACCAGTATTTATCATCGATAATGCTACAAGTAAAAAGAGCCAAAGTGCAAAAATAAACTGGCACTTCACTCCAGACTATCAACTCAATCAAAACAAATTAGAGATGCCAGGTGGTAATGTAACTTTCTTGCTTGTCGGGCAAGAAGAGGGGTCAATCACGCACGTTAGGAAAGAGAATGAACTTCTGGTCGAATATGAAAGCCCACAAAACGGGGATTTGAACTTGTTAACGATTATTTTGCCTGGTTCGTTTAAAAATGCATTTTTTTTGGACTATTCCGATAACGTCATATCCCTTGAAGTTGAGGGGAATATCTTTAACTATGAATTAACACCCTAAAGCCATTTTTGTGCAAATCATCTATTTTAAACGTTTGATTCCAACCAAGCAATAGTGCAAATGCTTTCTTCAGAAGACAGTCACTGTTTTAACTATGGTCTTTCTATTAACCAAATGGACACCAATTCACCCTGGTAAATGGAGATTAGTCCGCCGCAATTGATTAATTCCTCACTTTGAAGACCACCCGTCCCCTTGCGTATGTACACATAATCCAGATCAGCTTCCTCAACTAATTCCCAAAAATCTTTCCCACAAGTCGTAATATTGCTTGCGCGTTTACTCCAATCTGTCCATGTCGCGCTTACGCTTTGGTCTCCGCCATAAGCATAGAATATGGTTGGCGAAAGGCTCCATCGTCCTGTATTCGGCAGGATCCAACCTCCACCATCCCTGCTGCGATATAAACCATACCCCCAGGAAGTTGTGTTCACAAAAAATCGTGCATCCATAGGCGTGTGAGTGTCAATCCAATCAAGGGCAGCAATATCATCCTCAGCAATCAGGAGGGTTGAGTCGTTTATTGCATCCATGTTGGTATAAGCACCCCAACAAACAAAAACCAAGATAATAACGAAAAAGAAGATTTGTATCAGCTTTCCCATTCTTAGTTTTTGACTTAATTGGTCATACAACCAGATCAAACAAATCGCACTCATTAGGGATATTATTAAGAACAAAATTAAGCCGAAATGATCGCTCCGAAAACTTAGGATCTCAAATCCCAATGGAAGAGTAAATAGAATCAACATGAAAGACCAAATGGCAAATGGACGCCATTTTGGTCTAAAAAGGCCCAAAACCAATCCAACAATTGTCAATAACACCAAAAAGTACGCAGGCGTAGGGCCAAGAATATATCTTAGATAATCGAGTTGACTTTGATCCAGAATTATTTTTCTGGAAGAAAGTCGGAACGTTTTGTTGATGAAATCTGCAGAGTATCGGATGACTCGGATGTACCAGCGGGCACTGAATAGAAGCCCTAAAAAAACAGGAGTGAACAGAGTCAAAAATGCCTGCAATTCCGCTTTTTTCTTTATGAAAGCCCCAACGATCCAATCGATTCCAAAGACCACCAAGTAGATAGCCAGCAAAAATGCCGTAAAGTAGTGACTGAGCAAGGTGCCGGCGGTGAGCAGGCTGAGACCTGACAGCTTCCACCATTTGTCATGGTTCTCCCAAGCATGAATTGCTTCCGCTATTGCCACAGGCAGGATCATCACGCCGATCAGGAGGGTGTAGCGCCCCCAGGTGAGGTAGTAGCCGGGCATTTTGGTGGCAAAAGTGACAAATAATGCCGCCAGCAGTCCGATGCGCCAGTCTTTGCTGAGCTGTTTGGCCAGCGCATAAACCGCCAGACCGACACACGCATTGATCACCTGCCCCAGCATCAAAACGCTGGCGGCGGGGTCAAGCCCACTGAGCACAGAAAACAGCGCGCCAACTGCATGGAAGCCAAAATGATAGTAAAACGGTCCGGGCAGGTAGGGTTCGAGCGTGCTCGGCAGCCCGCCAAATTCGATCATTTTCCGAATGATCAGGACGTGGTGTTGGGAATCGACCCAATTAGGGAGGAGCAAATCCCTTGCCTGCCAAAAACGCCAAACCAGTGCAACAGCCAGACCGAGCAGGGCAAACAGCCAGGTTTTGTTGAACGCGCCTTTGCCCCGGCGAATGAGCCCGGCAAAAGCGACCCCAAAGCACACACCCAGCACGATCCCAAGCAAGAGCGGGGTGAACTTCAGGCGGACGGTATAAAAGCCAAGCGTGCCAAGCGCAATGAAGCTGGCGCTTATGGCGATAATCTCAGCCAGCGCCTGAGCGCCATCCTTACGGCGGTCGCCAAACCACAGCCACCAAGCCAGCCCTGGCAAGAGCAGAGCGGCAAATGCCAGCGCTAGACGCACTTTTCCACCCCTCCCAAATCCGGTAAAGCTGCAAGCAACTGGGTGATGGTCTGTTTGTTTTGCGGGTGCACAAATCCCGGCGCGATTTCTGCCAGAGGAATGAGCACAAAAGCACGCTGCGTCAAACGCGGATGCGGCACTTGCAGACGAGGTGTCTGGATGATGCGATTGCCATAAAACAGGATATCCAGGTCGATCAGCCTGGGTCCATAGCGGAAGTTTGCCTGCCGCCCCAAGAGCTTTTCTGTCTCCGTGAGGAAACCAAGCAGGTTCAACGAGCTCAAATCAGTTTGGGCTTTAATCACTTGGTTGAGAAAGACGGGTTGATCCAGATAGCCCCAGGGAGCGGTTTGGTAGATGGATGATTCCTTGAGGATCACCATTTTTTGGCTCAGAACCGCCAGCGCCTCTTGAAGGTTGCGCTCCCGGTCGCCAAGGTTGGTGCCTATTCCAAGGAAAACGCAGGTCATACCTACTCCGCCACCAGGTCGATCAGGTCCGCAAGCATGCCAAAGGCAGTGGTTTTTGGGCTGGGGTTGGATTCGAGCACGCCCAGTCCGGGAAGCACATCGAGTTCAAAGTTGACGAAAGAAGAGGTACCTCCCACGCTGTACAAGGGCGACCCGGGGCCAACGCGTTCAGGTCGCACCCGGGCAACGAAGCTTCCATCCTGCCAGTGGGCTTTGCAAACCAGCTTCCAGCGTTCGCCGGCAGCTTCCGCCTCAGCGATCATCTCCCTGGTAATGCCGCGGATGCCTTCGCGGTCGACTTCCACTGGGGTAAGGGGATGATCCATCAACACGGTGGAAAGGGCTGCCACTTTGATCGAGGCGTCCCAGCCATCGACGTCATTGCTGGGATCGGTCTCGGTGATGCCGATAGACGCGCCGTAGGCGATGGCTTCTTCGAGGGTTTCGCCCTGACCCATACGATCAAGCAGTAGATTGGTGCAGGAGTTGAGGATGCCGCTGAAGCTTAAAAGGCGGGCACCACGCAGTGGATGGCGGAAAAGGGAGAAAATCGGCGCGCCGTCCATCACGGCGGACTCGAAGCGAAAACCAAGCCTCTGCCTGGCAGCCAGTTCTTTGAGCTCGTGGTATCCATACACCACGGGACCTTTATTGGCAGTGATGGCGTGCATGCCGTGCTCAAGGGCGTTGCGCAGATGGTTCAGGGCTGGTTGCCCGCTGATGGGATTGACCGGCGTGGTCTCAAACATTACATCCGCTGGGCAGACCTGGATGAACTCTAATGTGTCACCAGTGAAACTAAAGGTGTCAAGCTCAGATAGAAGACGCCCCTGGGCAATAAACGCCAATGCCTGCTCAAGGTCGATCCCTGCCGGGTTGATACAGGAAGCATGGCGACCGGTCATGATGCCGGTGACCACAGGCGTGATGCCATATTCCGTTTTCAGTTCGTGTTGCTTTTCCATCAACAAGTGGGCGAAAGCCTGCCCGACGTTTCCAAATCCTACCAATGCCAAACGAATTTCTCTCATGGGTCACCTGTGATTCCTTTGAGTTTCAATTATAGCCAATTCCAACACGCCCGCTTGCGCCTGCAAACTACTCAAACCAATGGCCAGGGGACGGGGCGGCGGGCAGGGTCAGGCTCGGGGAAGACCCTTTGCTCAAGTAAAACCTTCAGCCTCTCACGCGTTGCGTCGATTTCCTCTTTGCGCAGCAACCCTTCCAGGCCTTGGGTCAGTTCACCTTCTGGCTCCATTGCTCGCTCCAATCGATGGAGTGCGTCCAATTCTTGCTCATCAAAGGGCTCGCCAATAAAGTCCCAGATCACGGTACGCAGCTTTGGCTCAACATGAAAGCACAGTGCCTGGTCAATCGCCCACCAGCGCCCATCTTCCCCAAAAAGGAGATGCCCGGATTTGCGATCGGCATTATTGACAACCAGATCAAACAAGGCAACCTTGCGGAAAGGGATGCGTTCCTTTTCCTCAAGGGCAAGATAATGCAATCTCGGATCATGCTCAACAAACAACTGTAACGATCCCACCCCAAAAGGCAAACCTTCCTTGCGAAAAACAGTGGGCGGCACAAAATTCCAACTGATAGCCCGGCAGACCAACCAGGCGGCTACTTCCCGGCGTGGCAGAGTGGCAGGCTCAAAGTCGTAAAGTTTAGTTTGGCCGGCTTCAGGCTTGTAAACAGCCCGGAGACTCTCCTCCCCAAGTTGGCATGTGACAAAAAATGTGGCATTGGAACTGTCCAGGAACTGCCCCTGCAGGCTGACTTCGCCTTTTTCCAGAATACGCAAAACAGCCTGGTGGTCCATTAATGATGGGGAATGAAAATCAGGATTTGTGACCGTTGTTGCTGTGGCGGAAGCCGTTCCCGCTGGGTTTCTTTGGCTCCAGTGGATCAGGTCTGCCGCGGTTTGCCAGTTCCAGTGCCCAGAGCGCCAGTCCGTGCATCATCTCGCGGGTAACCCAAAACATCACCTGCTGCTTGTCATCCTCAGAGCCTTCCTCAGCGACCTGCAGCAGAAGCAAATCCTTTTCCTCATCGTAGCCCAATGCGACCTCATCCACCCTGAAAAGCGGGTCCAATGGTAATACGAGCTGCATCTCCGCTTCGTTGTACCTGGCAAGGGATTTTTCAAAATCGAATTGCTCAGACTCTATGCCGTCAATCATCCGGATCGCCCCTACCGCCATCACTTGAACCTGAACCTTCTCCACCAGGAGGGTTACGAGTCTGTCGCCATCACCACCCTGCAAAAAGAAGGTGCGCTCTCCTGGCGCGCCGATCGCGTTGATACGTAAGATTGTGGCTGGCCGGAAGATTTGTTGATGATCATTCATCGCGAATTTCAAACCTTTCTGTGCGAATAAAGAAGCTGTTTTCTTCGACAAATCCATTCAACTGGTTCAGCAGGTAATCGCTGATCTGAACGCTTTCGTTGGGGAAGACATACTCATGCCAGCTCCCTTCAGCAAAAAATTGAAAAGCGAACTGGTCATCGCCAGGATGGGAGCCCAGCCAGCCGTGCAGATGGTGGATCTTGCGAGTGATGCGGTCTGGGGCTTCATCCTTGGCAATCTGCACCACCAACACGCGCCTTTCAACAAAACTGACCATATTGGCAGTGGGGTTATGGTCTACAGGTGCGTGTGTTGGAGCCTGGGTTTCCAATTCGGGTTCGGAGTTTTGCAGCCCAGCTTCAATTGCCTCAAGGGGAAGATCGTCGGTCAATTCCGGTTCGTCTGCGAGGAAATTCTCTGACTGAGTCTCCTCATCCAGGTCCAAGCCCACCCGCCAGAGTTCGTCTTCCGGTTCCTCAAACTCAGCCAATGGTTCTGACGCATCTTCAGGGATTGGTTCTGTTTCCTCACCAAAGCGATAACGCGACAAAAGGCGGATATCAGGCAGGTAGTTCTCAAGCATGCGTTCGTATTGTTTGCCGCTGTTTTGGTTAAACAATTCTCCAACAGACTCATCCATCCCAATCCGCCTGACGCGATCCACCAAGACGGAAGTGCCGCGTTCCTGGTGCTGCAGTTTCCCCTCCACCACCAACAGGCTGCCTTGCTCCACCATGCGGTTGTCGCGTTCCCATACCGCGGGGAACATTACCAGGTCCACTTCACCAAACTGGTCCTCGATGGTGACAAAAGCCATATTCTGATTCTTTTTGGTCAGGATCGGCTGCACACGTTTGACCAAGCCGCCGATGGTAACCTTGCTGTTGGTCTCGACTTCTGCCAGCTGATTGGAGCTGTGGCTGATCTTGTCGGCGATCTGGGACATGTGCGAGCTCAATGGATGATCAGAGACGTACAGTCCAAGCAGTTCTTTCTCCCAGCCGAGCTGCTCACTGGTGTCCACGCTCACGCTGGTGGGCAGGACCACATGCGGCAAAGCCACCGTTCCACCGCCAAAAAGATCGAGCTGACCCATTTCAATCGCCTTGATGTTGCTGGCAGAGACATTTACCATCTGGTCAATCGAGCGCAGAAGCGCCTTGCGCGGACCGAAGGCATCCAGTGCACCCACCTTGATCAGGCACTCCAACGGGCGCTTGCCTACCTGGCGCAGGTCGACGCGGCGGATAAAGTCATTTAAGTCCGAAAAAGCCTGGTGACCGCGAGCCTGGATGATCGTATCCACTGGTCCCTGGCCCACGTTTTTCACCGCGCCAAGCCCAAAGCGGATGCGAGCTTTGCCTTCAGTGTGTTCCTCGATCGTGAAATCATAACCGCTATGGTTGACGTCCGGTTGGAGCACTTCGATGCCCATGTTGTGGCATTCCGAAACA
Source organism: Anaerolineaceae bacterium (assembly GCA_035388405.1). Taxonomy (GTDB): domain Bacteria; phylum Chloroflexota; class Anaerolineae; order Anaerolineales; family Anaerolineaceae; genus Mesolinea. Next base: position 25,992 of record DAOOPV010000021.1, read on the forward strand.
TACGTGGAGCACTTGTCGTTGTCGTTTTTCCAGGCAGAGAGCAGCGCGGTCATGTACTCCACCGGGTAGTGATATTTCAGGTACCCGGTTTTGATCGCGATCATGCCGTAGTTGGTGGCGTGACTCTTATTGAAGCCGTAATGCGCGAAGGCTTCCCAGTGGGCAAAGATATCTTCGGCGGTTTTCTTCTCGATGCCGTTCTTAACCGCGCCTTTGATGAATTTGTCGCGGTGTTTTTTGACTTCCTTGACCTTCTTTTTGGAGATTGCCGATCGCAAGTCATCCGATTCACCGGGACTGTAGCCTGCCAGTTGCATGGCGGCAATCATGATCTGTTCCTGGTAAACCGCGTGCCCATAAGTCTCACGCAGGATCGGCTCCAGCTTTTCGTGCTGGTAGGTCACTGGCTTTTCGCCGTGCATGTTGGCGATGTATTCCGGAATACTTTCCATTGGACCCGGTCGGAAGAGCGCCACCATGGCGATGACGTGATGGATGGTCTTGGGCTGCATCTGCACCAGGTAGCGGGTCATGCCGTTGCCTTCCAGTTGGAAGAGGCCAACCGTGTGTCCTTCGCTGATGAATTGATAAACTTCGGGGTCGTCAATCGGGATGTTGCTGAGTGTCAGTTGAATGCCATGTCGCTGGGCGATGTATTCGCAGGCTTTGGACATGATGGTGAGCGTCACTAAGCCCAGGAAGTCCACCTTGAGCAAACCGAGGTAATTGATGCCGTCCATGTCGTACTGCGCCACGGATTTGATGGGCAGCTCATCGCTGCTGCTGGTCGGTCGGTGCAGCGGGAGGTATTCCGTGAGCGGTTTATCACTGATGATCACGCCGGCGGCATGCGTGCCCACGTTGCGCAGGCTGCCTTCCATGCGTCCGGCGGTATCGAGCAGGTTCTTCATCTGATCGGAAGATTCATACACTGCCCGCAATTCCGAAGTTGATTTGAGCGACTCCGTAATGGGCAAGTTCTTGCCCTGCACCGGTCCCGGAACCAGCTTCGCGACCTTGTCCACATCCGCCAGCGGGATAGCCATCACCCGCCCCACGTCGCGTACCGCGCCACGGGCTGCCATGGTGCCGAAGGTGATGATCTGCGCCACACGATCGGCGCCGTATTTTTGATTGCAATACTCCATCACCTCGGCGCGGCGATCATCCTGGAAATCGAGGTCGATATCCGGCATGGTAACGCGGTCCGGGTTGAGGAAGCGTTCAAACAGCAGGGCGTGGCTGAGGGGCTCCACGGAGGTGATATCCAGCGCGAAAGCCACCAGTGAGCCGTTGCCCGAGCCGCGTACGTTGTACCAGATCTTTTTCTCGCGTGAAAAGCGACACAGGTCCCAAACGATCAGGAAGTACTCCGCAAAACCCATCTGGTTGATCACGCTCAGTTCATAGTCCAGCCGCTTTTGGAACTCCTCGCTGTCGGCCTGCTCCGGAGCATTGCTGCGTAAACCTTGTTGGCAAAGATCGCGCAGGAAGGTGGAAGCGGTCTGGCCGGCTGGGACTTCAAACTGGGGCAGGTGATAACCCTTGCGCGTCAGATCGATGTTGCATCTTTCGGCGATTTCGAGCGTGTTGCTGATGGCTTCGGGCACCTGGGAGAACAGGTTTTGCATCTCTTCAGGGCTGCGCAGGTAGTAGGTGTCGTTGTTCATGCGCATGCGATTGCGGTCGCTGAGCAATTTTCCGGTTTGGATGCACAGCAGGATGTCCTGCAGTTCGGCATCATCTCGCCGCACATAATGCACGTCGTTGGTCGCCACTACACGGGCGCCAGTCTTTTGCGAAAGCTCGATCAAGCCGCGGTTGACGCGGTAGAGCTCGGAAATGTCGTGATCCTGCAGCTCGAGGAAGTAGCGGTCCTTGCCAAACACATCCAGGTACCAGGCCAGGGTGCGTTCAGCCCGGTCCGGGTCGTTATCCAACAGCGCTCGCGAAAGCTCGCCGGAAAGGCAGGCGGATAAGGCAATCAGCCCCTCAGAATGAGCGGCAAGGTAAGGCTTGTCGATGCGGGGATGGTAATAAAAACCCTCTAACTGTGAAGCGGACGCGATGGAGAGCAAATTGCGGTAGCCAGTCATGTTCTCGGCCAGCAGGACGAGATGCGAGGAGTACTTGTCGCGCGAAACGTCCTTATCGTGCATGCTACGCGGAGCAAGGTACGTTTCGAGCCCGACGATCGGTTTGATGCCCTCAGTGGTGGCTGCCTGGAAGAAATCCAGCGTGCCAAACATGGTGCCATGGTCGGTCAGCGCGAGGGCGGGCATGCCCAGTTCTTTGGCACGTTTGACCAAGGCTGTCGGGCTGCCAAAGCCGTCGAGCACAGAGTAAGCGGAGTGAACGTGAAGATGCACAAATGACATTTATGTTATCCCAGGCGCGTCAAAAAGCCGTGTGGAATATGAGTATAGCACAGCGATTCAGATGATCGGGAAATTTTAAAGATTTAAGATTGCGTCACTCGTTGACGTTGAAAACGGGTGGATTACTGGCAGAATAAATTGGATGCCCCTGGAATTCGTGCAGATCAGCCGGCTTTGGCAGGCGCGCTTGATCCCGCTGGCTGATCATGGTTTCTTCTGCCGCCTGGCGATTGGCGCGCATGGCATCCCCAAGGAAACCGAACATGATCAGGGTAATACCGGCGGTCAGGAGCGTGCCGCCGATTGAAACGGACTGGATGTAGCGGGAGCCTTCAGCAAAAAATAAATAACTGACCAGGAAGCGCCCCAGAAGGATCAAACCTGCCAAGAAGAACACTGAACCTGTGCTGACGAAGGTGCGCAGCGGCTGGTAGAGCACGTAGGAGCGGATGATCGCGCCGCCCTGGCGCCAGATAAAATTGAAGATGCCTTTATGCAGGCGCGATTCGCGCACTGCAGGGTTGGTGCGGATGGGTACGTTCACCAGCTTCATCTGCCCTTTGCCGGCTTGCACGAGCGTCTCAAGCGTGTAAGAGTAGGGGTTGTAGACCTGCAGGCGCAGGGCAGCATAGCGCGAGAAGGCCCTGAAACCGCTGACTGCGTCCGGCACGTCGGTTTTTGAGACTCGGCGCATGATCGAGCTGCCGAGGTGCTCCATCAGGCGCTTGCTCTTGCTGAAATGCTCGTTAGCCAGGGTTTGGCGGTCACCAATGACCATGTCTGCCTGGTCGGCGAGGATGGGGGCGATCAGCTTGCTGATCTCGCTGCCGGGGTATTGATTGTCCGCGTCGGTGTTGACGATGATGTCCGCGCCAAGCGCGAGAGCGAATTGCACGCCGCTGATGAAAGCGCGAGAGAGACCGCGGTTATGGCGGTGCCGCAGGACGTAGTCAGCGCCGTTTTCCAGCGCCACTTTGGCAGTGCTATCCGTGGAGCCGTCGTCGATCACGAGCACGATCACTTCGTCAACGCCGGGGAACTGCCGTGGTATCTCGGAAAGCACTACCGGCAAATGTCCGGCTTCGTTGTAGGCAGGGATTTGGACAACGAGTTTCATGATTAACAATTGTACGATAGATTTCGCAGGCTGTAGGCAATTTTTAACCCAATTCTTTTCGCAGGGCGTGATTGGAAGCACTGGAATCCTTCATATAACGTGACCTTTCTGTGCTTCCAATCCGCCATAAACAACACCTTCTGCAACATCGTCATCGCGAGGGAGAGAAGCGAACGCGGCGATCTGCCCTTGCTTCATTTCACCAAGCACAAAAATCAGATTGCCACGCCCCTAACACGTCTGTTGGTCAAGGCACCCTACAGGATCGGGGCTCGCAATGACCGGAGGGGGCGTCATCGCGAGGGAGTGAAGCGACCGCGACGATCTGCTGTCTGAAAAAGAGCCGGATTCAAAAGCGGAATCCGGCCTACGAGGGAATAAAAAAATCGGGGCTGGCAATGACCGGTCGGAACGTCATCGCGAGGGAGCGAACGCGACCACCTGTGCCCGCGAAGAAGGGTATGGCGATCTACCGTTTGTCTTGTTCATCAAGCAGAAAACAGAGCGAGACCTCTCCGTGCTTCCAATCCGCCGTACCCAGAACTCTCAATTGGCGCACACGGCGGGTTGAGGGCACGATACATCCGTCCATCACATTGTTCACGGTGCCCTCAACCTCGCCCTACAACTACGTCGCTACCCGTCATCGCGAGGGAGCAAAAGCGACTGTGGTGATCTGCTCGTTTAATTTCTCTGTTCTTTATCAATGGCTAACGGAGACCCACGGTCAAGGACTTCGCACGGTCCCACAGGGAGGCTTCGCACTGAGGACACCGGCGAGATCATCAACCACGCAGTTTCTCCCCATCTTAAATTTATGGTATATAAAACACATGCGAAAGATTACCCTCTTTCTCCTCATCCTTCTGCTCCTGGCACCAAGCTTCGCCAAGCCGAACCTGGCTACAGACGCTAAGAACTCACAAGCACCCCTGCAAACCGTAAGTGCTTACGAGTTGATCGCAGCAATGAACGTTCTGCGAATGTCCAACGGACTGCCGGCCTTGATCGAACATCCCATCATCGACGCCGTGGCGCAAGGCACCGCCCAAATCATGGCGGACAACTTGCTTTCGTGGCACATCGGCGACGTCAAAGGGCGCCTGGCAGCGGCAGGCTATGGCGGAGGCGGAACCGTCTTCGCCACGGAGAACTTCGCGGTCGCTGGCGACAGCGTCACGATCGATCAGATCATGCTGATGTGGGCGGATTACGACCACATGCGCCCTGCCACCTCAGCCAACTACTGCCACGTCGGCGCGGGAACTGCCAAAGCCAGCAACGGCATGACCTATTTCATTCTGCAGGCGGCCTACATTTCCGGCGTGCCATGCGAAGCAGGTCCTCCCGTCGTGGGAACCCCCATCCCGGGGCAAACCCCGATCGTCCCTGGCATTATTACCCCGGTCGAGTTGGTGGAGCCGGACGAAAACGGCAACTATCTGCACATCGTCAAACCAGGGCAGAGCTTTTGGTCGATCGCGGTGGCGTATGGCGTGACCATCAAGGACATTCTGCGCTGGAACAACCTGCCTGATAGCACCATGCTGCAGACCGGAGACGAGCTGCAAATTGCTGGTCCTGAGTCCCGCGCGTTGGTGACCCCAACGCCGATGGGGAATGTTATCATAGCTACGCCGGACAGCGATGGGCGGATAGTGCACGTTGTTGAGGCGTACCAGAACCTGTCCAGGATTGGCGAAGCGTACGGGGTCTCGGTGAACAGGTTGGTGGAGCTCAATGGCATCACCGCGGAAGCGCCGCTGCAGGTTGGACAAAGGCTGCTGATAAAAGGTCCGGATCAGACCCCC
>DAOOPV010000022.1:0-31235 GCA_035388405.1 Anaerolineaceae bacterium
GTTGGGGATGCGATCGCGATCGTGGCGGCGGAGACACAGGCAATTGCTGATGAAGCAATCTCGCTGATAAAAATGGTCATCGAACCCCGCCCGGTGGTGAGTAACCCGATGCTGGCAGCCCAGCCGGATGCGGAAAAATTACATGAGAAGGGAAACTTGCTCAAGAAGATCAAAGTGGGCAAAGGAAACCTGGATGAAGGATTCGCCCAATCCGATGTGATCGTTGAGCACACCTTTTTCACGCCATTCATGGAACACCTTTTTATGGAACCGGAATGTTCCATCGCGGTGTCGAGAGAAGACGGAGGCATGGACGTGTATGCCGGCTCTCAGATCCCTTATGAGGATCGTCGGCAGGTCGCCGAAGCCCTGGGTCTGGCACCCGAACGTGTTCGCGTTAAGGGTCAAAAGACAGGCGGCGCTTTTGGCGGCAAAGAAGATATCGCGGGCCAGATCCACGCAGCCCTGATGGCACAGGCAACCGGGAAACCGGTTAAGTTGCTATTCACCCGCCGCGAAAGCATGATGGTGCACCCGAAACGGCATGCCACCTGGACCAAAATCAAACTGGGCGCAAAGAAGAATGGGGAACTTCTGGCTGCAAAGACTGAAATCTACGGTGACACAGGCGCTTATGCCTCGCTGGGGGTTGCGGTGATGACGAGGGCAACCACGCATTCATGCGGTCCGTATATTATTCCCAATACCCTCTCGGAGTGTTACGCCATGTATACCAATAACCCACCCGCGGGGGCGTTCAGGGGCTTTGGGGTGGTGCAGGCGATGTTTGGCATTGAATCAGCCATGGATATGCTGGCTGAAAAGCTCGAAATGGACCCGTTGGCTTTACGCAAGTTGAACGCGCTTCGCAAAGGATCCGAAACCAACACCGGGCACCGCCTGGAGGAAAGTGTCGGACTTCCTGCCTGCCTCGAAGCAGTCGGGCAGCGTCTTGGGGAACTGGAGGTTTCTGAGCCCTGGACCCCGCAGGAAGAGGAAATTGATGGTCAGAGGGTGATTACCTGCTGGGGGATGGCGTCTGGCTTCAAAAATACTGGGCTGGGAACCGGCACGGTTGACAGCAGTGGCGCGATCGTGCGTCTTTTGCCAGCTGGCAGGCTGCAGGTTATGACAGCAGCTTCGGAAGTGGGGCAGGGAATGAACACCACCTTGCAGTTGATTGCTGCGGAAGTGCTGGGGATCACGCCCGAAAATATCAACATCTACCTGATGGATACAGCCTTGACGCCGGATGGTGGCCCAACCACCGCCAGCCGTCAAACCTACGTAACCGGCAACGCGGTCAAGAATGCCGCGAACGAATTGAAGAAACGCATAGAGAGCTTGCTGATTGGAAAGTTCGAATGTGAGCCGTGCCAGGTGCTGTTTAGTTCCGAAGCCGTTACCGCGGGCGATGAGCAGATCAGCTGGCAGGAAGTCTATGACATGTTGGAAAAGACCCCTGAAGGGACTTCCGTGGAGCTGCGCTACACTGCTCCTCAAACCCATTCTCTTGAGCTTGGAGGGAAAATCCATGTAGCCTACGGATTTGGGGCACAGGCCGTCAAGGTTGCTCTTTTTCCGGAAAGTGGCGGGGTGAAAGTCCTGCAGGTGATTGCGGCGAGCGATGCTGGCAGGATTATCAATCCGCTTGGTTTCCAATCCCAGGTGGAAGGGGGCGTGGTGATGGGGGTGGGGCATGGAATCATGGAAGAATTTAAAGTGGAAAACGGGATCATCCTGAGCGACCGGATCGCGAGATACGAAATTCCACGTATGAAAGACAGCCCAACGGTGGAGTCGCTGATCGTGGAAGATCCGACCTCAGAGGGACCTTATGGGGCAAAGGGCATCGGGGAACTGGTCTGCGTGCCCACCCCACCCGCGATTGCGAACGCAGTCTATAACGCGATTGGCTTGCGGGTGGACAGCCTGCCGGTCACCAAGGAGAAGGTCAAAGCCTGGCTGGAAGAACGTAAGTAGGAACCACTGCCAGCAACAAGCTACCTCCCTATCACCCATCACCTACCAGCTATCACCTAACACGATCTGGCATTCATATTGCAACGAATGGGTTGACTAATCTCGCGAAACGAGGAGGTTTACTCACAGCAGGAGGCAGTATGAGCAAAGCATTTGGAATCGACATCAGCAAGTACCAGTCCAGTAAGGATGGCAGCAAGAAGATGGACTTCACCGCGGTGCAAAATCACGCGGAGGAAGTCACATTTGTCGCGGCTCGGGCTGGTATTTCGTGGGGATACACCGATCCAATGTTCAACCACTACTGGAACGAAATGGCGCGCATCAAAGTAATGCGCATAGCTTACCACGTGCTGTATTTTGGGGAGAGCGCCCTGGCGCAAATGGATTCGCTCTTCAAAATGCTGGATGGCAGGGCGAATTTTGCGCACGACCGCATCGCGCTCGACCTGGAAGTCGCTGGAATAAATCCCAGAAACAGGATCACAGTCACGACGCAAAAGTGTGTGGATATCTGCCGGGCAAGAACCGGTTTCTTTCCGATTGTGTATTCACGAGCAAGTTGGGTAAACACCTATCTCTCTGTGGCTGATCTACCAACGCTGGACTGGTGGCTGGCGACCTATCGCAAACCACTGGTCTCGCCCTTGTATACCCCGGAACACGATGGTCCGCCCTACCTGCCAAAGGGTGTGAGCAGCTACCTGATCCAACAGACGGGTGATAAGGGCAAATCAATTGGCGGAGTCAGTCATTACATGGATTACAACCGCTGGAATGGCGGAAAAGCGGATGTACTGCGCTACTTCGGAAGCCCAAGCGGAAGTGTTTTACCACAGGAAAACAAAGTTTTATTTACGGCAAAGTGCATCGTGAGCGCGCTATACAAGCGCAGTGGACCGGGACCCACCTTCAAAGTAATCGGGAACTTGAGCCTGGGAGATGTGGTATCCATCTATGAAGTTAACGATGGCTGGTATCGGATTGACCCAAGCGCACAATTGTGGTGTTCAGGTAAGAGTACGTACCTGCAGCGATTGGATGAGACTCCTTCAGCAGAAAAAGTCCTGTTCAAAGCCCAATGTATTGTGAAAGCGTTGTTCAAGCGGGAAGGTCCGAGTACAAAAAAGAAGATCATTGGTAATCTGATCAAAGATGAGGTAGTGTCTGTTTACGAAGTAAAGGAAGATTGGTACCGCATTGAACCGGGGAAGAGCGTCTGGTGTTCGGGTTCCAGTCAGTACATGCGCACGATATAATCTCCCCTCCCGAAAAACCACATCACTGTTCCAAGATTTTTCAACATTGAGATCCACAGTCGGGCGTATTTCTGCCCATCACAAGTCGGAAATTGAGGTTGGACGATTAACTCAACAAGCGTAAAATCGCCTATAATTATTGGCAGTCACTTGACAAGAAATCGTATGGCGTTAAAATAGTTGAGTTGTAAACTACATTCTCAGGGCAATAAGGATGCAACAAACCAAATTCGAGTTGTATAAATCACTGAAGTCGATATTCCTTCACATCGACAATCATGAGAAGGCATTTCTTGCTCGCTTTGGCTTGAATATTCCTCGTTTTTTTGTACTGATGCATGTTGAAAATAACCCTGGAATTAATTACATCGTTTTGAGTGACCTGCTGCTTTGCACCAAAAGCAACACCACGCGCGTCGTTAGGGGGATGCAAAAAGACGGCCTGATCAACCGTGAAGTAGATCACAATGATCGGCGCAGTTATCAACTCACCTTAACGAAAGAGGGGCAAGACTTGTTCAACCGTGTCTACCCCGACTACAAGAAGCTTGTTGACAAGTTAATGTCCATGCTTGATAAGGCAAAACTGGAAGATTACCTAAAAGCAAGCTCAGAAATTGAAAACACCCTGACCCCCAACCGGGCGGAACCGATATTAGGTTAAAGTCACCAGGCGGGAGATCAGGATGGAATACAAAAAACCTGGCAATAATGCCAAACCAGTTCTATCGTTTCAATTCAAAAGGAGAAAGAAATGAAGAAAAGCTATTTACTAATTGCAATCGCTTTGGTTGCAACTCTGTTGCTCGGTGCCTGCGGCACTCCAACAGAGGCCCCAGTCGTTACGGAACCTCCAGTGGTTGAAGTACCCACCGAAGCTCCCGCTACCGAAGAACCCACCGAAGCCCCAACTGAGGCTCCCGTCGTGGAAGAACCAGTTGCCACCCTTCGTATTTGGGCTGACGAACAACGTGCTCCCGTTCTGAGTGAACTCGGCGCCGCGTTCCAAGCAGAATACGGTGTGGCAGTGGTTGTTGAGAACATCTCTGGCATCCGCGATCAATTCCTTGTGGCTGCTCCCGCTGGCGAAGGTCCGGACATCATTGTGCTTGCTCACGATCAATTGCCCGCTCTGACCGAATCCGGTCTGGTTGCTGAACTCGATCTTGGTGCCAAAGCTGCAGAATTCGATCCCGAATCCCTGAAAGCTTTCTCGTACGAAGGCAAGCTCTATGGTATGCCCTATGCCCGTGAGAACCTCGGCTTTTTCTACAATGCCGACCTGGTCGAAGAAGTCCCCACCACCTGGCAGGGCGTCTATGACCTCTCCAAAACCCTCATCGAAGCCGGCGAAGTCCAGTATGGTATCGTTCTGGCTGGAACCTCCTACGATGCCTATCCCTGGATGACCTCTCAGGGCGGCTACGTTTTCGGTCTTGACGAAAACGGCGACTACAACCCATCTGATGTTGGTGTCGGCTCCGAAGGCATGATCAAATTCGGCGAAATGGCACTGCAGTGGAAGAATGACGGTATCCTTTCCGAAAACCTTGACGGCACCACCGCCAAATCCATGTTCCTGAACGGCGACGTAGCCTTCTTCATGAACGGTCCCTGGGAAATCAACAACCTTAAAGACTCCGGTTTGAACTTTGGCATCGCCAAATTCCCCGATGGTGGTTATCCCTTCCTTGGTGTCCAGGGCTTTGCGGTCAACTCAATGTCCGAGAACGTTCTGCTCGCGCAGTCCTTCCTGACCGAATTTGTTGCAACCGAAGAAGCCATGTTGGCTCTCTACGAAGCTGATCCCCGTGGTTCTGCTTACCTGCCTGCTGCTGCCAAGATCGACGATCCTTATCTGCAAGGTATCGCTATTGCCGGCGAGAATGCCGTCCCAATGCCTGCCATCCCCGCGATGAGCAAGGTCTGGGGTGACTGGGGCAATGCCCTCACCTTCATTTTCGACGGTTCCAAGACCCCCGCTGAGGCTTACGCCTTCGCCCAGGAAGCCATCGTTGCTGCTATCGGCACTGATACCACCGGCATGATCAACCTGCCTGGTTCCTGGCAAAAAGCTGCTGGTTTTGCATGTGAATGGGACCCAAAGTGCCCTGACACTGCCATGACCCTCGGTGATGATGGTCTCTACACTGCCAAGTTCACCATCCCCGCTGGCGATTACGAAATCAAAGTTGCCCATGACGGCGGCTGGGACACCAACTATGGTGTCGATGGCGTCGCTGGTGGTGACAACATCCTCTTCACCGTTGCAGCCGATGGCGAAGTTACCTTCGTCTACGACCCTGAAACCCATCTTCTGGACATTCAACTGCCCTAAGATTTAGTCTGTCAGGAGGCTTGAATTCGCAAGCCTCCTTTTTTCTACAGGGAAAGGAGAATTATGTGATGGACGCAAATCTGACGCCAACCAAAGGTGAGTTTGCCAAAAAAACCATCCTGGGTGCTGGCAACTTATTTACTTCTCTGATCGTTCTCATTGTAGATATCGCCCTGGGTTATTTTGCGTTTAAACTCTTCAGTCTTGGCTATATCCCACTGGGAATTTGTTTTGTTCTCATTATTATGATGATAAGCGTGGCCTTCCTGGTCCCAAAAGCCCACATGTTCAAATGGATGGCAATTGGTCTTTCAGCCTGGCTTCTTTTCTCGATTTTTCCCATTGTCTACACGATTTACAACGCTTTCACCAACTATGGTGATGGTCACCTGATCTCTCAGACCCAAGCTATCGAACAAATCCAGGCGCAGACTTATCTGCCTGAAACTGGAAAAGCGTATCAATGGATTGCTTATCGGTCGGAAGCGAACGAATATTTGCTTTGGCTCAAAGATGCCGATGGTAACACCAAACTTGTAACCCAGGTTGATGCGGAAGGCGAGGCCGAAGTCCCGCTTGTCAGCGGTGAAAATGGCATTGGAGAAATTGACGCAGATGGAGCCCCTGTCACAATTGAGGGCTACAAGCGCCTCAACCGTATCCTTGCTTCCACGGATAAAAACCTGACCAACATCAAGTTTGGCGATCCAGAAAACACCATCCAGGTACGGTCCCCATCGGAAGCCGCGGAGTTGCTGCCTCTCTATGCTTATGATCCTGAAGCCAACACCTTTACCAATGAAGTTACAGGAACGGTGTATTACGACAAGGAAGGAACATATACAGCTAACAATAAAGAGCAGCTGATCCCTGGTTACACTGCCGTTGTTGGCGGGAAAAACTTTGTCCAGTTCGTCAACAGTCCCGGCTTGCGCGGACCCTTGGTGACGATCGTGATCTGGAACTTCCTGTTTGCCACCTTCAGCCTTTTGTTGACCTTCTCCGTAGGCTTGCTGATCTCCATTATTTATGGCGATCCCAAGTTCAAGGGCAAGAAAATCTTACGCTCGCTGTTGCTGATCCCCTACACCATTCCCAGCCTGATCACGATCTTAATTTGGCGCGGTATGTTCAACCCAGATTTGGGCGTCATCAACCGCATGCTCGAGAGCGTCTTCAACATTTCGCCCCGATGGTTCACGGAGCCATGGCTGGCGCGAATCGCCTTGCTTGTCGTCAACACCTGGCTGGGTTACCCCTACTGGATGTTGGTCACCAGCGGTGCTCTGCAATCCATTCCCGGTGATATTTATGAAGCAGCTGAAATTGATGGAGCCAGTGGCTGGCAACAGTTCAGGAACATCACCCTGCCCCTCCTGCTTGTCAGCGTGGGACCTCTGATGATTTCTTCCTTCATCTTCAACTTCAACAATTTCAACCTGATATATGCTTTCATCAATGGCGGGCCGCCAATTCCGACCGCGACAACACAGGCAGGTTACACCGACATTATTATCAGCTATGTCTACAACCTGGCTTTTGCCAGTGGACGCGGCGTGCAATATGGCTATGCTTCAGCTATTTCGCTGGTGCTGTTCATGGTAATCGCGGTTATGTCATTGCTGCAATTCAAGTTCACAAACATGTGGGAGGAGGTTGGCGAAAATGTCTAAGAAACCATCATCCGTCAAACGCAGTCGAACCATGGGCTTGGTATGGCGCTGGGCTCTCGCTGCTGTCTTGATCCTCTTCAGTATCTTCCCGGTACTGTGGATCGTTTCAGCTTCGATCAACCCCGTCAATGACCTGGCAAATCAAAAACTGATCCCGGACAACTGGAGTTTTGACAACTTCCGCCAACTGGTGACGAATCCGATTTTCCCCTTCTTCACCTGGCTGAAAAACTCGTTGATCATCTCGACAATTTCCACCCTTCTGACCCTTTCGTTGACCACGCTGGCAGCTTTCGCCTTCTCAAGGTTCCGCTTCAGGGGTCGACAAAGCATGCTCAAATCCATCCTGCTGATCCAGAGCTTCCCAAACCTGTTGGCAATTGTGGCTCTGTTCACCATCATCAAGCAAATTGGGGATGTAATCCCGCTGTTTGGGCTTAACACCCATGCCGGCTTGATCCTGGTTTATTCGGGCGGTGCAATGGGCATGAACATCTGGCTTATGAAGGGCTACATGGATACCATCCCAAGGGATATCGACGAATCGGCTCATGTGGATGGCGCAACCGACTGGGAGGTCTTCTCAAAGTTGATCTTACCGCTTTTGCGTCCGATTCTGGTCGTTATATCCATCCTGAGCTTCATCGGTACCTACGGTGAGTTCATTATCGCCCGTACCCTTCTCACCCAGCGTGAGATGCAGACCGTCATGGTAGGCTTGCAGATCTTCACAGCCGGGCAGTACACCAAAAACTGGGGCATCTTCGCTGCTGGTGCTTTGATCGCCGCCCTGCCGATCATGATCATCTACTTGATCCTGCAGGATCAGATCGTTGGCGGTCTGACGCAGGGAGCTGTCAAGGGTTAAGATCTTTTTTCTTGTTTGCCGGGTTTCTCACAGGAACCCGGCTTTTTTTATTTCTATTGACAGTTTGTTAGAACCTGAGGCAAAACACAATCTCTGTAGGGCGAGATTGGAAGCACTACAGACCCTATGTTGGGGGGAACTTTCATGCTTCCAATCCGCCACCAACCATGCATTGGCGGATTGAGGAGGGAAAAAGGTGACTCAGCAATAATATTTAGATACTCCTCAATCTCGCCCTACAAGTCAGACGTACGTATTCGGTGAAGTGGGTGGGCTGAATCCTATTGCACCAAGTATCTAACAAAAGTGCAAAGTGCAGCTTTTTTACTGTGATATTTTTGCACTTTGTCGCTTTATTCCGGATTATTTTATTAATGTCGGAGTAAGCCCGCGTGAGGTGGGCCTTAATCAGGGGCTGCAGAGCAGTCTCATTACACAGCTTCGCCGGTACTTCGTCCGGCCTACAGTCTTTAATAGTCAATTAAATGAAGCAGAGCGCTCAATTATTGGGGTTTTCCCCCGATATCTATTGAATATCGTTGTAAAAAGTAATACTATAAAGTTACCATCCAACATTAACGCATTAGGTATATCTATGGGGATACAACCAGACCAGTGTTTATGGCATTTAATGCCATAAACACCATTGGCTCCCCGTCAACCTTTTACCAATACCAAGGAGAATATGATGAAAATCAAGCGGATTGCTTTCTTAGTGATTGCAATAATTTTGCTGGCTTGCAGCGTTAATGTTGATGCTGCGAGCATAACAGCAGTAGACCCACCTGCAAATGAGCCCTGGTCTACAGAACACGTAGATTGGTATCAGGGGTCAGGGGTGGGGACCAATACGTCCATTGCCCACCATCCCACCACAGGGATTGCCTACATTAGTTACTATGATTACTTAAACAACGAACTGTGGATGGCAAAAGAAGTGACTCCTGGTACCGGGAACTGCCATAACAATGATGATTGGGACTGCACACTCATCGATTCCGACGGAGATGTCGGAAAGTACAGCTCTATTGACGTGATCCGAGTGCCTTACGATAATCCAATCCCTGCCTATACCAAAATTGGTATTTCTTATTACGATGCCACCAATGGCGCCTTAAAGTACGCCTCATATCGAACGTTTCCTGCCCCTGGAAGCTGGACCATTTATCAGGTGGATCAGCGCGTATGGGCTGGTCATGAAACACGCGGCACCTTCTCATCTATGAAATTCGCTCCAAACCATTTGCCAGTCATTGCCTATCACGCGATGAGTGATGACATCACTGAATACGGATCTGTCAAACTTGCGTCTTTTGTCACTTCTGGTGGAAGCGGATGCAACAGCGAGGATGGAGAGTATTGGTTCTGTGAAACCATTGATCGCATCGACAGCGTTGATGAGTTGGACCACGGCATATATCCCTCGCTGGATTTTACCTGGGATGGGAGGGTAGAGGTTGCCTTTTATAATTCACAACAGGGTTCACTGGATTTCGCATGGTACCAGGGTTTTGGTGGCTCCTGTTCCAACGACGAGTGGAATTGTGACACCATTGATGATGGTATTGACAGGGGCGAGTATGTGTCACTGCATTCCAAGGACAGCTCCTCAGATAAAACCAGATTAGCTTACTATAACGCGTATAGTGGAACGTTGCGATATGCCGAGTCCGTGAGCAGCGATGGCGACTGCACAAGTTCATCCTTTAACTGCTATACAGTTGATACCGTCGGGATACCGTTAGGCGACTATGACCTCTCCATGGATGTGGACAGCCTGGGCTACCCCATCATCGCCTATATGGATGCACATGAAGACCTGGCGCCTACCAGGCTGAAGATTGCCCGTCCACGCCTTGCTTATGGATTAGATTGGGGCAATTGTGGGGATGTGCCTCCAGGTGAACTGTTCCAATACTGGCAGTGCAGTACCATTGACGGCGGGGCTTCCTCATCGGATGTGGCTGGGTTTGTCGCTGTCAGCGTGTCACCCAGCGGCTTGGCGACGATAGCCTACTCTGATTACAACAACCAGGACGATGAAACGTATTTAAAAGTCGCCCAACAACACTACGCGACATATCTGCCTATGATAAAGAAGTAAAGTTTAGTAAATCTGCCCAATTGCCGGGGTCTTCCCTGCCCCGGCATTTCTTTTCACTCACAGATAACGCAAAAATGGCTGCAGAGCCTTGCGCCCTCTGCATTTTTATCTAGACTAATAAATCAGCAGGTAGGGTGGGTTGGCGTCACAAAACATGTACATGAGCACACGTGCTATAGCCTACCCACCGTAGCACAAACAAATTGGTTCATCAATTATATTTTTAAGGAAGATTCCTGTTTTTGGTGGGTTGGCTATTTTGATATTAAGAGAGGGCAGGAAACTACGACGCCAACCCACCCTACAAGGACTTTTTTATACCCTGTCAATTTTTCTACAGCGAAGGGTTCTATTCTGCCAGGATGGTAATGCCGGAGTCAGGGGTGACGGAGCCGATCTGCCACATGGGGATTGCGCGCGCGTCGGCTTCTGCCTGGAAATCTGCGGCTTTTGCCTCCGGGACGGCAATCAGCAGCCCGCCGCTGGTTTGGGGGTCGTAAAGCAGGGTCTGGAGATTGATCGAAAGCTCGCCTTCAACGGTAACCCTGGGGCTGAAATAGAGCAGGTTATCGGCTGCTCCGCCGGGGAAGGTGTAGGCATCAGCAAATTTCCGAGCTGCCTTCATCAGGGGAATGCTGGGGAAGTGGAAGCGCAGCGCGACTCCGCTCGCCTCAGCCATCTCGGTGGCGTGCCCCAGCAGCCCGAAACCAGTGATGTCGGTGGCAGCGTGAAGGGCAAAGTCGACCGTCAGTTGGGCGGCGTCGCGATTGAGGCGTTTCATCCAGGTGACAGCTTCTTCGAGTTCATCGGGGGAAGTGAGGCTGCGTTTAAGCGCGGTGGTGATAACGCCAGTGCCAAGGGGTTTGGAGAGGAAGAGGCGATCGCCAGGGCGCGCGCCGGATTTGGTGAGAAGCTGGTGGTTCTGAACAATGCCAAGGGCGACGAGACCAAACTTGGGCTCTTCATCCTTGACGGAATGCCCGCCGGCGATCACAACGCCCGCTTCGAGGGCTTTTTCGGCAGCGCCACGAACGATGGCTTGAGTGACCTCGAGGGGAAGAGTGGCGGGCAGGGCAGAAATATTGAGGGCGAAGAGGGGTTTGCCGCCCATCGAGTAGACGTCCGAAAGGGCATTGGCAGCTGCGATAGCGCCGTAATCATAGGGATCGTCGACGACCGGAGTGAAATAATCGACGGTGGCTACGAGCGAATGCTCCTCGTCGAGGCGCCAAACAGCAGCATCGTCGGCGGATTCAAGCCCGACGAGAAGATCAGGGTAGGACGTACCCTGAAATGTTTCTTTTATTGGCAGCAGAACCTGCGCCAGCGTTTCCGCGTCGACTTTGGACGCTCAGCCCGCGCAAGCGGAGAGCGAAGTCAGGCGGATGGGAGGGGTGTTAGTCATGAATCCAATCATACCTGATTTTGGGGTAATTTGTGGGTGAAAAAATGTAGAGGGTTTGTGGAAGGAAGGGGTTGAAGTTGGATTTGTTGTTGTAATAGAATCACTTCACTTAGTAGAAAGGACTGAGATGAAAAAACAATTTTTCGCATTTCTTGCAGTAGGCTTGGTTGCAATCCTGTTGCTTGGGGCGTGTTCTACGGGGGTACCAACCACAGTTCAAGAAGCGCCGGTTGTTGAGGAAGAAACGGTTGTGGAAGCCACAGCGGTGGTGGAGGAAGCGCCAACCGAAGCAGTACAGGAGGCACCAACCGAGGCAGTGCAGGAAGCGCCGGCATCTGAGATGACAGACGCTGAGATGGAAGCGCTGATCACAGAGAAGATCAAGGATAAGCACACTTTGGAATTTATCCTCTCGCAGGAGAAGACCGCAGAAGAATGGTCAGAAACCCTGGATCGGATGATTGGCTATGGGGCGGAAATCAGCCCGGAAGAGAAAACCCTGATCATTGATTGGTTGGTAAACAGAAATAAGTAAGTTTGAAGACACTACGAACAAAAAAACCGGGATCATGGCATCCCGGTTTTTGTTTTGCAAGTACGAGTGAATTTCCATTTATGAAATTTGGGAGGATTCGATCCCATAAATGTGCGGATGGGAGTAAACTTGTGCAGAATATTCGGATAAACGCATATAAGGGAATTGATGAACAAGGATTTTCTCGACGAAGAGTTAGCGTTACTACACGATCGGATCTGCCCGGCCTTGAACCATCCCTTGCGGATGAAGATCCTGTATGTGTTGAAAGAGAAAGCGATGAACGTGGGCGAGTTGACTATGGAAATGGGAATCCCACAGAGTTCGGTGTCGCGGCATTTAAGTGTGCTGCGCGAGAGGGGGCTCGTTCGGGCGGAGCGGCAGGGGACAACCATTTGGTATACGTTGGCAGAGCTGGAATTGGCTACTGTAATCGATATTTTACGCGGGATCCTGGGGAGGCAACTTGAGGGCCATTTGGATCAGGCACAAACAATTTTAGGAATAATGTCTGAGGAGGCATAAATGAAGGTAGTGATCATAGGCGGAGTGGCAGGCGGGGCAAGCACGGCGGCGCGGTTGCGGCGTGTGGATGAGGAAGCGGAGATTGTGATGCTGGAGAAGGGACCGTATGTGTCGTTTGCGAATTGCGGACTGCCATACTACCTGAGCCGCACCATTAACGAACGCGAAAAACTCATGGTGACAACACCTGAGAGCTTGAAGGAGATGCTTAACATCGATGCTCGCCCCAACAGCGAGGTAATAGCGATCGACCGAGAAGGCAAGAGTGTGCTGGTAAGGGAACATCCCGGCGGCAGGGAGTACAGGGAAAACTACGACAAGCTGGTGTTGGCGCCTGGCGCAGAGCCGATCGTCCCACCGCTGCCAGGCGTTGACCTGGAGGGGGTGTTTATCCTCCACAACATTCCTGAATTGGATGCGCTTGATGGATATATCCAGGCTAAGCAAGTCAAGCGGGCTGTTGTGATTGGTGGTGGGTTCATCGGGCTGGAAGTCGCCGAAAACCTGGCGGAAACCGGCATTAGCGTCACAGTAGTGGAGATGCTCAACCAGGTTATGGCGCCGGTTGACTACGAAATGGCAGTGGAGGTGCACGAGCACCTGGCGCTGCATGGTATTAAACTGGTGTTGGGCGATGGACTGAAAGCTATCGAAAAAGTGAGGGGGAATGGAATCCTGAAGGTTCAAACTGGCAGCGGAAAGGAACTGGAGACCGACCTGGTGGTGCTGGCGATCGGGGTGCGCCCGAACACAAAGCTGGCGAAGGAAAGCGGGATTGAAGTGACCCAGCGGGGGCACATCGTCACGAACGAACGCATGCAGACATCGGATCCCGATGTTTACGCGGTGGGGGATGCGGTGCAGGTGAGATCGGCCATTACCGGTCAGCCCACGTCGCTGGCCTTGGCAGGACCCGCAAGCCGGCAGGGGAGAGTGGCGGCGGATAATATTGCTGGCAGGGATATGACTTTCAAGGGCGTCAGGGGAACGTCCGTGGTGAAGGTGTTTGACCTGACCGTGGCATCGACGGGCATGAACAGCCGGCAATTACAGCAGGCAGGGATGGCATTCGACTCGGTGGCGACCCACAATAACAACCATGCCGGATATTATCCCGGGGCGTGCCCGATCCATTTGAAATTGCTGTTCGGACCTGAGGGGCAAATCTACGGCGCGCAGGCAGTTGGAACGACTGGGGTGGAGAAGCGTATCGATGTGATCGCGACGGCAATGCACGGCAAGCTGAGCGTTTTTGACCTGGAAGACTTGGAACTGAGCTACGCGCCGCCCTTTGGCTCATCGAGGGATCCAGTGAATAACATTGGTTTCGCGGCCGCGAACGTTCTGCGGGGAGACTGCCCGGTGAAGCATTGGGAGGAAGTGGCGGCGTTGAATCCAGATGAATGGTATCGGCTGGATGTAAGAGAAACCGAAGAGCAGGCTGTGGGAGCAATTGATGGCACTCACAACATCCCGCTGGGGGAGCTGAGAAGCCGGCTGGCTGAACTGCCGAAAGATAAAAAGATCCTGGTCAATTGCGCAAGTGGGCAGCGTTCGTATTTTGCGACACGACTGCTGCGACAGAAGGGGTTTGACGCCTACAACCTTTCTGGTGGATTTAAGACTTTTGAATTGGGTACTGCGGTACAGGCAGAACCCAGACTGATTGAGTGTAAAACTGTGGTGAATATGGAAAAAGAAGAAGTCAAAATTGCGGAAGTTGGCAAACATTATCAGGTGGATGCTTGTGGATTGCAGTGCCCGGGACCGATCCTGAAGCTCTACACGAAGGTTAAGGAAATGGAGAATGGCGACCAGGTGACGGTGAAAGCCACGGATTTAGGGTTTGCCCGGGATGTGGAAGCTTGGGCGAAGTCGACTGGCAACCGTCTGGTGTCGCTTCAAGCCAAGACCGGTGAGATCACGGCTGTGGTTCAGAAAGGGACCGCAGAGGTGGTTTCAGCAGCGGTCGGTGAAGCACAGGCGCAGAAACATACCAAGGGTGAGGATCTTACGATGGTGGTCTTCTCTGGTGAGTTGGATAAGGCGATTGCGGCGTTCATCATTGCCAATGGATTTGCCTCCATGGGGCAGCAAGCGACGCTGTTCTTTACCTTCTGGGGTCTCAACATCCTGAAAAAGCCCAAAGCGCCTGCTTTGAAAAAGAATTTCATGGAGAAGATGTTTGGCTGGATGCTGCCGAGAGGCGCGGACCGCCTAAAGCTTTCACAGATGCACATGGGTGGAGCAGGCACTGCGATGATCAAGGCTATCATGGGCAAGAATAACGTCGATTCACTGCCTCAGATGATCAAAACCGCCCAGGAAAATGGTGTGAAATTGTTGGCATGCCAGATGTCCATGGACTTGATGGGCATTCGACCGGAAGAGCTGGTTGACGGCGTGGAACAGGTTGGGGTGGCAACCATGGCAGCCGCGGCAAGCAATTCGAATACCCATTTCTTTATCTAAGAAAAACCAGAAAACAAGCAGACCCCGAATCGGGGTCTGCTTGTTTAGACTCACATCGCCGTGTTTCTGATGGAATTAGGCGGGTATGAGGCTGATTATCTCCGGGGTACGTCTTTGACACGCGTCATGAGCAAAGTCGCGATGGAGACGAAAAAGGCTGAAACGACAAACATGATGTTATAGTCGAATCGTGCCACCAGCGAGCCAGCCAGCACCGGGGCAAGCAGCAGGAAAGAGCCCGTCAAGGTCCGGCCCATACCGAGGTAGGTGGGTCTGAGCGATTCCTCGCCCAATTCCATGATAAGCATACTATCGCCGACTCCAACTCCGGATTGATAGAGACCGAACAAGGCAAAAACCAGGTAATAGAGCCAGATATTCTTGCTGATAATCGCGACGATCAGAGCGGCAAACCAGCAGGAAAAGGACAAAACCATGATTTTTTTGGGGCCAATGCGGTCTCCAACAGCTCCCCAGAAGGCGTAACCTAACACGCCGCTGGCGAGAATGACGCCTGTGAAGATAGCTGCCTGTTCATCAGGAAGATGGAAAGCTTTGATCGCGTAAACCGCAATGAAGGCCGTAGCCATGTTGCCAATGAAAGAAATCGAACGGGCGACCAGGTAAAGACGGAAATTGGCATCTTTTTTTAGAATTCGCCCAAACATACTGAAGTCAATTGCAGGTTTTTTGGATTCTGAGGGGGCAGGATTGGAGGAAGGCAGATCTGTTTGTTCAGGTTCGGGTTCGCGATTCTGAATATAGCTGGCAAAGGAGAGCCACTGGATTATGACAGCGATACCAAACCCCAGCGCATAATTACGGGGATAGGACAGAGTGGCGAGAATGACGCCGCTGAGCACGGATCCGAGGATGCCAGCTCCCTGGCCGAAAACGCGCGAAAAACCGAAGAAACGTGCCCGATGGCTGAGGGGAATAACGCGCGCCATAACCTCCTGCCAGGGTAGGGCGGACATGCCGCCTGCAACGCCACGCCAGGTCATCAGCAGAATAAGAAGGATAAGGGCGGTCGATTTGCCGATAAAGGGAATTGCCAGCGCGAGAAATGGAAAAAGTAAATAGGGAATTCTTTCAAAAACGCCTAAGCGGACCGAGAGAGGCAGGATCTTCGAGTTGTGGGTGATCCTGGTAGCGAGAAACATCTGGGGCAGGAACCAACCAGCATTGACGATGGCGGGCATGAGGCCAATGATGAAGGGATTATCGGTTAGGGTGGCAGCGAAGACAGGCATGATGGTATTGATATTCCAAAAGCTGTCAGCCATGAAGAAGAAACTGATATCCAGCGTGTTGATAATGGCATTATGCCGAAAATGCTGCGCGACGGATACGGGGACGTTATCCTCGGGACGGATACGGAACAAATTCGAAATGAGATAGCGCAAGCGATTAACCATAGGTTTTGTTGTACGCTAGATTATAAAGTGAAACGGGGAATCAGAATCCGATTCGGTATTGACATTCGGGAAAATTTTTGTTATCCTTTTGTTAATCATTACTAACGCGCGTTAATAGTTGCGAAGGAAACTAATGAGTAGGAGAGTTACTAGTCAGGACGTGGCAGACCTGGCAGGAGTATCAAGAACTACTGTCTCTTTTGTCCTAAATGACGTCCATCGCTTTTCAATCCGCCCCGAGACGGCAGAAAAAGTCCGTCTGGCTGCCCAGCAACTGGGTTACTATCCCAACGCGTCCGCCACAGCACTCGCTTCCAATCAAACAAAAAATATCGGTCTTATTCTAACCCGGAGCCCTGAGTACATTGCCTCCGACACATTCCTACCGCAAATTCTGAGCGGCACACTGGATGTGGTCAAACAGCACTCACTGAGTTTGTTGGTGGAGTGGGTTGAGCCAGGGCAACAATTGGAAACCTATCTTGAATTAACCCGGGCGCATCACATTGACGGAATGATATTAATGACCCCTCGCACGGACGATACTGGCATCAAGGCGTTAGAGGATGCTGATATCCCCGTAGTTGTGATGGGCTATATCCCGCAATCAACACTGCATTCTGTGGATGTGGATAATTTGGGGGCAGCACAAGAAGCCGTGGAACACCTGATCAGCCTGGGGCACCGCCAAATAGCCTGTATTACCAATGCAGCCTTGCCGTACACCTCTGCCGTCCAACGCTTGGATGGGTATCGACAGGCTCTTGAAACGGCTAAGATACCCTACGATCCAGCCTTGGTGCGCGAGGGTGATTTTGAGACTCAAAGTGGTTACAAGCAGATGAAATCCTTGTTGGACTCGGGTAAAAAGTTCAGCGCGGCTTTCGTCGCAAGTGACGCCCTGGCTTTTGGAGCATATAATGCCATCCGCGAAGCCGGGCTGTCTGTTCCTGAAGATATTTCAATTGTTGGCTTTGATGATATCCCGCTTTCGTCCTTCATCTCACCAACCTTAACTACTGTTCGCTTGCCTGCACGCAAGATTGCCCAGGACTCCTGCTACCTATTGATGCGTCTGATGAAGCGGGATTTTCCGGAAAGTCGGATGATTTCTCTCCCTACCACACTAATTATTCGGGATTCCACCCGTGAATTAGAAGAAAGTCGAAGGCTCTCTTAACATGTCAAGTAAAAATCTTTCCAACTGTTTCAAATTCGAGAGGAGAATAATATGAAACAAAACCGTATCCCCTGGACCATACTAGCAGTCTTGCTAGTGTCCGCCCTCGTCCTTGGCGCCTGCGCACAGCCGGCTGCCCCCACTCAAGAACCTGCAGCTCCGGTTGCTGGTGATATCGACTGCACCGGTGTGAAAACCGGCGACACACTCTCCATGCTCTATCAATGGTCTGGTGAAGAAGAAGCCAAACTGACCGCGATTTTAGCTCCGTGGTCGGCAGCTTGTGGTGTCACCGTGACCCCAGAATCCTCGCGTGACCAGGCTCTGTTGGACACCCGTGTCCAGGCTGGCACACCCCCTGACGTCACTTTCTGGAATGTGACCCAACTTTCGCAATACAAAGATAAACTGGTAGATATGACCACCCTTGGCGCGAATGCTGCCAACTATGCCGGTTATTGGGGCGAAATTGGTACCATCGATGGTCGCTGGCTTGGTCTGCCTGTAAAAGCAGATGTCAAGACTCTGATCTGGTACAGCCCCGCTAACTTCCAGGCTGCTGGCTACACCGTCCCGACCACCTGGGAAGAACTTGACGCCCTCGTGGAAAAGATGGTTGCTGATGGTAAGGTGCCATGGTCTTTGGGTATGGAATCTGGCGATGCCACTGGCTGGACCGGTACCGACTTCATCCAGGACATCCTGCTCGTAACCCAGGGACCCGAATATGTCTCCAAGATCATCGCTGGCGAAATCCCCTACAACGATGCTGGGGTAAAAGCAGCTTATGAGATCTATGGCAAATGGGCTAAGGATCCCAAGTACACCGTTGCCGGTGCTGAAGGTACACTTTCGACCGGCTTCAATGATGCCATCCTGAAAGTCTTCTCGGATGTTCCGGAAGCGTTCATGGTGAAGCAATCTGGTTTTGCAAGCGGTACGCTTTTGGGTACCTATCCCGACAAAGTCTACGGTGTTGATTATGACTTCTTTGGCGTCCCCGGCGCGAAAGGTCTGCAGGGTGGTTCTGACTGGCTGATGGCCTTCAATGACACCCCGGCAGTACGCTCACTGGTCAAGTACCTGTCCTCCAATAAGGGCGGTGAAATGTGGGCACAGATCGGTTTTGATCTGACACCGAACGCGACAGGAAATGCCGCTTATGCTTCTCCTGAAGCGATCAAGAAAGCCGGACTGCTTGCCGGCGCGACGGGCTTCACCCCGGATATCGGCGATTCCATCCCCGGTGGTTTTGGCAGCGCTGAATTCAGCGGAATTACCGACTTTGTAAATGGTGGTGATTTGACTGCCATCCTGGATACCATCGCAGCAGCCCAGGCTGACGCAATGGCTCAGTAGTTCAAACTAAATTGGAGGCGCCATCTTGGCGCCTCCTCTCTTAAAACCATGGGGAGGTAGCATGGCAAGAGCAACCGCATTACCTGTCATGAAGCAAAAAATGGGAGTTCCCTGGCTTTATTTGCTTCCCGCATTGATCGTAATGACCATATTTATTGTCTACCCAATGGTTAATACTGTTGGGTTGAGTTTTCAAAACAATGACGGCACCGCCTCCGCGGCAACCACTTGTCGAGAGGGTGAACCGTGCTGGGGAGTAATGGAGAATTACCGTTACGCGCTTACCAACGAATTAAACACCGAATCAGTTCAGACCACCTGGCAAAGTTTTTGGACATCATCCTACGGCAATAATATTAAGTGGCTGCTGGTTATGGTCACTGGTACTGTTGGCATCGGTTTGATATTTGCGGTGTTGGTTGACCGCATCAAGAGGGAAGCCCTGGCTAAAGCGATTATTTTTATGCCGATGGCAATCTCTTTTGTCGGCGCAGGTGTGATCTGGAAATTTGTCTACAACTATGGCACCTCCCAGGTGCAAACCGGCATTCTGAATGCCATCATCACAGGCTTGGGTTTTGAACCGGTAGCCTGGCTTTCAAAAGTACCACTTAATACTTTTATGCTGATCGTGGTGGGCATCTGGATGTGGACCGGGTTCTGTATGACCTTGCTTTCATCGGCGATTAAATCCATTCCCGAGGAGATCATTGAAGCATCCAGAATTGATGGCGCAACCAACTTCGAAATTTTTTCAAAGATCCAGGTACCGATCATCGCGCCGACCATTATTGTGGTCATCACGACCATGGTGATCAATGTGTTGAAGCTCTTTGATATCGTTTACGTGATGACCGGCGGAAACTTCGGAACCAACGTTATTGCCACGCGCATGTACACTGAAATGTACACTAACGCGCAATACGGACGTGGCACAGCCATCGCGGTGATTTTGATTTTGTTCATAATTCCCTTCATCGTTATGAATATTCGCCGCTTTACCAAACAGGAGGCGATGCGATGACCACCGCTACATTATCAAAGTCGTTATCAAAACCCCGCAAGAATCGTGAACCGAGCAACCTTGGAACGGGCATCGGCATCGTGATCATTTTGATCATCTGGTTGATACCAACCATAGGTCTGTTGGTCACCTCATTCAGACCTCTCAGTCTGATTAACACCACTGGTTGGTGGACCGCACTGGATGTCAACAACGGGCCGGAAACAGCCCAACACCCGGACCCAAACGCGGGTTATGTTGAAAAGCTGAGTACACGCTTCACGATTGACAACTATGTGGACGCGTTAACTGGTTACCGGGGGACCGGCACCTACCTGGAAGCCTGCGCCAGCGGGATCAAGCCTTTGGGTATGAACTGTAATCTCACTGACCTGGTCAACCCGCGCGGCATGGGACGTGCGTTCATAAACAGTCTGTTTGTTACTGTTCCTTCCACAATCCTTCCAATCCTTGTGGCTATGTTCGCAGCCTACGCCTTTTCGTGGATGGATTTTAAGGGGCGTTATGCCATCTTCGCGATCCTGGTTGGGCTGCAGGTGGTCCCAATCCAAATGACCTTGGTACCAGTGCTGCGCATGTTCGCGGGAATGGGGATCAATGGAACCTTCCCGGCAGTTTGGCTCTTCCATACAGGGTTTGGGCTGCCCTATGCCATTTACATGCTGCGAAACTCAATGAGCACGCTGCCCAAGGACCTGTTCGAATCCGCCTATCTCGATGGTGCTGATCACTGGCAGGTATTCACCAAGATTGTGATGCCGCTGATTACCCCGGCAATCGCCTCGCTGGCGATCTTCCAATTCCTGTGGGTCTGGAACGACCTGCTGGTTTCTCTGGTCTTCCTGGGCGGCAGTAAGCCTGTGATGACCTATCAGATCAGCAACATGGTCACCTCACTTGGCGCAGGCTGGCATCTGCTGACCGCTGCCGCGTTCCTTTCCATGCTCCTGCCGATGATCGTCTTCTTCGCGCTGCAGAAATACTTTGTACGCGGTATGATGGCTGGCGCTGTGAAGGGCTAACTTCTGGTAGCATATTGTTAGTTTTTTCGTTCATAGATGCATATTACTCAACCCCCTCGTAAGAGGGGGTGGGGGGATATTATGTGTAGAAAATATGATGTGGACGAAGAGGGAGAGAAATGACACAAGAAACCCCGTGGTACAAAGATGCCATTTTCATGGAGCTCAACACCCGCGCCTTCAAGGACTCGGACGCTGACGGCTGGGGGGACCTGCCGGGCTTGACGTCCAAGCTGGACTACATCAAGGACCTGGGAGTGGACGCGATCTGGCTCTTGCCGATCATGCCTTCTCCGCTGCGCGATGATGGCTATGACGTGAGCGACTTTTGTGGCATTTTCCCCGCCTATGGCAACCTGGACGACTTCAAAAGGCTGATCCATCAGGCACACCAACGGGGTTTGAGGATCATCGTGGAGATCATCCCAAACCACACCTCCGACCAGCACCATTGGTTCCAGGCTTCGCGCGATCCGCAGCACCCGGAGCACGTGAAATATCGGGATTGGTACGTGTGGTCTGATACAGATCAGAAATACCAGGACGCTAGGATCATATTTACTGACTCGGAAACTTCCAACTGGAGCTTTGACCCGCTAAGAGGGCAGTATTTCTGGCATCGGTTTTATTCAACCCAGCCTGACCTGAACTATGACAACGAGCATGTCCAGCAGGCGATGCTGGATGTGGTCAGGTTTTGGATCGATTTGGGGGCAGACGGGCTGCGCGTAGACGCGCCGCCGTACCTGTTTGAACGGGAAGGCACGAACTGCGAGAATTTGCCCGAAACCCACGCTTATTTGAAGCGCATGCGCAAATTCGTTGATGATTACTGCCCTGCCACGCTCCTCTTGAGTGAGGCCAACCAATGGCCAGAGGATGTGGTCGAATATTTTGGCGATGGCGATGAAATGCACATGAACTTCCACTTCCCACTAATGCCGCGGTTGTTCATGGCACTGGCGAAAGCGGACCGCACGCCGATCGAAGAGATCCTGGCTCGCACGCCTGTCTTACCGGATGGCTGCCAGTGGGGGAGCTTCTTGCGCTGCCATGACGAGCTGACGCTTGAGATGGTGACCCCGGAAGAACGGCAGTGGATGTGGGAGTTTTACGCGCCTGATCCCAAGCAGCGGATCAACATGGGCATTCGCCGCAGGCTGGCGCCACTCTTGGATAACGACCAGCGCAAAATCTTGTTGATGCACTCAATGCTGCTGACGATGGTGGGCTCGCCTTTCCTATACTATGGCGACGAAATTGGCATGGGAGATAACGTGGACCTGTTCGACCGGAACGGGGTGCGTACGCCGATGCAGTGGGATGGCTCGCTGAACGCCGGATTCTCAGACGCGGATCCCGCTAAGCTTTACGCACCAGTAATCAAAGATGAGGTCTACGGCTATCAATGGGTGAACGTAGCGGCGCAGGAGGCGGACCCGGATTCGCTGCTCAACCGCCTGCGGCACATGATCAGCGTGCGGAAGGAACACGCCCTTTTTGGCAGAGGGGACTTCGCCTGGAAAGCCTTCAGCTTTGACTCCAAGGCAGTGGTCGTTTACCAACGATCCTTGCAAGGGGAACGGGTGGTGGTGCTGAACAACTTGAGCGGGGAGGAAGTGAGCGGCTGGGTCCCGGAGACAGCGCAGAGTTTCGAGGACCTGCTGACTGGTGAAACTGTGCTGCCTGGAGATTACACCCTCAAACCTTATGGATATGTCTGGTTAAAACCTGTGAATGATAAAAAGGAAAACCTGCCGAGCGGTCCGAACGCAAAACAGCCGGGCTACCTGGGCTCAGACAAGCAGTAGAGCCTCGGAGAAGAACTAATGTAGGCTGGAATATTAGACCTCCAGCGTGAAGCGAGGTGCGTGTTAACACATCTTTTGCCCATGTTGGAACATGAACTGACTCCCTCGATCCAAAATAATCTACAAGCCTGGTAAACGTTTATCCGGCATCTCGAAGCCCATTTTGACCACCTCTTCCAGCTTTATCATCTCCTGTACGGCATCCGCTATGACACGCTCTATCACGTAAAACTGATCTTAAAACCGTTTACCATGTGTTGACCTCCCCACAATTAGAAAACCAGCGTAATTGACTAAAATTGTTTGACGTGTTAATATGAAAGTGTTTTCATAAAAGGATAAACGATACCAATGAACAATGGAAAAAAGACTCCCACGATCATAGATGTTGCTAAACTTGCAGGTGTGAGCATCTCTACAGTTTCGCGGGTTATGAATAATCCTGAAAAAGTTAAATTGGATACCCGACAAAAAGTCTATAAGGCTATCGACACTTTAGACTTTGTTCCCCAGGCTGAAGCACGTGCTCGAGCTTTACACGGCAAGGGGAGAATCGGGGTGATAACCCCGTTTTTTACTGCGCCTTCTTTCGTGCAAAGGTTGCGGGGTATTGCAGCTACTTTGTCAAAAGAAAACTTCGATCTGATCATCTACACAGTTGATTCAAACAACCGCTTACAAAGTTATCTCACGACTTTGCCACTAACAGGCAACCTAAACGGTCTGGTTATCGTTTCATTGCCAGTGGCTGATGCGGATGTGGAACGACTTCTAAAACACAATCTTCCCACCACATTGATCGAATTTCCGCACCCCCTTCTGAACAGCGTCGAAATCGATGATGAAAAAGGTGGGATGATGGTTGCTGAGTACTTGATAAAAAAAGGGCATAAAAGAATTGCGTTTCTTGGGGATACAGATTTACCCGAGTATGCAATACATCCGATTAGTTTGCGATTAAAAGGATTCAGACGAGCCCTAAGCGCGGCGAAATTGGAGATCCCGAAGGAATTTGTCAGATTAGCGCCATACAATCAGGAGCAGGCACAGATTACTGCTAATGAACTTCTTACAGGGAGTAACACACCCACCGCTATTTTCGCGGCCACTGATCTTCAGGCGTTGGGAGTGATAAAAGCTGCGCGAAAATTGAACATAAAAATTCCCGATCAGTTAGCGGTAGTCGGCTTTGACGACCTGGATATGGCTGAGTACGCAGATCTTACTACAGTCAAACAGCACCTGGACGAGTCAGGCCGTATCGCAATTGAGATCTTGCTATCACACATCGCTGACCCTTCACGCCCCGTGCAACATATTACTTTACCTTTGAATTTGATTGAGCGATTAACGGCCTAACAGAGTATTGCGTTCTGAGAATGCCTATGCTATACTCATTTATGAAAGTGTTTTCATGTAAACTATTTACACAACTCAAAAGTAATGTCTTTACGGATTTTGATTGCACGAGGAGGTGAAATTTTAGAAAAAAGAATCAGGTTTTGTCAAAGAATCCAACCATTTCATGAATACTCGAGGAGAAAATGAACAAGAATTTCTATCGCTTAATTGCCATGATGATGCTAGTGATGTTGATCACGGCATGTGTACCGACATCCACGACGAGCCCAACCCAAGCTCCAGAAGTTGTCCCGACCGAAGCTGTTGAAGTTCCAGTCGAGGCTGGTCCTCCAACCTGTGGAACGGAACCTGTTGTTTTGAATGCTTACTTCGAAACGGGCTTTGATATTCCCTTCAAGTTAGCTGAAGAATTTACCAAACAATACCCCAATGTGACTTGGGATATCAAACAAGATCAGTTCGCCAATCTCATTACCACGACACCCCTATTGCTTTCGGGGGACAACGCCCCTGATTTACTTCGTCTCCCAACGATGGTTTCCTTCGCGAAAGACGGTCTGCTGATGAATCTCGATGGTTATGCGGCAGAATTCGGTTGGGATGAATGGCCAGTTCCTCAACTCGATCAAAACCGGGTGGCGGAAGATGGTACACGTGGATCAGGCGAACTTTACGCAATGGGACTAAATTACAGTCTGACAGGTGTTTTCTACAACAAAGAACAGGCGGCACAGATTGGAATGACTGAGCCTCCCAAGACATTGGCCGAACTTGACGCATTACTTGCCGCGGCTAAAGAAGCCGGTTTGCAGCCAATCATGATGTGGGGAAGCGCAAAGAGTGGTATGGGGCTCGCCTTCCCCTTGCAACAACTCATGGCAGCATATGGCCCCGTTGGACCGATCAATGATTGGATTTTCAACAAGCCTGGTGCCACTATTGATACGCCAGAAAATTTGCTTGCTGCTCAACACCTCGAAAGATGGATAAAGGCAGGATACTTCCCCACTGATATCAATGCCATCGAATACACTGATGCAGCTGCTCGTTTTGGTGCTGGTGAAGGAGTGTTCACATTCAACGGTGACTGGCAAAATACTGGTTACGATACAGCAATGCCAGGCAATGTCGGTTTCTTCTTGATGCCTCCATTGGAGGCTGGTGGCGCACCTGCTGCCATGTCTGCCCCCTTAACTTATGGAATTGCGACCAAAGCCAAGAATGCAGATTGCGCCGCGTTCTTCTTTAATTGGGTAGCGACAAACGATGAAGCTCGCACTATTAATGTCGCTATTGGTGGTTCAAATCCAGGCGGCCCCTTGGGCGCGATGATGCCCGCTGCTGCTGCTGGATCTGTGACCAATGAAACATTGGCTGCTGGACCAGTTGTTGGTGCAGCTGGAAATTCGATGGATTTCATTGCCAATGCTACCAGTGCCATATTTGCTCAAGGCTGGACACCAGAACTTCAGAAGATGGTTGGTGGTGAACAGGATGCGGCTGGATTATTGCAGGCTGTCCAAGCTGAATATTTGCGAGAACTGGCTCAATAAGTAACAAGGCCGCGTGACCAGCCCTGATATGAAGAATTCGACAGACATAACTTCTTCTGAATTAGAAAGTAAAACCGCGGCTCACAAGCACCTTCGACGGATCTTCTCGCGAGAGAAGATCCGCCGGGAGGTGTGGATAAGCTGGGGGTTTATGTTGCCTGCATTGCTAGTGTATGCAATGTTCGTCCTGCTTCCACTCTTCTTAAGCATTTATTACTCGTTTTTTCGTTGGAATGGGGTTGGTCCAATGACATGGGTGGGGCTAAAGAATTACCTGACCATCCTTCAATTTCCGAATTTACTCGGTTCCATTGTAAATGCCTTCAAACTTATCTTATATTTCAGTTTTGTTCCAGTTGGTCTTGGCTTGATCGTTGCCAGCGTGATCAACAGAGTGGCTCCAGGTCGGTTTGGCGCAGTTGCCCGTACAGTTTTATTCTTACCCCAAATCATCCCGCTTGTTGCTGCTGGAATTATCTGGGGATGGCTTTTGGCTTTCCCCGGACTCATTAATGAGATTTTGAGGGGACTTGGATTGGAAGCTTTAACACGTGCCTGGCTTGGCGATTTCACCTGGGCTTTACCTTCAGTCGGAGTGATAGGCATCTGGGTGCTGCTTGGCTTTTGCACTGTTCTGTTGTTGACCGGAATGTCAAAAATTGATCCAGCCCTTTATGAATCCGCCAGGATAGATGGAGCAAGTTGGTGGGCGGAGTTCACAAATATTACCGTGCCACTCCTTAAGCAAGAAATTGGGGTGTGTCTGACCGTAACCGTAATCAATGCCCTTGCCGCATTTGATATCGTTTGGGTTTCGACCGCTGGTGGTCCGGGGAACTCTACTTCTGTTCCTGGAATCCAAATCTATCTGCTTGGTTTCTCTCAACGTTCCGTTGGCCTGGCATCAGCCCTGGCAGTGATGCTTATGCTTCTGGTGTTGATTGTCATCCTTCCCATACAACGGCTGAGTCGGGAGACAAGATAAATGAAAGTTTCAAATAGCGAATTATTCTCAGGAAGACTTTTCTTACTCTTGCTGATGGCGATAACCATCATGCCATTTATAAGTATCTTCATGACGGCTTTGCATCCTTCCAACACTGTGCCCAGCGGGCTCGAATGGCCTGCCGATCCCCAGTGGGGTAATTTTGTTGAGGCCTTCAAGGTTGCTAATATGGCTGTCCTCTTGGGCTCAAGTACGTTCATCCTGTTGGCTGTCGTGCCAATTGCACTGATCATCTCCACAATGGCGGCTTTTGCCATCAGTGTCCTGAAAATGCCGGGTTCCCGTTTTCTTTTGGTCTTATTTATTTTTGGATTGACCTTACCTTTCGGCGGGATCATCATCCCTCTCTATTTCCTCGAAAGGTCTATCGGCATTTATAATACCCGTTTCGCAATTGTGCTCCCCTTGATCGGCTTATATATGCCGTTTGCGGTCTATTGGATGCGTTCGCATTTTGTGAATGTGCCGCCTGAGCTTACCGAAGCCGCACGAATTGACGGAGCTACTACATGGGATTTGTTTAGGCGCATCCATATTCCCCTTGCCTTACCCCCTCTCGTGTCTTTAGGAATTCTCATGTCTGTTTGGACCTGGAACCAATTCTTGTTGGCACTTGTACTCGTGGAAGATCCATCTCAGCGGACAATGGCCGGCGCGCTGGGAGCTTTTCAGGGTCACTACGCCACCAACGTGCCACTCCTATGTGCAGGAACAATCTTGATTCTTGTCCCGACACTCATAATTTTCATTCTTTTCCAACGTCAGATAATCACGGCTCTGATTCAAGGAGCGGTAAAAGGATGAGATTCTTAAAAAACATTATTAACTGCCCTGTAACGGATTACTGTTGTCTCAAAACAATGGTGAGGTGCTTATGAAGGGTGATGTCATAATAATCAAAGAAGAACACATTCAATCAGCAAAAGCGATCGTTCCTCAAATCATCGATAAGATAATGAGCAAACCTTCAAGATTTGTGATTACTGTTGCCGGGGAATCTGGCAGTGGAAAATCTGAAACAGCTCATGCAATCGCGAATCAATTGAAGGTGTTAGGAATTGATTCTGTTGTACTTGGCCAGGACGACTATTTCTATCTTCCTCCAAAATTAAACAGTGAGAGAAGAAAGGCAGACGCTGGCTGGCTTGGTCCTCATAAAGAAGTTAACTTCGCAGCCCTTGAACAAAACCTCTTCGACGCTATTCGAGGCTCGTCTGAAATTGTAAAGCCGTTAGTTAATTATGACCTTGATACAGTTGGTTCAGAAACGATCAATCTGCAAGATGTTAAAGTTGTCATTGCCGAAGGCACTTACACCTCATTACTAAAACATGTGGATACTCGGGTTTTTATTGCCAAGGACTGGATAAAAACCCTGGAACATCGTAGAGAACGAAACAGAGGTAATGAAGTTAATGATGTCTTTACTGAAAATATCCTGGCAACGGAACACAAAATTATTGCAGGCCACAAGCAATTAGCTGATTTTGTAATCAACGACGATTACCAGGTTATCGAGATTGAGGCGGAATTCAATCGTGCCAATAAAGAATAAGGTTCAACTAATCACATATCCAGATTCTTTAGGGGGGAACCTTGCAAACCTCCAACTGGTTCTGGAGAAGCACTTCGCGGGGCTGTTTGAGGGTGGGATTCATATCCTGCCACCTTTCCCATCATCGGGTGATCGTGGATTCGCCCCACTTACTTATATGGAAATCGATCCCAGTTTTGGATCTTGGGATGAAATTGGACAGATTGGTAAAAAGTATCCCATTATGCTGGATTTGATGGTCAACCACCTTTCTGCCAAATCATCCTATTTTCAAGATTTCATCAAAAACGGAAGAGACTCCAATTATTCTGACCTTTTTATCACCTTGGATAAAATTTGGCCTGATGGTCAACCAATTGCTAAGGAAATTGAAAAAATGTTCTTGCGCCGCAAAGAACCTTTTTCAGAATTTCTGATTAAGAAAACGGGAAAGACTGAGAGGGTTTGGACGACGTTTGGAAAAACGACTCCATCTGAGCAAATTGACTTGGATGTATTTTCCCCCAGAACAAAAGCATTATTTCTGAGTTTTCTTGAAAATTTCAGTCTTAACAATGTAAAACTCGTTCGTCTTGATGCCGTCGGATATGTCATTAAAAAGCGCGGATCAAGCTGTTTTTTTGTAAAACCAGAGATCTACACATTTTTGAACTGGATTTCAGGGGTTGCCAAATCGTTTGACATTGAATTGCTGCCCGAGATACACGCCGAGCATTCCATTCAATTTGATCTGGCAGAGCAGGGATACTGGATTTATGATTTTATCCTTCCATATACTATCCTCGATGCTTTTGTTAATAAGACCAGCGAAAGATTAAAAGATTACCTGAAGATTCGCCCACACAATCAATTCACAATGCTGGATTGCCATGATGGCATCCCGATCAAGCCCGATATGGATGGGCTTTATCAGTCTGAAGACGCAAAAAAGGTTGTGGAAACCTGCCTTAGTCGCGGGGGAAATCTGAGTTTGATCGTTTCTCCAAAGCATAAAGACGCGGATGGTTTTGATGTCCACCAGGTTCGTGGGACGATCTATTCATTGATGGATTGTGATGATGATGCCTACTTGGCTGCCAGGGCAATCCAATTGTTTGTGCCCGGAATTCCTCAAATCTACTATGTTGGTTTGCTGGCCGGAAAAAACGATCAGGAAGCCATGGCTCTGACTGGGGAAGGAAGGGAATTAAACCGTCACAACTATACATTGGAAGAAATTGATGAAGAAGTCAAGAGACCCGTGGTTAAGAAGCTTCTCAGGCTGATACAGCTTAGAAATACTCATCCTGTATTCGAAGGCGAGTTTAGGATCAATCAATGCGGCGATGACGAGATCTCCCTGACTTGGATCAATGGAGAGAATCAAGCTAATTTGAGTGTGGACTTGGTGAAGGGTGCTTCAACAATTAGCTTTTCCGATGTGAATTCGGATCATATGGTGGTTTTTGACTAAGAACATTTTGCCCGAGCTTTTTTCTGATATAGTAGATCAAATCTGAGTTGACTGAGAGAGATAAAATGCCTTTAACATTTGACCTGCCTTTTGACGAACTGATCAATTACCAGGGTATAAACCCAAAACCTGCATCATTTGACGTTTATTGGGAGTCAGCATTGACAGAAATGCGCTCTCTCGACCCACAGGTTGAATTGGCCCCTGCAGAGTTTCAAGTTCATGGCTGTGAGTGTTTTCATCTCTATTTCACCGGGGTCCAGGGGGCACGCGTCCATGCCAAGTACTTGCGACCGACCGGGGTGGAAACTCCACATCCCGCGATCCTCATGTTCCATGGCTACACCGGCAATTCGGGCAATTGGGAAGATAAACTCGGCTACGTCTCACAAGGTTTTTCAGTCGCCGCTCTCGACTGTCGTGGTCAGGGAGGTTTATCTGAGGACGTTGGTGGTGTTGAGGGTAATACCCATCATGGTCACATTATCCGTGGATTAAGCGAAGCGATGGCTGGCTTTCCTCAAAAACTTTTATTCAGACAAATATTCCTGGACACTGCCCAATTAGCAAAAATTATTATGGAGATGCCAGAGGTTGATAGCGATCGGGTGGGTGTCATGGGAGGCAGTCAGGGAGGAGCGCTTACTGTGGCGTGTGCTGCCTTGGAGCCGCGTGTTAGACGAGCTGCCCCAGTCTATCCTTTCCTGAGCGATTACAAACGAGTTTGGTCGATCGATCAAGCAAAGGACGCTTACAGTGAGTTAAGTGAATTCTTCCGGTTATTTGACCCACAGCATCACCTTGAAGACCAGGTATTTGATAACCTGGGTTACATTGATATTCAAAATTTAGCGCCCCGCATTCAAGCTGACGTGCTGTGGGGGATTGGTTTGATGGATACAATTTGTCCCCCATCATCCCAATTTGCGGCTTATAACAAGATCGTTTCCCCGAAAAAGATGGAAGTCTACCCTGACTTCGCTCACGAAAACCTGCCGGGCTTTAACGACAAGTGCTTCCAATTTATGCTTGGGCTTTAAAGCCAAAAGCTTGAACTTACCCACCTTACTTGCATTGTATTTGGGTAAGTGAAGTTGGCTGTTTGTCCAGAGTGAGGACCGGCTGTAATTTCAACAAACCGATACCGGGCGACTATTTTTTGTATTACCATGCAGTCGAATTCTCTTGACCAAAGAGCGGGTAAATGCTAAGCTTGACAGCATGACTACCCTCTCCCTCACAACTGATTTTGGCAATTTAAACGGCTTTGTCGGCACGATGAAAGGCGTCATCTGGGGGATTGCCCCGGATGTCAACATCGCCGACATCA
>DAOOPV010000023.1:0-31004 GCA_035388405.1 Anaerolineaceae bacterium
ACAATTTTGCATGGTAGGATTTTATGCACAGACGCTACTTATGTCAATATCCTGATTTGTCTCATCACAATTGTACAGAAAAGTTAGATCCATAGAATGTCTCATTCTCAATTCCAGTGCCAGGTTGGTCTAAACCACGCACCTCAACGAAATCAAATGACCGGGCGGCAAGAGTTTGATCGTGAGCAATTTATCGGGATCAGAAACGGGAAGCGTGTCCTGCCTCCTTATTAAAGGAAAACAATTACCGCAAACAGCCATGTTTCTTTAAGGAAAGGCAATCTTTGTCGAATTCACACAAAAACGCGATTATTATGGTAAAAAAGGTAGTATTCGTTATTTTGGCCGTTTAACAATTTTCTCTCATAATGCATGTCAAACATATGGACAGAAGAACTTTAGTAAGACTTGCGCTAACAACCTGAGGGGTTCATGGGCGGGACTATTCTGTTGATGATTCATTGCCAATTCTTACTAAGAAAACAACTAAATAGACAAAACCAGGAGAGTTATGACCATTCGTTATGCATTTTTGGTATTGGA
Source organism: Anaerolineaceae bacterium (assembly GCA_035388405.1). Classification (GTDB taxonomy): domain Bacteria; phylum Chloroflexota; class Anaerolineae; order Anaerolineales; family Anaerolineaceae; genus Mesolinea. The sequence goes on from DAOOPV010000023.1 coordinate 544, forward strand.
AGAGCATCCTTATGGAAGAGATATGCTGCAGGCACTGCTGGAAGCGGGCTTTGTTCCTGAAGTTGTTATCCAGGAAGTGTCCGCGGTTGGAGATGAAGAGCGTCAGAAATTCCTGGACCGTATGGCTGGCTGCCCGCTTGCCCCGAGAGTCAATCAATTGTTGGTCGGAAAAAATGTCCCAATCTACAGCGTGGCCAATCATAACGGGGAAGCTTGCTTAAACCTTCTGCATAAGTTCCAACCGGAATTGTTGGTCTTGGGAGGTACGCGCATCATCAAGGAGCGCATCCTCACCATCCCACCCAAGGGCACCCTTAACGCGCATCCTGGATTATTACCCTGGTTGCGGGGGTCTGCCTCAGTTGGTTGGGCCCTTTACAAAAACATGCCAATTGGCGCAACGGTGCACTTCATCGACCCGGGTATCGACACCGGAGATATTGTTCATCGTGAGCAGCTGGCAGTTGTGCACGGCGATACCTACGAAAGCCTGAATGGCAAAGTTTCCAGGTTGGCTGCCGACCTCATGGCGCGAGCAGTCAGAGATGTGGTCGCGGGAAAGGCAGTCCGCATCCCTCAGGACCCCTCAGAAGGCGAAACCTTCCGTGTGATCCCGGAGGACCTGCTTGAAATTGGCAAGCGCAACCTTGCGCAGGGTACTTACTCTCATTTTTCAGATTAGTCGGAGAAAAAACCACGATGGATACATCCCTAACTTACGCGCAAAACCTGGATCAAGAAGACGAGCTGGCAGCATTTCGATCACAATTCTTCAAGCCTGATGATGACATGATCTACATGGATGGAAATTCGCTTGGGCGTTTGCCAATTGAGACCATCCAAAACATGGAACGCTTGGTCAAAGAGGAATGGGGAACCCGTTTGATCCGTTCCTGGGGCGAAAAGTGGTTTACTTCCTCCACGAAAGTGGGCGACAAACTGGCGAAGTTGATTGGCGCTTCGGATGGAGAAGTCGTGATCAGCGACTCCACGACGGTTAATCTATTCAAATTGACCATGGCCGCGCTTGAAATGCGCCCAACAAGCAACAAGATTGTCACGGATGTCTTTAATTTTCCAACCGACCTCTACGTTTTGCAGGGCTGCAACCATCTCAAGGGCGACGCCTACCAGATTGACTTGATCAACAGCCGTGACGGGATCTCCATTGACTGGCAGGATATTGTCAATGCCATTGACGAACAGACCGCATTGGTGACGCTCTCGCACGTGGTCTTCAAGAGCGGCTTTATGTATGACGCAAAAGCGCTCACGGATTACGCCCACAGCAAGGGCGCCCTGGTTCTATTAGACCTCTCCCATTCGGTGGGGTCAGTGCCCGTTGAACTGAACGCGTGGGGGGTAGATTTTGCGGTTGGATGCACTTACAAATATTTGAACGGCGGTCCGGGGTCACCCGCGTTTCTCTATGTAAGAAAGGATTTACAGGAACAGGCAGTCTCGCCAATCTGGGGATGGTTTGGAGATGGAAAACCCTTCGCGTTTGACCTGGAATATACTCCTGCCCCGGATATCCGCCGTTTTTTGTGTGGGACAACTTCTGTGATGTCGATTGAAGCCATTGAAACCGGCGTTGATCTTCTGCTCGAAGCCGGCATGGACCGCCTGCGCAAGAAATCCCTTGGATTGAGTAATTACATGATCGACCTCGTGGACTACGTGCTATCACCATTTGGCTTTAAAGTCGGCACGCCCAGAGATCCAGCCTATAGGGGTTCTCATGTAAGCATTCAACATCCCGATGGATACCGTATCAACCGGGCGCTGATTGAAGAGATGAATGTGATCCCGGACTTTCGGGAACCCAATAATATCCGTTTGGGGCTGACCCCCCTATACACTTCCTATGAAGATGTTTGGAAAACAGTGGAGAGGCTGCGTGTCATCATGCAGGAAAGAAAGCATGAACGATATAGCAACGCGCGCTCCAATGTCACATAAAAAAGCTGCTTATCCCCACAGGAGGTTCAAAGACGAATCGATCAAGAATTTGGACTGCCAATCTTTACAAAAAAAAATAAAAGGAAGAACAAGGAGGAAAATGTTTAAGAAATTTTTTGTAGTTGCTTTAGTGCTCATGATGGTGTTGAGCGCGTGTACTACCGCCGAAGAAAAAGCCGAAGTTCCGGAAGTTTGCGGAACAGACGCCTTTGGCTGCGCGGTCTTTACCAAGACCGACCCAATCAAAGTGGGTTATGCTGGCCCTCTGGCTGGCGACTATGCCGCTTATGGTCAGGATCAGGTCAACGCGATGCTTCTGGCAATTAAAGATGCCGGCGATATCCTGGGCTGGACCATTGAGATGGTTGCCGAAGACGATGGCGCTTCTGCTGAAGGTGGCGCGGCCGTCGCCAACAAGATGGTCTCTGACCCTCTGTTCGTGGCGATTGCTGGTCCTGCATTCTCAGGCGACTCTGCTGCGGCTATTCCGATTTTCGAAAAAGCCGGCATCCCCATGATGTCTCCCTCCGCGACCAATCCTGATTTGACTGCCAAGGGCTCGAAGGTCTTTAATCGCAACGCCTTCACCGATGTGGACCAGGCAAGAGCAGCTTCTGCCTACTTGTTTGACACAGCCGGCGTGCGCAAAATCGCCATTCTGCACGATGGCGGCGATTACGGGCAGGGTATTGCAAATGGCGTTCAAGAAAACTTCACCACTGCAGGTGGAGAGGTGGTTGCCTTTGAAGCTATCACATCCGGCGAAGCAGACTATTCTGCAGTCTTAGCCGCAGTGGCTTCAAATTCACCCGAAGCCATTTACTATGGTGGTTACAATGCCGAAGCTTCAGTTTTGGTGAACCAGATGAAACAAGCTGGCTTGGAAAATGTCATTTTCTTTGGCGGTGATGGCATCTATGGCACAGATTTTCTGACCAAAGCTGGTGCAAATGGTGAAGGCGCGCTCTGCACCACCATGGTTCCGCCTGCTTCTGATGCCAGAACAAAATTCGACGAGGCCTTTGTGGCTGCTTACGGCGTCGAACCGGGCACAATTACCGCCTATACCTGGGGTTCATACGACGCGCTGGCAGTCCTGCTGCATGTCATCGAGCAGGTCGCGGTTGTCTCGGGCGATACGCTCTACATTCCCAGGGGTGCCCTGGTGGATGCTGTTCGTAACGTCAAGGATTTCCAGGGTGTTGCGGGTACGATTTCCTGCCAGGCAACTGGTGAGTGCAATGCTTCCGGCCCGATCATCTACAATGTCAAAGACGGCGAATGGGTAGTGGTTGAGTAGTTTTTTTTAATAAAAATTCGAGGAAGAGATTCAATCAGTCTCTTCCTCGAGGCATTATCACTTTTTATGGCTTTAAAAGTTATTAGCTGAAAAAGGAATTGCATGCATGAAAAAGCTAAATAAAAATGCCTTGCGCACTCTGCTTTTAATAGGAAAATATGCCCGCTGGGCTGTGGGTATTGCTTTGGCACTTTTCCTGACATGGCGTGTTTACCAGGTTCTCTTTGTGCAGCAGGCATTTACCCCAGACACATGGCTCAGATTTGCACTCTCCGGTTTAATTTTAGGTGGGATGTATGCCTTGATAGCGATCGGGTATACCCTAGTTTATGGCATTATGTTTATGATTAATTTTGCGCATGGCGAAGTAATGATGATCGGCGCTTTTTGTTGTTACTTCGTTTTTGAGATCTTGCGTTTTATTCCCGCGCCTATCGCAGGCAATCCGGACCTTGTATTTCTGAACGCTCATCCGCTCATATCCATTGTGCTTGCTTTCCTGGTTGGCATGACGGTTTCTGGCTTTTCTGGCTACTTCCTTGAAAAAATTGCTTACCGACCCCTCAGGCACGCGCCGAGGTTGATCCTTCTGATCACCGCCATTGGCGCTTCGATCTTTTTGCAGAATGCGGCCATGCTTTTGTTCGGTCCTCAACGAAAAAACATCGTCAACCCCGCAATCCTGGACCGAACTGCTGGTTGGACCATCCAGCTGGCGGGTAAGCCTGTGCTCATTTCATACACCGGAGCGTTTTCCTTGATCCTCTCAGCCCTACTCATGATCGGACTGTACATCCTGGTGCAAAAAACAAAATTAGGCAGATCAATGCGCGCCGTAGCGCAGGACCAGGACAGCGCCGCTCTGATGGGCGTGGACGTCAATCGCGTGGTCAGCCAGACCTTTATCATCAGCGGTATCCTGGCAGGCGCTTCGGGCGTCATGTGGGGCATCCATATGGGTCTCGTCAATCACATCACGGGTTCCCTGCCTGGCATTAAGGCTTTCACGGCTGCCGTTTTGGGCGGTGTGGGCAATATTCCGGGGGCAATGTTGGGAGGGATTACCCTGGGTGTGATTGAGTCGATGGGTCCGGCTTTATTTGGGATCGACTTCCAACTCAAAGATGTCATCGCGTTTGTGACCCTGATTGTTGTTCTGATCATCCGCCCGTCAGGCATCCTGGGCGAGAAACTGACAGAGGAGAAACTATGAGAAAGGTAAATCTTGTTTCCGGTTTTACCTCTGGCCTGGTTTTTGGGATCATCCTGGTCTTCCTGTTCTTGATCGGCTTCATTGAAACCGGCGCGGGACTGCTTTCGAAACTTCTCGGAGACCCGGTTGCGACGAATACCCTGCCCAAGCTTGGCTATGTCATCTTATTCCTGGCTTTAATGGCAATCTGGTCGGGATCTAGCAGCGCAAAAAAGCAAAATCCCGAACGCATGTCCCAGGTGATCCTCCCAGCCCTGGTAAATGGCGGGGTATTGGGCTTGATGACCGCCTTGTTGGCATTGATTTTCGGCAATTATGTCAAAGTGGGAGTGGATGTGCGCAACTACCTCGTGGCAGTCTCGCCCGCATCCATCAAAATGCTCATGCTGAACATGTCCGAGCCCACTCAATCCGCCCTGGCATTGTTCGCGTTGATGACGATTGCCACAGTGTTGGGCGCTTTGTTGCATTTTGTGTGGAACAGGCGTCTCGCTGATAAGGTTGATAGAACGGTTTCAATTAAAATGGAAGCAATCAAGCTGAACCGGATCTTCAGTTTCCTGAAGCACCCCATTGCGCGTTATATTGCTTTAGTTGGGGCTTTAGCTTTGTTTGTCTTCCTGCCCAGGGTATGGGGGTCTTACTGGAATTACGTGCTTGGAACGGTGGGCATTTACATCCTCCTGGGGATCGGTTTGAACCTCATCACAGGCTGGACTGGGCAACTGGTGATTGGCTATGTCTCTTTCTTCGGCATCGGTGCCTACACCTTTGCTCTGCTGACCGCGCCCGACCCGCACGGCATCATGATGAATTTTTGGCTGGCGCTGCTGATCGCCGTGGCAGTTTCTGCTTTGGTGGGTTTTCTGATTGGTCTGCCAATCTTAAATCTACGCGGCGATTACCTGGCTATCGTGACGTTGGGTTTTGCTGAAATCGTGCGCATCCTGCTCAAAAGCGACCTGCTCACTTCGTTTACCGGGGGACCGCGAGGTATCAGGGACATTGGAGGTCCAACACTTTTTGGCATGGACTTTAACAGTGATGTGAATTTTGTTTACCTCATATTCTTGTTGGTGATCCTGATTGCGTTCGTGGCTAACCGGCTTCAGCGGTCCCGCACAGGCAGAGCCTGGGAAGCCATCCGCGAAGACCAGACGGTTGCCAAAGCCACTGGTATCAACACCTTCTCATCAAAACTGCTGGCCCTAACGCTCAGCGCGGCTGTTGCTGGGCTGGCTGGGGTGCTGTTTGCTTCACGCAATCAATTCACCGGTCCCGAAGACCACATCCTTTTGGTTTCGATCAACGTGATTTGTTTGATGATCGTTGGTGGCGTGGGCAACATTCCCGGCATTATCATCGGCGCACTTGCGCTGAAAGGGCTGCCGGAAATCTTGCGCGAAGTCAGCAATTTTCGCATGCTGGCGTTTGGCGCTTTGCTGGTGATGATGATGTTGATCAGACCGGAAGGTTTCCTCCCTGCCAGGCGTCCGCGCATGAAAAATCCGACGGTCGAAGATCCGCAGGAGAAAGCTGAAAAGGAAGCCTAAAATGACAACCTGCATCGAAACTATTGGTGTCAGCAAAATTTTTGGCGGTCTCACTGCCGTCAATGATGTGAGTTTCCGCGTTCCTGAGAATGCCATCGCCAGCATTATCGGCCCCAATGGCGCGGGGAAGACCACCCTGTTCAACTGTATCTCCGGATACTATTCTCCTGAGAAAGGGCAGATCAGCTTCTACGACACGCCCATCCAAGGGCTGCAGACCAATGTGATTGCCGGGTTAGGCATCGCTCGAACATATCAAAACGTGCGTTTGTTTGGCAATTTGACCGCAATCGAGAATATCCTGATAGGGCACGAAACACGCTTAAACGCTAACTGGATGCAGGCAATCCTTCGCACCCGGGGGGCAAAAACTGAAGAGGCTGAAGCCCTGGCAAACAGCTTCAGGCTGCTTGATTACGTGGGGTTGCACGGCAGAGAAAACTTCCTGGCGCGGAATTTGCCTTATGGGGAACAGCGCAAACTTGAAATTGCCCGTGCCCTGGCAAGCAAACCGCGATTGCTGCTGCTGGATGAGCCCACTGCCGGCATGAACCCGTCTGAGTCGAAATCCCTGACGGATTTTATCCGTAGGTTGCGGGATGAACTCAACCTGACGATCCTGTTGATCGAACATGACATGAAAGTGGTGATGGAGATCTCAGACCAAATTTCAGTTTTGGACTACGGGATCAAAATCGCGGAAGGACTTCCTGAAGAGATCCAATCCAACCCAAAGGTAATTGAAGCCTATTTGGGCGCGGGCGGCGGTCAGTTGACTGAAAAATACCAGGCGAGAAAGAGAATAGCGCATGCTAACCGTTAAAAATCTGAATGTTTATTATGGTGTCATCCAGGCGCTGAGAGGTATCAGTTTTTATCTGAACCAGGGTGAGATTGTTGCCCTGATTGGTGCTAATGGCGCTGGAAAGTCCACCACCCTGAAGACCATTTCCGGAATTATGCATCCGCGTGAAGGCAGCATCGAATTTAACGGTGAGAACATTACCGTCAAACCAGCCCAGGATATTGTCAAGTTGGGTATCGTGCATGTGCCTGAAGGGCGGAAAATTTTCGCGCGTATGACGGTCCTTGAGAACTTGTACATGGGGGCTTTTACGGTCAATGATAAAGTTCAAATTATCCGGGACATCCAGGCAATGTTTGAGCGTTTTCCGCGGCTTGCCGAGAGAAAGAACCAACTCGGCGGGACGCTTTCCGGAGGAGAGCAGCAAATGCTCACCATCGCGAGAGGCTTGATGTCTCATCCCAAGCTGCTGCTGCTGGACGAACCTTCCATGGGGCTTGCGCCACTATTGGTGGAACAGATATTTGAGATCATTCAAACCATCAACGAGCAGGGCACCAGTATTCTACTGGTAGAGCAGAATGCCCAGATGGCCCTGGCAGTTTCAAACCGGGCTTATGTGATTGAGACCGGCACCATTACCATTGAAGGAAATGGTGATGACCTGCTCAAGAACGACAGCGTGGTTAAAGCTTATTTGGGAGCTTGAGAAATAAATATTAGTCAGATGCCGCAACTTGATAAGGACTAATAAGTATAGAAGTGTTCAAGAGGTCGATTTTTAGTCGACCTCTTTCTATGTCCAAAGTCAATGTTTTAGCGTAATAGCACAGGCAGATAAACAAAGTTTGTGAAGAACGGCTGCCAGACGTCCACGGTGCCATCGGCTATTCCAGCTGCTACACTCTCAAGATAAGTAATCACTTCTGGAGGAATTTCCGGTTCGGTATAATGATAGGGAGCCAACCCGACACCGCCGTTTTCAACATTATAAGTGTACGTCCCGGGTGTGAAGGTGTCATTCACGTGCGCCACTATCGTGTCGTAAACTGCATTGTCCACGCGCTTGAGGATACTGGTCAGCAGATATTCCACGCCAGGTGCAGTTCCGCTTTCGAAGACTGAATCGTAAGCGTCAACATCCACGCTGATGCAGTAATCACGTTGTGTCCACGCCTGCTTGATAGCGCCGTTTCCAGTCAATCCAGCCATCTCACGATGAAGTTTTGCACCATAGGCATAGTTTTCCATAATTAGCTTAAGCTTAGGAGCAATAACGCCGTAGAAATGGAAAATTTTTATGGATTATTTATCTAAAGAACCCAAATGCAGGATTTCCTGATAAGGAAATTATTCTGTGACTGAATAGCATCGTGGTATCGGAGATAATTGTCAAAAATCCGTTTGACAAAAATGGAAAAGTAAATTCACAATATAACTGATCATCAACTGTTAGTAGAGCTGATCATCAGTTAATTTGTAATTAATCAGGAATATGGATTAATCGCTCTCAATAACATCAACCATTTGAAGCGACAACAAAGTCTTAAGAAGACCTTTGCGAACTTGAACAATATATTTTTTCCCTTTTACAGGATCAATAAGGCCAGTACATGAACCACCATAGTACATTGCGCTCAAATGATACTTCACTTCTACATAAGTTGGCGCATCAACATGAAGTTCTGCTATATCACCAACATAACCCTCCCAAAGGGTTTTTCCATTTAATGTTTCTACTGATGCTTTCTGTCTATCACCTAATAGAGAACGTTTAGTGGTGGTCAGTTTGATGCGAACATATCCTGAAGAAGATGTAGCTGTCATAGGATTTGCATATCTAGGACACACTGTCGCTTTATCGGATACTTTTTGACCACATTCTGGACATGTAATGAGAGTCATGATATTCCTCCTCTTTCATTATTCAGCTTTAATGTTGTAACTAACGTGACGTGTATTCTTGCCGAAATTCCAAACGTTTTACCGTCTCGATTTAGTCCCAAGAACGCAACTAAATATATCACACTCGTCCATTTTTGTTAATCGATGCAACTGGGATCCAGAATTATCTCAGGCTAGGGTGTCGAGAGAAAGCGAATTCAAGCCTTCCTGATCATTTTCAACATGTTATAATCCCGGGAGGAAAACATCCAATGTCCCCTTATTCCCGCGGAAAAGCCATACTTTTAGCCCTGTTTGTGACCATGCTTTGGTCCAGTTCCATCATCCTGATTAAGAAGTTCCTGGTGGATGTGCCGCCGTTGGCTTTTACCGGCATCCGCTACATGCTGGCTTTCCTGATCCTGCTGCCGGGCTTGCTCAAACGCCGGGGTGAGGTGAAGCAGCTGAGTTCTTTTGACTGGCGCTACCTGGTGATCCTGGGGCTGGTTTACTACACGATCACGCAAGGCGGAGCGTTTTTGACCCTGGTTCACCTGGACGCGATCACAATGAGCCTGCTGATGAGTTTTACGGGTCCATTGGTGGCTGTTTTGGGCTTGATCTTCCTGAAGGAATCGGTCTCGCGCCTGCAATGGAGCGGGATGGCAATCTTCCTCGCCGGTGTCCTGGTTTACTTCCTGCCAGCGACCACATTACCGAAGAGCGCGCTCGGGATGGGGCTGGCGCTGTTTACGATGATCGCCAATTCAGTGGCCGCGGTGATGGGACGGGGCGTGAACCGCTCTCAGCGGCTGGACCCAATGGTGGTGACGGGCATCAGCATGGGCATTGGCGCGGTGGTGCTGCTGGGAGGGGTTGTGGTCTTCCAAGGGCTTCTGCGGTTGGATCTGATGGATTGGCTGCTATTGCTGTTGATCGCGGGCCTCAACACTGCCCTGGCTTTTTGGATTTGGAACCGCACGCTTCAGTCACTAACGGCGATGGAATCGAGCATGATCAACAACTCCATGCTGATCCAGATCACGCTCCTGGCGTGGATCTTCCTGGGGGAAAGTGTTTCACTGATTGGAATGATCGGATTAGTTGTGGCGGTGGTTGGGCTGTTCCTGGTGAATTGGCAACCTGCAACTCCTGCCCGCTGATAACCCGAAGTTCTTCCTAATGGCAAACGCCCGATTTTGGCGGATTACATGATTTTCGGGATTTTGTTTTACATTTTTTTATAAGTTTCTGAAATATCTCGTCGTCGTTGGTGGAAATCAGGTTGCCCCAGGCTTTATCGTCATGTAATTTATGTGGATAGGTAAAGTAACCCCTCCAGGAATGCTGCTCACCATATTTCACGATCGGGCGCCACTCTGAAACGAGCACATGATAACCTTTACCAACCAGGTAATCAGCCATGGTGGTGTACGAGTACCCCAGTTTTTGTGTTTTTGCATCCTCAAATTCACACAGGATGACTCTTGGCTTAATTTTCTCCCACCCCACCCCCTTTAAAACCATCAGATCGAATCCTTCCGTGTCGATTTTGAGATAATCTACGACTTCCAAACCCTGTTCCAGGAAAAACACATCAAGAGTGGTTGTGCTCACCGTGTAAGCTTGCTCATGACTGGGAAGAAAGGCAGAAAGGCTGCCCACCCCACTGGATTCCTTAGAGGTAAAAAATGGGATCGATTCCTCCACTTTATAAGAAACGGCACGACCATCAACCTGAACACTTGGATACATCCGCGTGTTATCCAGCAACTGTAAGCGATTTTCAGGGTCAGGCTCAAAGGCAAACACCCGCCACCCGGCTTTTGCGAAGGGGATCAGGCAATATCCGTAATGCGCTCCAACATCACACATAACGCCGGTTGTGGCAGAGTCCTGAAGAATTTCGAAAACAATTTCATTCTCGTTGGTACAAGTGAGAGCCAGAACCTTTTGCCGGATGGTATGCCAGAGCCCCACGAGCCCTTTTTGCTTAAAAATTTTGAAAGCAGTAGCTAATTTTTTCCGAATTCCCACCTCTACCTCCTTGTTATTACTCTAAGTGAAGCCGGCGCTTGCGCAGCCAGATCCACAACGGCTGCACCAGTTTGCGCATCGTATACTTCAGGGTCAACAGGGAAACTTTCTTTCCCCCGTCGCGGTAGTGTACCCGTAGCATCTCAGGCCAGCAGCGGTCATCCGCGGCGATGGATTTGGCGCCTTCGTGCAGGCGGAATGCCGCCCTAAACCCGGGCACGTAGAGCAGCGGGGCTTGTTCAGCCAGGCGCGTCCAGAGGTCATAATCCATGGCAAAGTAAAAACTGTCGTCCAGCGGTCCCACTTTGAGCCAGAGGTCCGCGCGGAAGAAAGCAGTTTGCTGCGGGATGTGCACGTAGCCGCGGCGGAGCTTTTTCAGGTCTGTTTGGGCAGCCGGGAAATTACCGATAATTTCACCTTCCGCGTTGATCCAGTGGCAATCGCCGTAAACCATACCAACCTCGGGGTGCTCCTGCAACTGCCGAACGGCCGCGCTGACGGCACCCGGATAGAGGATGTCATCGGAGTTGAGCCAGGCCAGGATCTCGCCCGTGGTACGCGCGAAGCCCTGGTTGATGGCATCGGTCTGCCCCTTATCTTTCTGACTTTGCCAATATGCCAGGCGATCGGCAAATTTTTGGATGATTTCCAGGCTGCCGTCGCTGGAGCCGCCATCAATGACAATGTATTCGATGTTCGGGTAGTCCTGCTCGAGCACGCTGCGCATGGTTTGCTCGAGGAAACGCGCCTGGTTGAAGGAAGGGGTGATGATGGAGACCAGAGGCTGAGAGTACATAACCTTATTATAGATCAAGTGTTGTATTCGAGATACCCAAGCCCTTTAATCCCATCTCTCTGTAGTTGTAGATAGGATAGTCAAGTTCAACACTGAAGACGAGAACCCTAGCCCACAATTGAATTAATTAATTCGAGGAGCGGTAGGGTGGGTTGGCGTCAGACAATCTTTACCCACCAGAGCTTTTCTATAGCAAACCCACCATTCACAACATTGTTATAGCTCATTGTGAGGCAGTTAAAGGACCACTTTACCCATGTTATGGTGGGTTGGCTTTAAAACGCACTCCAAATTCCCATGCTCCCAGACGCCAACCCACCCTACAATTTTGTCGAAGTGGGCAACCCTGCTGGAGTGCAAAAATTATTCTTCCAGTCGTTTTTGATAGTGTTTCAAGCGCCAGTTGGCGTAACGCTGCTTTAGGTTCTGCGCGCCAAGCGCGCCCAGGGCGGCATAGCCCATGCGTTTGAGCGTGCCCTTTGAGGAAGCTGGCGCCAGGCGCAGCATTTTCGCGTACGATCGCAAGGCAGGCTTGAACTGACCGGCTTCCACCAGGTAGAAGGCGTTCAGGCGGTGCGCTCCCGCCCAGATTTTGTTGAACAATTGGCTTGAAAGCGGGTAAAAACGCTCATCTTCACACAACCATTTGGCAAGGCGGAAAGCTTCCGCGCCAAATTTCTGGGCATGGGCAACGTTCTTGGCGTCCGAGTGGATGCGGGCTGCCGCCCAAACGGTTCCAGGCACGTAAAGCGGCTCAGCAATGGCAGCCATTCTGAGCCAAAGCTGCACATCGAGCAGATAGTTGTAGCTGGGGTCCAGGTAGCCGGCCTGCTCCAGCACCGCGCGGCGCATGAACACCCCGGGCTGACCAATAATATGGAAGGTCATGAGTTCCGGTAGCTTCCAATCGCCATAGCGCATCAGATTGAAGGCGCTGCCGTGCTCGTCGATTGACTCGACATCGCTGAAAACAAAGGAAGCTTCAGGGTGCAGGCAAAAGGCTTCCACCGCGCCGGCAATCGCCCCTGGGTAATAAAGGTCGTCTGAATTGAGCCAGCCAACGATCTCTCCTGTGGCTTTGGCAAGACCCTTGTTGACACCGTCTGCCTGACCCCTGTCCTTTTCAGAAACCCAGCCCGCGAGCCTTGACCCGTATTTCCGGATAATGTCAACACTCTCGTCCGTCGAGCCGCCATCGATGACCCAGTATTCGATATTGGGATAGTCTTGATCCAGAACAGAGCGAATTGTCTGCTCGAGGAAGGCAGCCTGGTTGAAAGAAGGGGTGACAACGGAGACCAGTGGTTGGGTGGGCATAGTTGAATTATATATGAAGTTGAGGCAGTAGTATTCTGGCTGCGTCACAGTAATGGAGTCGCAATGGACACCTTCGGTGAGATCGGGCGCTCGGTCAGGAGACCGGCGCAATCGATCGCTTCCTACCCAAACAAACTGTCGTATTTTACCTTCTCGAAGATTTCCAGCTTACCGCCTACGGTCGCGTCCAACACGCGCCTGCCGGCTTTTTCGTAAGCCTGGCGAGCCATGCGGTAGCCCATTTCGGAGGTTTCCAGGTCGGGCAGTTGCCAGCGGAAGCCCTTGCCAAAGTAGGCTGCCGAGAAATGGTTGGGGTCATCGCCCTCAGATTGCACGGTGGTGTTGGGTTTGCCTTTGGTGGCGAAGCTGTGGTCGACGCCGATCAGGATCACTTCCTTAAAGCCCATATGGTAGGCAAGCTGCAGGCAAACGTTGGTTACCGTGGCGCCTTCCCAGACCCGGTTGCGTACATCAGTTGTAAATTTTGGGGTGGTGTAGGTGGTGTAGATAAAGTGCATCCAGTCGTCCATCTGCAGCCACTTGCTGGCGCGCCAGGAGAAAAACTTGGGCATCTGCAGGGCGTTGAACTCGGGCACGGATTGTTCCACCACCAAGTCATTGACGCAAACCAGGCAGCTCGGGGTGAAACCAAGCTCCTCGGACGCCAAAAAGACCCGGTTCATACCGATGGCGAACTCGTTCCTGAGCAGGCTGAGGTCTGTGTATTTTAGGGAAGGACCGTTGCCGACGATGAAACAGCGTTCACCCTTATGGCTATCCTTCAACTGTGCCAGCCTGCGGCGGGATTCGCGCCGCCAGGGGTGCAGGTAAGCCGAGGGCAGCTCAGGAATGCGCTTGAGAAAGTCGTAGCCATTGCGGGCAAGGCGGCCCAGGGCAGACACTTCGGGGTTTGGGTTTGGCTGACTCATGCTCACTCAGTGCTCAGGCGGCAGGTGGCTCCGCCATCAGCCAGTAGGCCCTGACCGGTGATAAAGCTGGACTGGGCTCCATCTGCCAGGAAGTAGATCACGGAAGCGATTTCTTCGGGCAGCGCAACGCGTCCGTTGACGGTTTTGGCTGCCAGGGCTGCTAGTTGGCTCTCTTCGGAAGCCTCATCATCTCGTCCGCGGTGGAAACCGGCGCGCAGCATGGGCGTGTCGACCGCCCCGGGCAGCACGGCATTAACGCGGATGTTATCCGGCGCGAATTCAATCGCCATGGCGCGAGTTAGGGCAAGAAGTCCGCCTTTGCTGGCGGCATAAGCTGCGATGTTAGCGCTGGTAGCCACGGCATGCACCGATGAGACGTTCACGATTGCGCCTCCGCCTTCTGCTTTTAACAGCGGGTAAGCCAGCTTGGAGCCCAGGAAGACCGAGCGCAGGTTGGATGCCATCACCATGTCCCACTCTTCAACCGTCGTCTCAACCAGGGGTTTGGTCACCTGGAAACCGGCATTGTTCACCAGCACGTCCAGAGAGGGCGTGTATTGGGTTGCCTGGACGAAAATCTTCTCAAGGTTCTCAGGAATGGAAATGTCTGCCTGGATGAACAGCCCATACTCAGGAAATTCCGGGTAAACACTCTGGCGGTCAACGCCGATCACCTGGAAGCCGCGTTCGTGGAAATGCTTCACGGTCGCCCGCCCCACGCCGCCAGCGGCGCCGGTGATCAGGATGGTTTTCTTTGAATCGCTCATGGTAAGTCCTCTTCTGTCAGAATTATGCGCTTTTTTCGAGCGCTTTGAGGCTGGCGATGTCGCCCACGGGAATATCAAGCCCGATCAGCAAATTGCGCAGGGTGTTCCAGTGGACGCGTTCCCAGTAGAATAGGCTGCTGTTGGTGTTGTGGGGCGAAAGCATGACGTTATCCATCTGCAGCAGCGGGCTGTCCAATGGCAAAGGTTCCTGCTCAAACACATCCAGCGCCGCGCCTCGCAGCAGACCTTGCTGCAATGCCTCAACCAGCGCAGCTTCATGCACCACTGGTCCGCGCGAGGTGTTGATCAGCACCGCGTTGGGTTTGACCAGGCGCAGGGTTTCCGCATTGATCAGATGGTAAGCCGATGGGGTCAGGGTGGTGTTGAGGCTGATGTAGTCCGCCCGCTGGAGCAGATCCTCCAGGGTGGTCATCTCCACGCCGTTTTCCACCAGGAAGTCAGGCGCGATCTCAACAATATCATTCCCCAGCAGCTCCATGCCGAAGGCGCGCGCCCTTCTCAGGACGGCCTTGCCGCAATTGCCCACACCAATAACACCAATGGTCGATTCGCTAAGAGTATGCCCCGGGATTTTGTCCCAGACGCCATGCTTCATGGCGCGATCCATCCAGGGCTGCAGGCGGGCAAAGTTGAGCATGCTGTTCAACACGCTTTCAGATACAGGCACAGTGAAGGCGTTGGGGGTGTTCATCACGCGCACGCCCATGGCTTCAGCAGCCACTTTGTCGATCGAGTCGATGCCGGTGCCCCACTTGGAAATCACTTTCAGAGCGGGCAGACAGGCTTTGATGACATCGGCGTTGTAGCGGTCGTCGCCGCAGATGGCGCCCTCGAACTGACCGGCATAGCGCAAGATTTCCTCTGCTTCAAGGCGTTCATGGACTTCTGGGATGATGGGGTGGATACCGAAATACTCCAGGACAGGACCAAAGCGGTCCATGAAAGGCAGCATGTATGGGGCAGAAACTAATACGTTCTTCATTCGAACAACCTCATGGTTTATTTTTGTGAGCCATCAGCGTCTCAGCGATGACAAAATCCAGCTCCACGTCAATGTCCGTGGCTTCGCGGGCGTCAATCTCAAACATCATCGGTCTCTCACCCAGACGGTTGCGCTTTGAGATCAAGGTTTCACGTGTGAAAAGGTAGATGCAAGAATTTTCTTCGTAAATTGGGGGAAGGTCCTGCGTGCGCAAGAGCACCGCAGGGTTGTGGTTTACCGCACGCCCGAGTTCGTCCCACAGGCGGGTTTGCAGGCGGGTGACGCCAAAAAGGGAATCGTACTCCGGGTAGGACTGGCGCAGTTGCTCGATGGCGCGCCGGATCGTTTCGGCTTTGAGCAGCGGATTGGTGCTGTGGGTCTGCAGGTAGAGATCGGCGGGCACCTGGGCAGTGTCGTAAACCAGGATCTCGTTGGTGGGGGTGGTATCGGCGCGCAGTTCATCCGGGCGCAGCAGCACCTTCACCTGCGGATAATCCCGCGCGAGCCCCTCAATGACTGGTGGGGAGTCCGTGTCCACCACCACCTGGCTGATCAACTCAACGCTCAGGAGGGTCTCGATGATGTGGGCGTAGAGCGGTTTGCCGCACATGGGGCGGTAGTTCTTCCCGGGCACACGTTTGGAATCGTGGCGCATGGGTAACAAGGCAACGATTGTTTCGAGGTTCATTGGGGGTCCTCCTTGAGCATAAAATTCCCGCCGTGCAGGATGCCGTCATGGATCGTCTGCAATGTAGCCGAGTTTTCGGGCAGCAGCGCCTGCCAGGGGAAATCTTTAAGGGTCACATATCCCGCCCAGACGCCATCCGGCTCCAAAAAGTCTTCGAAGCTGAGCGAGGAGTGGTAAAGCTGCCAGTAGAGAAAACGGCGCGCGTTATGTTTGAAGTGGGACGGCACATCAACGTTGTCTGTCCCTAACAAGGCGTCGAGTTTGTCCTGGTAGGCGGCTTTTGTTTCCGGCAGCCAGACCACATCGGATGCAGTGAAACGCGCTTTGCCAGCCGAAAGCACTGCGGCGCCGAGAATGGAAGCTTCCAACCCAATCGTGGAGTTGTAGATCAGTACGAATTTCGCCATGCGGATCAGGTCGTAGGAGTTGACATATTCCTGGGGTGGGATGAAGTGCAGGTTGGGGATGTCCCTCACGCCGCGTGCTTCCGCCCACTCTGCCACCGATTCCTCGCTTGCCTTGCCAACGCGGGCTTCGTCCGGGTGGGCACGAATGACAAACAACGTGTCGGGATGTGACCGAGCGGTGATAAGCAGGGAATCGAGCCAGGTGAACATGTCTTCAAAGACCACATTGGCGTGCGGTTGGCTGGTGTCGAAGATGACGTTGGTAAAGATTGGTACCATCTGCTTGAAGTTGGCGGCTTTTTGCACGAAATCCGGTTTGAGCTCACTCATTTCCGGCCAGAACTTGACCCCAGCCATGTGGAAATCACCTTTGAAGCGTTTGCTCAGATAGCCATCCAGGCGTTTATTTTGCGCTTCGTTCAATTGGAAGTCCGCAGGGATGTCGAGATCGTAAGCGGTGGCATCGCCCTCAGTGAAATAGGCACTAAAAGGTAGCATGCCAACTTCGTGGCTGATGACACGGACGCCGTGCTTGCGCGCCACCCAGCGGGCGGTTGCTTCAGGATACTGCATACCGTTGAAGACCACCACCGTTTGAGGTTGCGACTCCAAAACCAGCGCTTCAAACTGCAACGCCAATGAATATGCTGAACGGATGTAGTTCCTGAACAACGAGCGTGTCAGCTCATCGTCAATCAAGTGATGCCTGCGCAGGATCCAGCGCATCGAGGGCAAGGCAATCTCACCCAGAGGCAAGCCAGCATAAGTAAAACGGCTTAACTCGTCGAGTGAAAGGGGTTCAAGCAACCCCTGGGGCAACGCCTCAGCATCAAACCCGAGAGCCACAACCTCTGACTGCCCAAAAAGCGCTTCGGACTGCCGCGTGCATCCTTTGCACGGCGGATTCTGGTGCATCGCGTTTCGCTTCGTGCCAAAAACGCAGGGAGCCAAACCCTGCTGACACACAAAGTGGATCACGCGTACGCCCTTAAGCTCAAGCGACCATGCGCTCAGAGCAGCAAAAGCCGCGTTCAGGCTGGTGCCAGTCAGGCGCGTGGAGACATCAAAAAAAATCACTGGCAAAGCGGTTCTTTCCGGTGAATTGGCAGCTACCAGGCTCGATAAAGCGACAAAGCGACGATCATTGTCACGATGTGCCGCCTCGAGCTTAACGCGCCGACGCACACGCTCAATAAGCCATGAGGTTTTCATCTTACTGGCTGATCCGCCTTAGTTTCTTGATAGAGGATTGTTCGCTGTCGTACACTTTTTTCTCACCGTCACCAAGTGACTTTTCGGTCACACGAATATACTTGACCAATGTAGCGATTCCTTGCGGTTCCACTGAAGCGCTTTGGTCAGAGCCCCACATAGCCCGGTCGAGAGTGATGTGGCGTTCCACCAGGCAAGCGCCCAACGCAGAAGCAACAACCGTTGGGACTAACCCGACCTCGTGACCGGAATATCCAATTGGGCAATTGAACTTGTCTCGCAGGGTTTGGATCATGCGCAGGTTCAATTCTTCCGGCGGGCAGGGATAGGAGCTTGTGGTGTGGCACAGAATTAGGTTTTCTTCTCCTAAGAGGTCGACGGCTTCTTTGATCTGTTCCATGGTGGACATGCCAGTCGAAAGGATGATCGGTTTGCCAGTTGCTCGGTACGCCCGCAGAAGTTCCTTGTCAGTCAGCAAAGCGGACGGAATCTTATGGGCAGGCGGGTTAAATCTTTCGATAAAACCTATGGAAGGGATATCCCAGGAAGAAGCGAACCAATCGAGGTCCAATTCTTTGGCATAACGATCGATTTCGTTATACGCAGCTTCATCAAATTCGACCTTGTAGCGGTAGTCAAGATACGTGATGTATCCCCAGGGAGTATCGCGCATCTGACCTTGTTGTTCTTTCGGCACACAAAGCTCGGGGGTTCGCTTTTGGAATTTTACAGCATCAATCCCTGCTTCTTTCGCTGCCAGCATGAGGCTTTTGGCAACCTCAAGATCGCCGTTGTGATTGATGCCAATTTCTCCAACGATGTAAGTGGGCTGGTCGTCGCCAATAATTCGTTCACCAATTTTGACTGAATCTCTCATATGTTCCTTTACTGAGCTAAATAGCTGCCGATCAAGTGCATATCACATTGTTCTGTGCACTTAATGCCGCGTGTTAACTTGAAGTGGTCATTTCGGAAGCTTTGGTATGCTTCGCCATTCCAGATATCGTAGAGACTCTGTGTGCGGGCATCGCCCAGGATGATCTCATTGTTAAAGTCTTCGACGCACTGGGCACATTCCCCATTCGACTTGATCGTCATGGATGACCAGGGGAATTGGCAAAATTCCTGCCAATGGATGGAGGCGGTGGATTGCTTGTTATCTTCATACCACATTTGATCCTGGCTCTTGAGATAAACATAAACATCCAGCCCTTCAAAGGCTTCCACCAATTTCTGATATTCGTCCTGCTGCCAGGGTTTGTTCAGGTTGATCATGGTGATCACGATAGTGGTCTTGAAATTCTTTTGGGCTTTCAGCTCCAGCAAACGCAGGATATTGCGGTAGGCTTCGGTAAAGTTGGACGCATCGCCGCGTACACTTTTGTGGCGCAGATCGTCGACACTTTCGATCGAATATTTCACAAAACCCAAACCGTTCTCGAAGGTTTCAATCGTGCGGTTCATATTGATATTGGCTGGATTGCATGAGAAGTAAGATTGAAGACCTCGCTCAGTCATCCATTTGACGTAAGTGGGGATGTTTTTATCCAAGAGAGGGTCGCCATAACCATGCAAGACAATAACACGGGGAATGACATAGAGGAAGAAGTGATTCTCGCTCATGCCATTCCTGGGCACACCATAGTAACTCTCCGCAAAGTCTTCCCAGCGAGCTAATTGTTCCTGGCTGAAGGGCGAAAGTTGATCAATTACTTTTCTAAAAAGTTCAGGAGCCATGGTTTCGACTGATCGGGTCATCATGGTTGTGCGGGGGCACATCTCGCAGCGCATGTTGCAGGCATTGGTGGTTTCGATGTTGTATGCCACCGGATTGGGACTGCGATAACTCTCAAGCAACGCCTTAAGTTCTGGTTCTGATAATTGTTCGCCAGCCTTCAGACGTTTTTTTAGTTCGCCAACCTTCATGTAAAATTCGATATCGATCATCGTTGTTTTGCTTCCTTTATTTAGTTAATTCTTGGATTACAGGTTTACTTCCCAAAATTGTTTCAATAATCTCCCGGACCGCGCCTTTGCCGCCAGGATGGTTGAGCACCAGATCCGCCTGCCTTAGCACCTGGGGGTGGGCATCAGACGGGCAAACAAAGTACCCAACAAGCGGCAAGACCACCAGGTCGTTCAGGTCATTGCCGATGTAGATAATTTCTTTTGGGTTCAGATTTCTTTCATCAATCAAGGTTTGGATCGCCTGGTCTTTATTTAAAACTGATTGGAAAACCTCGATGTCAAGCTTTTGTGCCCGGGCAGTGACCACGGGGTTGCTCTCTCGGGAAAGAATCATTGGCTGAATGGCCGATTTTCCCTTAAGTAAGCTGATCCCGTATCCGTCGGAACGGCTGCAGCGCACGCTTTCGCGACCGTCCTGGTCGATGTAGACCTTATCATCCGTGAGAACGCCGTCGAAATCCATGATTAAATGACTTGTTCTTAATGGAAAGGTCCGGCGACATTTGAGTGGGTCCACCGCTTTGATGCGTGGATCACTGATCAGCCTGGCTGAGTTTTGGAAATCCTCAATAGTGTCAATGTCGACCGTGTACAGTGGGTCGATCAATAGCGGAAAGATCACATCACCCGTCAGGCTGTGCTTGTTCAAAATTGTGTTGGTGCGGATAGCGTCAATATGCCCTGTCTGCCAATAGGTTGAAGGGAGTGCTTGCCTGGGTGCGTTGTAGGGTTCGCTAAGCCCGGCGACTCTTAGCAGGGGCTCGAGCTGACCGTCGTCGCCTATTTGCCACATCTTGAAGGGGTTTTGACCCGACGGAACTACCCCACGAACACAATCAGCTTCAGGGTGCTCCAGCAACTTCCTGACGGCTTCATCAAGCAGTCCAACGGGTCTGATTGGTGAAGTCGGACGCAGTTGGATGATAATCTCAGGTTGATAGCTTTCGTTTTCCCGCAGCCATCGCAGGGCATGTTCGAAAACGGGCAAATCGGTGGTGTCATCCTGGGCGAATTCTGAGGGACGCAAGAAGGGCGTTTCGGCGCCCCACTCGCGGGCAACCGCCGAAATATCTTCATCATCGGTCGAAACGATCACGCGGGTGACGAGGTCTGCCTGTAAGGCGGCGGCGATGCTGTAGGCAATCAACGGCGCGCCGGCGAAATCGCGAATGTTTTTGCGGGGAATGCCCTTTGAGCCGCCGCGTGCCGGGATCAGTGCCAACACTTTGGGTTTTTCTACCATACCGTCCACCCTCCATCAACCACCAGGTTACTGCCAGTCATGTAGCTGCTCGCGTCCGAACACAAGAAGAGCATGGCGGCGCTCATTTCGTCAGTATTTGCCATACGCCCCAGGATGGTGCGGGCAGAGTATTGCGATGTGAAGGTTTCGTCGTGCCCGGCGTAAACACCGCCAGGTGTCAGGGCATTAACGCGAATGTTCTTGCCCGCATAATAGGCTGCCAGGTAACGTGTGAAACCCAACACGCCGGCTTTTGTGACGGAGTAATAGACCGGTTTATAAGCATGGCTGCCATCCGGACGTTCGTAAAGCCGCTGATCCGGACCTGCGAGCCCATAGATGGAGCAAATATTGATGATGACTCCCTTACCTGCCGCGAGCATGGGTTGGACAGCAGCCTGCGAGGCGAGGAACATGCCCGTCAGGTTGACATCCAGCGCCTTGCGCCAGGAATCGAGCGAATAGCTTTCAAATGCGTTCGCGCCTTGCGCGCCGGCGTTGATTGGGTCAAACTTAGGGTCAAGCGCGGCGCTGTTTACCAAAATGTCAAGGCTGCCAAAGATCTCCTGGGCGGCTTGTGCCATCGCCTGGGTGGATTTGGGGTTGGTGACATCCACGCCAATGCCTTCAGCCCGAAAACCCTGTTCACGCAGAGCGAGGGCGTGGGCTTCAGCCGCGGTTTGTGCCAGATCCGCCACCAGGACGTTCGCACCAGCCTGGGCAAGCGCCAGTGTAAACTGCCGCCCCAAAAGCCCTGCTCCGCCAGTGACGACAGCCGTTCTGCCGTGGAGGTCAAATTTATCAAGGATATTACTCATTGTTTCCTCGTGTTGATGTGGTCTGAATTCTACCATCAGGCAAGCCTGACCATTGCGCCATCTTGCGCAGCGGACTGTTTGACCGCCAGCACAAGCTCCTGAACCCGGATGCCGTCCGCGAGCGTACAGTGGGGCAGTGTTTCACCCTGACAAAGGCGCACAAAGGTTGCCATCTCATCAAGGAACATCTGGTTGCGCTCAAAACCTTCTGGCGGCACGAGCACGTCAGTTGCACCGCTCTGCGCGTGGAAGACCCGGGCTTCACCGCTTGCATTATCCCAGCTGATCCGACCACCCTCGCAAGTGATCTCGAGCGTATGGGAAGGTGGGCGCTGATAGTAATCCAAGTGCACGCTGGCTGCCTCTCCGCCCGTAAAACGAAACAGGATGTCGGCGTGATCTTCCACGTCCAGCTCAAGCTGGCTCAACTTGCCTGTCCAGGCGCTGACGCTTTCAACCTCTCCCAGGAGCCAGCGCAAATAATCCAAAGGATGCGAGAGCGTGTTCACCACGCCCCCGCCAAGGTCCGCGCGGGCAGCGTAAGAACGGCGGTAATCCTCCCAGGGGTGCCAGCCCGGCAGATATTCACCCCAATGTGCGCGAGCCGAAAGCGGCTTGCCAAGCTGCCCGCTTTCCAACAGGACTTTTACCTGGTTCAGCACCGGGTGAAAACGGAAGTGGAACCCCACCATGAGGGGCTTACCACTGACTTTAAGCGCAGATTGCAGTTCGTCAAGCCTGGCAAGGCTGTCGGATACCGGCTTTTCAATCAGCAGAGCCGCGCCAGCCTTAGCGGCAGCGATTGACACTTCCAAATGCAGCGCGGTAGGGTTGGCGATGATGACGCCATCGGGTTTTTTAGCAAGCGCGAGGCTTAGCTCTGTAAAGGTCGGAAAAACGCCAAGCTCTGCGTCCGGCAGGGTGGCTTGATGGGTGCGGTAAAGGAGAATGTCCTCCTGCCCAAGCGCGCGCAGATTGCGCAAGTGGCGCCTGCCGATCGAACCTAAGCCTGCAATCAAGAATTTCATCTGTTTCTCCAGTAGCTGAAGGGAAGCTATTCTTCTCTCCAGTAGATTTTGAAGATCCAATCGTAGAGCCGCATCAAAGGCCACTTAATGATGCGCAGGTTCTTCAGCTGAAAGCCGCTTTTCATCTCCGGCGCTTTGATGGCAGCTTTCGGAGTTTCTTGCTTGACCCAATCGGGAACCTGGTTGCTCATGTTCTGAATGTACGGATCGGCAGTCATCAGTCGCAGATAACCGGCATCATTGACCATGCCGTCCAGGAGCTGCACCTGCCCCATAGGGCGATCCATATCGAAGGGCAGAAATTGCTGCAAAACGCGCTTGTAAGCCAGGAACTGATAGTGGATAGCCCCCAGGTAGGCGGGCACATCCTTATATGTGAGAACGGCATCTTCAAGCACGGCATAACGCTGCCGGGCATCTTCTTCAGTTACTCCGAGGCTGGAAACGAAGGATAAAAAGTCTTCCCATTTCAGGAACTTACCAAACTGGATTTCTGCTTCTGGCTCGCTCTCAGCCCAGGAAACTGTGCTGGAATTGTATGCGTTGTCATTGGCAATCGGACGGGAAGTAACCATACCTACGTTGGGGTAGGTCTCGAGCACCTGCAGCGAGCTGGAAAGCCAGCCTGGGAAAAAATAGCAGTCATTGTCCGTGTAGGCGATCACTTCCCCCGGTGCTGCAGCCAGCATGATGTTCCAGGCGCCGCCCTTACCCAGGTTGGTTTCCGAGAGGATCAGGAGCTGGATCTTGCCCTCTTGCTGCTTCTCGACCAGGTATTGGCGCACCTCGGGGCAAGAGGCGTTGTCGAATACCAGCAGGTCATAGGGCAGATCGGTGTTTTCCCAGATGCTGGCGAGGCACAGTTTGAGCACATCAAACGTTTCGGCAAAGAAACCGCTCATGAACGGGATGTAGTTCAACACAGCAACCGTGATGCGCTTCGGTTTTGCTACTTCTTTAAGTGTTTTTGCAGGATTTTGCCCAACTCGCATAGCCTACTCCTCTATTTTGATGCCGAATCCCGGGAGGACTGCAAAGTTTTTTGCATCTCCCGGTTTTTCCAGAACTCAACCCAGGCCCGCTTCGGCTGAAACAGGGTGAATAGCAGTTGGGTCAGCGCAATATTGTTGTTTTTGAGCAGTGGGCGATTCTGGAACTCGCGCAGTTTGCCCTTCCAGTCGCGTGGTGTGGCTTCGATTCTGCCGTGGACCAGGCGATGCGAAGCATCATTGAGGTCAAAAATGGTACGGCGTCCGCCTGCCAGGCGAATGTTTTCACCTGTTTCCGGGAGACGGTAATGACGCTGGCCGTTTGGCAGGTGGCTGTAATCGTGTTTTTGATGGATAATGTCGAGGTCGGAAGTGCAGTCCACCACCGGCCAATTTTCCTGCCTGGCTTTGAAGATCATCCAGTTATCCCAGCCGGCGCGTCCGACCGTGAAATTCGGAATGTCCTTGAAACACGCGCGTGGGAAGACAAAGTAATCACTTCCAGCCCGGACATGGAGTTTACCGTCCCGCCAGGTGCGCCTGCGCAGAGTTTCAGCCCACTCGCCCTCGAAGCTTAAAAGCTCCGTAATTTCCAAATCCCAACGCTGCCCAACCAGGAGAAACTTGGGCAGTTTTGCGGCAACTTGCTGTGCTACTTCCAGGAAGTTCGGGAAGAGGATGATGTCAGCGTTGACGTAAGCCAGCAGCGGGCTTTGGTTTGCCTCGCGACCGAGCTTGAAGATGCCGTTGACGAGGGGCGTGCCAAGCGAATTAACGGGCACATCCGGCAGATGCAGGAAGCCAAACTCCGCGGCGGCTTCCGCAATCCCTTCGTCAGAACCGATCAGGGCAATTTGTACTTCCTCTCCCAATGCCTGCCAGCTTTGGAGCGCGTTACGCTGTATCGTGGCAATATGTGGGTTGGTGAAGGGCTTGGGAGCCGTAAACAGGGTCAGTTCAGGGGGCATCAGACTTCATCCTCCAGGGGCAGCCAGGTTTTGCCCGGCATAAGTTTGGTCAGCAAATTCCGTTTAAGCGTGCCCAGCGTGCGTTTTAGAGCGACGCTCCTTTCGGGGATGATCGCTAAACGCTCACTTGTCTCACTCTCCGGTCGGGCAAGCACGCTCAGGTAGAGGTCGAGCGTTTCCGACCGCGGGTAGCCGTGTTTGCGCATATGCATGACCTTGTAACCAGCCTGTTTAAGCATTTCACTCAGGCTGTGTTCGGTAAAGCAGTTCAAATGCGCCAATTCGTAGGATTCGTGCGCGTAAAAGTTGGGCACTTCGACCAACAAAAAGCCGCGATCATCCAACAGGTCCGTCTTGATCTTTCTCAATGTGTCAAGTGGGTCTTCGAGGTGCTCGAGCACATGCATGATGGTCACCAGGTCGAACCTGGCGGTTTCATTGGCTTGTAATTGCTCAAGGGAAGGATAAACCTTGAAGCCCTTCGCTTCTGCCAGCGAGCGGTAGGCGTTGCCCGGTTCCACCCCAATCATCTCGCCCCCATAAGCCTCTTGGATGGTTTGCAACAACGTCCCGGACGAAGCGCCAATATCCAGCGCGCGCCAAAGCCGGCAGACACCGTGATTCTGCATCAGACTGAGCTGGTATTCCGCGCGCAGTCGCTGCTGACGCAGATCCTTGGCGGTGGGCTCTTCGGTTGCCTGGTAAAGCTGGCGATAGGTCTCTGCGTAAAAGGCAGGGTCCGCAGCCGCACTCTCCCCCGGATTTTGGAAGACGAAGCCGCAGGTCTGGCAAAGATAGTATCTGACCTTGAAGCTGAAGGAGTCCATCTCGGAAAGCACTTTGGCTTTTGATTTTCCACACAGCGGGCAGTGGAATTCAGATATGGGCTGATTAGTCGTCATGAGGAGGCTCGTTTCTTTCTGCTGTTTGCCCCTCGTTCAGCCCTGTGGCGCGGTGATCGACCTCAAAAAGGTCTTTGTGCTTCACTCCAGCCAATTGCGCCTGCCATTCATGATGCTGCGCGTTGGCAGCCAACAGGTCCTGGAGGGTGAAATCATCGCGATCATCGAATTCGGCGTATACCTGGTTGGCAACCTCAAGATCCGCAGGAGTATCGACCGTGAAGCGCAAGTGACTGAGGTCTTTCTCCCAATCAGCGACGCTGATCTTGAAGCGGCCGGGCATGTCGTACAGGTAAGGCATGACGTGTTCGCGTTCAAACGGCTCAACGGCTTCCTGCCAGGCACGTTCAAGCGCGGCAAATGCAACGACCTCCGTATCCATGCCAACCGCGGTTGTGCGTCTGAAAGGCGGAGGCAGGCGGTTTGCGGTGAAATCGGCACAGGTCAGGTGGAAATGTGTGATCGTTCGATCAATCTCTTCCGGATCGATGAACGGGCAATCTGCGGTCAGCCTCACGACCACATCCGCACTGCTAAACTTGGCAGCCTGGTAATAGCGGTCGAGCACGTCGTAAAGGTCCCCCCGGAAGCAGGCGATGCCCTTGGTTTCGCAGTATGCAGCAATTGGCTCATCGCTGGGGTCCGTGGTGGTTGCCACCATGACCTCATCCACCAAGCCGGCCCGGTTGGCGCGAGCCAGAACGCGTGCCAGCATGGGCTGGCTCCCCACCAGGCGCAAAACTTTGCCTGGCAGGCGCGAGGAGCTCATGCGGGCTTGGATAATTGCGACAGTCTTCGGTTCGCTCACGATTCTCCGTTAGGGTGTCGGCTGGACGGCATCGATCTGGATGGAGCCCACGCTAATCTCGTAGTCGTCCATTTCGGCAGCAAGATTGGCTGGTGTGGTGATATACAGTGTTATCCAAAGGTAGTCACCCTCCTTGAATAGGTAAGCAACCCAGGCGTTGGAGTCCTTTGAATAACTCATACGGGTGACATCTCGACCGCCAAGTCTGATCGAGTCGCTGTCCACCAGGGCAGAATCGCCGCCAAGGACCTGCTCAAGCCCCAGGGTGATCATGCTGATCGGCAACTTGGAGAAAGCCTTGTTGCGCAGGATGATCAAGCGGGTGGGGTAGACTGCTGCGTTATCGCCATCATAGCCATACCACCCGATGTTGCCTTCGATGCTGTCAACCAGACCTGAAAGCGGGCTGGACTCGCCGCCGATAAAATCCTTGATGGTGGCAATGATGGCCGGCAAAGCACTGTCGATATCTTCAGCGACATAAGAATTTGGCAGCATGATCTGCATCCCGGTGCCGTAGTAAAGCTGCATATTAGACTCGGGGGTGGGCGTTGGGGGAATGGGCGTGTCTTTTTTGCCAAAGGAAGGCAGA
Organism: Anaerolineaceae bacterium; assembly: GCA_035388405.1. Taxonomy (GTDB): domain Bacteria; phylum Chloroflexota; class Anaerolineae; order Anaerolineales; family Anaerolineaceae; genus Mesolinea. The sequence goes on from DAOOPV010000023.1 coordinate 27,733, forward strand.
CTGCAAGCCATGGTCAGAATTGTCAGCGCCAGGAGTATTAGTGGGATTCTGGTTTTCATTGAGACCCTCCTTTTGAAGAGGTCAGGGCTTGTTCCCAACAACGGAACAACAATTGTTTATTTTGCCGCCAGTCGGCGCGCTTTTCGGCAACCTTGCGTGCGCGCTTTCCGACTGAGGATAAATTGAACGAGGGGATTTGCAGGAGCAACTCTGCCAGGGCGTGATGGTTTCCATCGGTGAACAGCCAGCCGGTTTGCCCTTCGGCAATCCACTCAGCATTTGCCGGGATGTCGGATGCGATCACAGGCAGACCGCATGCCATGGCTTCCATCAGGGAAACCGACGAGCCATCCACGTGGCTCGGCGTAACATAAATATCTGCTGCTCCAAAAAACGAGATCAAGTCCTGGTTGGGCACACGTCCGCCCAAAAAGACTTTGTCGTTCACATTTCCTTCTTTCAGGATTGCAAGCAACTCTTCATGCTGGCTACCATCTGAGAGCAAAATCAGGCGCAGGCTGTCATCCTTTTGGGCTGCTTCAACGAAGGCTCTGAGCAAGACATCCACGCCGTAATTGGGCTCCCAACTGCGCAGGCAAAGCAACACGCGCTTATCGCCCCAGCCGTACCGTTCGCGCCAGACCGTACCGCGGACGCGGGCAGCAGTTGGCGTGAAGTGAGCCAGGTCTACCCCCCAGGGGAAAATGCAGATCTTCTCCGGGTCAAAGCCCAGTTGCACCGCCTGTGCGGCAGAGCACTGGGCGTCTGTGATCAGGCGCGCGGAGTGCCCGAGGGCGAAGCGTGCTTTTTCGGCAGCATCCGGACTCACCAGCACGTCGTGCATCAGGTCAAAACCCCAACTCATGCTCAACAGGGGAGTGAAGCCGGTTCTTGCCACCAGGAAAGCCAGGTCCTGCAAGGGTCCGGCATGCACCAGGTCGGGTTGAACGGACTTAAGCACTTCGCCAAGTTCCTGCGTGAGGCGGGGGATGTCATTTTCAGTCAGATGGTTTTTGGTGCCACTCCACTCAAGGGCAGTAATACCGCTGGGCGTAGGGTATTCACCTCGGTTGAGGCGCAGCACGAAACCCTCGTGCCCGCTTTCAGCCAGGGCTGTCAAAAACCGTTGATCGTGCACAGAATCGGCACGCGTGAAGTACAAAATGCGCATCAGTTCCTATCCAAGCTGCGTCCAGCGCAGTTCCTGTCCGGAGGGGATATCCTGGCGGGCGATGTGTCCGACGACCAGTTCGATATCATAAGGCATAATCGCGCCGGGCGTGGCGGGTCGTAAAACGTCGATCATTTCGCGCGTCAGCGTCTGGCCAGCTTTGATATCCTGCGCGGCACGCAGGCAGCGGCGCTGCACCACAACCGTGTCGTGCTCGTTTTCCGCGATGGTCTTGTTGGCAGAGCCCATCGCGCGTTCCAATTGGCGTGTGGCGGTCACCATCTCAGCCCAACTGGTCGGATTCATGGCGAAGGCATGGTCGGGACCTTCACGGTGGTTGTCATCGGTGAAGTGCTTCTCCACCACGCGCGCGCCCAGAGCCACGGCTCCGAGAACGGTCGCATGCCCGTGGGTGTGATCGCTGAGCCCCAGGATCAGGTCCGGCCACATCTGGCGGTAGATCTTGAGGACGTTGAGGTGGATGTTGTCAAAGTTGCCGTCGGCGGCAGTGTAGTTGGTGTTGCACTGCATCAGCACCAGCCGTGGGTTCACCGCCAGGATGGCGTCAACCGCCCGCTGCACGTCGCCAATGGTGGAGGCACCTGTGGCGAGCAGGACGGGTTTGCCTTTGCGCGCCATGTGCAAACAGGCTTCGATCCAGGTGATGTCGCCCGAACCAATTTTGTAAGCCGGCACGAAGGGGTCAAGCATGTCGACGGCGTCGAAGTCGTAGGGGGATGAGAAGTAAGTGATGCCCACTTTGTCGCATTCTTCCTTGAGGATCGGGGTCCAGTCGAATGGTACGGAGGCTTCGTCATAAACCTGGGTGACAGATTTTTTCCATTTAGCCTGGTGCGAGACCTGCGCGTTCATGTGGCTGAAGCCATAGTCCGAGACGATTTCAGGTCCGCGAAAGTTTTGGAACTTGGCGGCATCCGCGCCGGATTCGGCAGCGAGATGGATGAGGTGCAGAGCGCGCTCAAGGTTGCCGTCGTGATTGGCGGCGATGTCGGCGATGAACCACGTGGGGTGATTGTCTCCAATCAGGGTGTTACCAATTTTGAGTTCCATGTGTCCTCCGATTAGTGGTTGAGTGAAAGCAATTTTTGGCGCAGACCAGAATCGAGGTCAGCGTGCAAGGCGCGCAGCCCTTCAGCCTGGTTTTGCAAAGGCTTGCCAAGGGCAGCCTGGAGTTTGTCGGTGTTCATGCTCAGGTTGAGCGAACGTCGGGTGAGCAGGTCGGAGTTGAGCGCGGAAATTGGGCGGATCAAGCTAGCATCCAACCCAAATTCGTGCGCCAGCCGCACTCCATAATCATACTTGCTCAGGCTTTCTGGCGCATACACGTGATAGATACCGCATAAGCGTTTTTCAAGCATTTCCAAAAGCGCTTCTGCCAGGTGCCCAACGTAGAGCGGTGAGAAAAACATGTCTGTGAAGCCGTTTACAGGCTTGCCGGCTGAGAGGTTGTTGTAGAAAAACTCGGCCAGGCTGCGTGTGCCGGTCAGAGACCAACCATAGAAGACCACGCGGGCGATGGCAGCCTCGGGGTTTGCTTCCGCTACGGCTTGCTCGCCTGCCAGCTTGCTTTTGGCATAGGTATTCAGTGGGTTGGGGGCGTCGTTTTCTTTGTAATCGCCCTGGGTGCCATCGAACACGGCATCAGTTGAAACCTGTATCATGGGCACATTGGCTGCCCGTGCCATCTGTGCCAGTTCTCCGGCGGCTTCGGCGTTGATACGAAATGCGTGTTCGGGCTGTTTTTCGGCTGCGTCCACGTTGGCTTGCGCAGCGCAGTTGATCAGCGCGTTTGGCTCGGCGGCCTTGAAGGCCTGCGCTAATGCTTGCTGATCGCTGAAGTCCACCGCGTGGGTGGTAAATGGCGCGTCAACCAGGGGGCGGGAGTTCGTCCAGCCCAAAACCTCGTAGCCCCTATTTTGGGCAAGGAGGGCAAGGTTTGCGCCCAGCATCCCGCTGGCGCCGGTGATAAGAAGGCGGGTCATTATTTCTTCACTTCCGCTGCCAGTTCTGCTTCGATCGGTTTGATGATGGCGTTGATGCCGTCCACATCCAACCACTGAGTGTTGTTGGCGCTGGTGTA